>NZ_CP109485.1:10093896-10433345 GCF_035918235.1 Streptomyces sp. NBC_01445 | reverse complement strand
GACGCGCCGCCGCTACGCGGCGGTTCCCGCGCTTCGCGCGGGAAGAACTCCCCGACTTCGTCGGGGAGTTGGCGTCACTCCGTGACGCCATGTCAGCACCGCTTCGCGCTGCTGACGGCTCGGATCGCTCCGCGATCCGGCCTAGCAGGCCCACGCTCCGCGCGGTCCCGCCAAAAACAGCTGGCTACACAGGCTGATCGGTGGGGGTGACGGTGCGTCTGTGTGTGGCGCAGGCTCTCTTGACGATCCGTCATGCTTCTGGTCGGAATCGGACAAGGTGAGAACCTCCCAATCCCGTGTGTGTCATCATGGCGAGCGGGCTAGATTATGGCCTGGATGCTTACCACCGACCGCCCCTGCTGGCCCTGACTTGACCCCTGCCGAGCATATCTATCACGGGAGACCGTAATGGCAGCAATGAAACTTCTTCCACATCAGGTCGAAGCTGTCGATGGGATTCTGAGGACCCTTCAGACCCCGGCCGATGGCTGTATGCCGGCGCAGGGACTGCGGGCGCAGGTCGTCTCTGCAACTGGGTCGGGCAAGACATTGATGGCGGTGGAGGCAGCTCGCCGTCTGAAAGCGCGGCGGGTGTTGGTATTGGTGCCGACGCTGGATCTGCTGATGCAGACGGCCGCCGCGTGGCGGGCCGGCGGCCGTGGTGGGGGCATGGTGGGGGTGTGCTCGCTCAGTGCCGCGGACAGTCAGGGTGTGCCGTGCACGACCAGCGCGGAGGAGTTGCGGTTGTGGCTGCGGGGCCTGGAGCAGGTCACCGTGTTTGCTACCTACGCCTCGCTGGGGCTGCGGACGCTGCAGCGGGCGCACGGAGCCGGGGTTGGGGTCTGGGACCTGGTCGTGGTCGACGAGGCGCATCGGACGAGTGGTGATGCTGGTAAGCCGTGGGCGGCGGTGCATGACCAGCAGCAGATTCCGGCGCATCGTCGGTTGTATATGACGGCGACGCCGCGGGTGTGGGAGGCCGGTGGTGAGGTGCCGCGCATGGTTGCTTCCATGGATCGGGACAGCGAGCTCTTCGGGCCGGTGGCGTATGAGTTGAAGCTGTCCGAGGCGATCCGGCGCGGGATCGTGGCGCCCTATCAGGTCGTCTGTGTGGATATCCGCGACGAGGACGTCCATCGGGCGCTGCAGGGCGAGCCGTTGGGTTCTGATCATGTGCGGGGTGCGCGGTTGGCGGCTTTGCAGACTGGGCTGCTGACGGCGGCTGTGGAGGAGAAGTTGCGCAGGATTCTGACGTTCCACAGTCGGGTTGCGGAGGCGGAGGCGATGGCGGCCGGGGTGCCGGCCGTTGCTGGGCAGTTGCACGCTGATGACCCTGAGCGGTTCCCAGCGCCGGGGCGTGTGTGGGCGCAGTGGCTGTATGGCGAGCATCCTCCCTCCCACCGGCAGGCCGTGTTGCAGGAGTTCGCCTCGGATTTCATCCCGGGCACGGACGGTCGTGAGGTGAAGGCCGCGGTTCAGGTTCTGGGGTCCGTGAAGGTGCTGGGGGAAGGGGTCGATACGGCTCGCTGTGATGCGGTCGCTTTTATGGATGCGCGGGGTTCGATGGTGGACATCGTGCAAATGGTCGGACGTGCTCTGCGTATCCGGCCCGGTGAGGGAAAGCTCGCCACTTTGGTCGTTCCGGTATTTCTCGGTCCAGGCGAAGAAGGCGGGGAAATGCTGGTTTCGAATTCCTATGGCACCCTCAGTAAGGTTCTTGGAGCCTTGCGGGCGCACGACACAGAGACGATCGAGGCGCTCGCTGATCCCCGCGTGCGCAGCGGGAGTTGGGTCCAGGATGAGGATCAGGAGGAAGTCGTCGAAGGCGCCGTTGATGAGCAGGGCGACAGCGGCGCGGATGTTGCTGGTGGCGAGGTTGCCGAGCCGGTGGTCAGTGGGCCGGCTGCGGAGTTGCTGAAGTTCAGTACGCCGCGGGATCCGGCGTTGATCGCGCAGTTCATCCGCCTGCGGATCATCGATCCGGAGAACGCCTACTGGCGGCGCGGCGTCCAGGCCTGCATCCAGTACCTCAAGGAGAGCGGAGCGCAGGTGCTGCAGGCGCCGCAGCGGTACGTGACGCCGGATGACTGGTCGCCTGCGCGGTTTCCGCTGGGGGTGTGGTTGGCGGATCAGCGCAAGTACTACAACGCGGAGCTGCTCGAGGGTGAGCGGGTACGGCAGTTGGACAAGCTGGGCATGGTGTGGAACGCGCACGACAGCGCCTTCGATGAAGGCCTCGCCGTCGCCCGGGCTTGGGCGCAAGAGCACGGGCATCTGCTGGCGCCGGTCAGTGCCGTCGGTGAGGGCGGGTTCCCGGTTGGGGTGTGGCTGAAGAACCAGCGGGCTGCCGCGCGGCAGGCCGTGGAGGCTGCTCTCGCGCACGAACAGGGCCGGCTGGTGCCTGCGGGAGGGTGGGGACTCTCAGAGAGCCGTCCCAGGGCGCGTTGGACGCGATCGACCCGGGCTGGGGCCACGCGTCCGGCGAGTCTGGGGTGCGCACTAGCCCACGCCAGGTGAAACGCGCCGTTCGTGGGTCGGCGGCGGGCGCAGGCGGCGCGGTTCACATCGCCGGATGCCTCCTCGCTGCGACCACCCGACCGAGACTGGCGCCATTCCTCGACAGCCCGATCCAGCAAGTTGCCGATCAGATCACCGAGATACCACCCCTTCTCGTACGCCATACGCCGCAGGTCTTCGCGCTCGGCTTCGGCCAAGGTGATGAACTCCGGGTGGGCGTCCTCTTGCTGGTAGCCGCAGCACAGCACGCGCATACAGCGGCTCGTGGCCGGTTTGATCTCTCGTGACTCCCACGGCGGATAGGGGTAACGCTCCATCCCTTCCGCGCACCGTTGGACTTCTTCATGCTTCTGCCGACGCAACCGCGGACTGTGCTTTCGCCCGTAGTGGTGCTCGAACCACTGGCGCCGCGCGGGATCGCGTATCTCACGCTGTACCTGGGCTACACGGTCGTTGATCCCCTCGACAATCCGGAGTGGAAGGGTATGGCGAGCGAAGCCAGCCTTCGGGTACGCGTGGTGCAACTTCATGTCACGTGCCCACTCAACCGCAGACCTTTTCTGCTTTCAGCTGTTACACCGGTCGCAGGCAGGCACGAGGTTCCACCAGATGTCCCGTCCCGCCCTGCCCGCCAACGGCGCTTCATGCTCAAGGGTCTGTGCCTGCTGCTCGTCGCAGTACACACAGCTGCGCCCGTGCGCCATCAAGACCATGATCCATACCCAGAGGGGCTGATTCCCCCGGTCCTTGCTCAGCAATTCCTGTCCGGCCGCTGTCATCTCCACCCCTCAGCAACTCGCTTCGGCGGCATCGTACGGAGAGCTACTGACAAACAGCCTGGCCGACGGGATAGCTCGCCATGCCAAAGGGCAGAGCGAGGGCTTCCAGGCTTTGGGACCTGTCAGCGCCCAGCTCGGAACCCGACCTCACCGACGTCGTTCTGCACCTGACGCCTCTCGACCCCAGGCGTCCCGCGCGGGATCTGAGGTTCGGGGCTCGGCTGCTCTCCGCAGGGAGTTGGCCTCGTGCTGAGCCTTCGCTGATCTGAACCGCGCGCGCCGATGGCGGGACACGAGAAGCGCCCGCAGTCGCCCACCGAGAAACCGGGGCGCCTTCATCGTTCTCTGGTAAGAATCATGCGTGGATGCAGGTACAGCAGCCGTGGCCGGAGAGGCAATCGGTGGAGGGCTGACGGGACTTACAGCAGTCGCGACAGGCATGTTTGGTCTTCGGACCGCCCGCCTTCAGCTCACCTCACAAGAGTCAGAAGCAGCCCGCCAACGCCGCTTCGAGAGCCTCACCGAGTGACGCGGGCCCCGCTCGCAGGCTTACGCGGAGTTCGTCGCTGCCGGCCAAGATCTGATCGACGCGCTGTACGGGCGCGAGGAGGAGTTCCACCAGCAGTTCGATGACCTTTGGGAGAACATCCGCGAGCGCCGCTCCACAGTAGCCATCGCAGGACCAGATGCCGTGGTGACGGCGGCAGGCGACTTCGCCGACGAGGTCAGGAACTTCAGGAACGAACTCGGTCGCGCACGAATCCAAAGATCTCGTGCGTTCAACGAGAAGTACCGCTTCGAACGTCGGCTGGACGCTTTCACCCGGGCGGCACGCGCAGCGCTGGAATACGAAGGCCACCCACCGGTCGGGCCTGCCTCGGAGGCAGCTCCGCAAGCATGACCAGCGATGAATGCTAAGCGGCCTTCATCGTTTCGCATCACGGGGCCCTGCGCTCGCGCCCGCTGCCAAAGGCTGTTGAATTAGGTTCGGGTGTTCTGAACGAATGCGCTCCGGGCCACTTGATATTCATTCGTCACCCAGGCAAACGGACGTTGCTCGTCATCCGTCACCCATACCGGTTCGTCCTCTTCGAAAGCCGGGGTCCGGCCTGGAAATTGCAGCAAGTCTCCAAGGTCGGCCAGCCGGGATGCTGGGGGTATGAGCCGATCGGGGCCTTCCAGTTCCCAGGCGAGCAACCGCCTTGAGGAGGCGCTCGTACACCTCATCGGCGTGTTCGATCGATTCATCATGTCGCCGCTCGGCTTCTTCCCGCTGTCCCCTGGCTCTCTCCCTGACCGGCTCCTCGTTGCTGGCCTCGTCCTCATAGATCATGTGCAGCCAGGATGCGGCGCTCCAGCTGTGGTCGCAGGAACGCTTCAAGTCGTCGGCACGCGTCAGCACTTCGACGCATGCCTCGTGCTGGCTTGTCCTGCGTGCATGCACGAGTTGTGCCCGTCCCGCGGCCACTGCCGACTGGCGGGCTGCGCGGGCCTGCACGTAAACCGCGGGTACGCCTACGACCGCGAGGGCCGCCGAGATCATGTAGGTGATCATTTGTATGGACACACGGTGATCGTAACGACGGCTGCTCGCCGGGTGAGGGCTGCCGCAGTGCCGTTGTCGTTGAAGACGGGGACCCGCCGCGGCAGGCCTCTGCTCGAGACAGAGCAGGTCGGAGCGCAGCGGATCTCGGTAGACACGGAAATACGCATATGCCTCGTCAGCACCTGTTCTGTCGGGCGATGATGGGCGTGTGCGTGCTTCACGATTGTTGATCACAGGGTTTCGGGGCTGGGAGCGGCTGGATCTGCGCCCCAAGGATCATGTGCTGCTGGCGGGGGTGCCCCGGGCGGGGCGTTCCGACATCATGGCGGCGCTGGCCCGCGTGTTGGATCCGGATGCCGGCCGGGGGGCGGCTCTCACCGATCTGTTCGACAGCACGCGCCGTACCGACGACAGTGGCACCGAGGAGGCTGCGGACACGGAACAAGTGGGGAGCGCGGATCCGGACGTCGGGGACGGCGGATCCGAGTCCGCTTCGGCCGCGGAGCAGGCTCCGGAGGAAGAGCCGGTCGCCGAGTCTCCTGCGCTGCGTTGTGCGGAGGTTGAGGTGACGCTCACCGATTTCGACGCCGATGTGCAGCAGTTGGTCGACGGCTTCTTGGAGCCGCTAGATCCGTCGGGCTGTGCGAGCCAGGACGTGGATGTTCCCGCAGATGCTTCCTGGTGCGTGCGTCTGACGTATCGGCTCACCCATGACAGCGAGGCCGAGTCGCTGGAGTCGCTGGTGTACTTTCCGGCCCGCAGCAGTCCGGCGCGGGGGCAGTTCGCCAGGGTTCCTGCTGCCACGCGCCGGGCTCTGCCGGTGCTCGTACTGGACACCGCGGCGCCGTTGCAGCTGCGTGCCGGTGGGGCGTTCCGGCGCATTCTCGAGGAGCGGGATCCCAAGGCGGCTGCGGCCGCGTTCGACGTGCTGCGCGATGGGGTCGCCGAGGCTGTGGCCCGGTTGTCGGCCGATCCGGCGGTGGTCGAGGCTGTCGATGCGGTGCTGGCAGTCGGCGGAACCGGCGGCCGGTTCGGGGACCGGCCCGTCTCCGCTGCGGAGATGGGCTTCATGGCGGAGGATGGGTCTGTTGCCGCGTTGCTGCGCAGTCTGAGGGCTGCGGCCGACCTCGACGGCAGCGGTCTGCTCCCGTTGACCAGCCATGGCAGCACCGCGGGCGCCGTGTTGTCGGTGGCCGAGGCAATGCTGCTGGCCAATGTGCCGGGCGCGCTCGTCCTCGTCGACGACTTCGGTGACCGGCTCGATGCGGCGACGGCGGAACACCTCGCTGCCGTGCTGCGTGCGCAGTCGGGGCAGTTGTGGCTCTCGACTCGACGTCCCGAGGCGGCGCGTGCCTTCGAACCGACCGAGTTGGTCCGCCTGGTCCGCCATGGCGGCACCCGCACCCATCACCAGCTGACGCTGCCGACCGACCGCAAGATGCTGGTCGCGTTTCGTCAGCTGCACACCCAGCTGCTGGCCGCGCTTAGCTCGCCCACCGTCGCCATCACCGAGGGCCCGCATGACGTTGCGGTGCTGAGCATGGTGGACCGTCGCTTCCCGCCCCAGCAGCTGCCGCTGCCGGCGCACGGCGTGCGCCTGGTGGCGGCGGGAACAGGCATGGACGGAGGCATCGACCAGATCCCCCGGGTTGCCGAGTTGGCCCGGCAGCTGGGGTTTCGTGTCCTGGCGGTCGTGGACCGGGACAAGGAGACCGCCCAGTCCCGCGGGCAGCTCGACAAGATCAGAGCGGCGTGTGATGCGGTGGTGCGGCTGCCTGCGGGGGCGATCGAGCAGGCGATGCTTGAGGGCATCGGCCTGGACGTCATCGCCGAGGCCAGCACCACACTGACCGTCTATGGCATTCCTGACCCGGTGGCTGGACGCCTCGAGGAGCGGGCGGTCATCGACCTGTGCAAGGTGCTCCACAAGCACGGGCTGCACGAGCAGTTCCTGAGCGCCCTGTACGGCGAGACGAAGACGCATCCGCCGGTGATCGCGACGGTCCTGCTGACGCTCGCCGCGCAGGCGAACGCCGCCTACCGCGGCCCGGAACAGGTCGATCTCCTTTCGCTGCCCCGCCCCCAGGCCGTCCCCAGGGATGCACCCAAGGCAGACGAAGCATGATCTACAAGCCGAACGATGCCCAGCGCAGCGTCATCTCCAGCCAGGCCCCGGCGCTGGTGGTGCTGGGAGGGGCCGGCACCGGGAAAACGGTCACCGCCGTGGCAGCGGCCCGTGAGCATCTCCACGCCGCCGACGGGCAGTTGCTCGCCGTCCGGCAGAAGCTCGTGAAGCAGGGGGTACGCAGCAGCATGCCAGCGCGGACGCGGGCACTGTTCCTGTCGTTCTCCCGCACCGCGGTGTCACAGATCATGGATCGGGCGGCGGGCGTGATCGGACGCCTCGGCCCGCGGCTCGAGGTCGCGACGTTCCACGGATTCGCCTGGCGGATCATCACGGGCTTCGGCGCACATCACGGATTTCCTCCGCCACAGACGGTGCTGAGCAGCGCCAACAGTCGCGTTCCCGGCGCCCCGCCGGGCCTGGTCTACGACGACTTGATCCCCTCCGCGAGTGATCTGCTGCGACTGCCCGCCGTCGCGGCTCACTACGCGCAGCGCTACAGCATCGTCATCTGCGACGAGTTCCAGGACACGAGCTCCGCCGAGTGGACCTTCCTCCAGTTGATCGCGCCGTCCGCACGACGGATCTTCCTGGGAGACGTGCATCAGAGCATTTACGGCGGCTTCAAGCCCGGAGTGAGCCCGGCGGCTCGCGTCGACGCCGCCATGGCGCTGCCGGGAGCTTGCAAGATCCAGCTCCCGGCCTCCAGCTACCGCGACCCCAGTGGCGTTCTGCCGGCGGCGGCCGAAGCTGCCCGCGCCCGCTGTTTCGCTGACCCGGCAGTTGCCGAAGCCGCCGGCACGGGCCGCTTGCGTGTGACCCCTGTGCTGCGGGGAACGGGCCACGACGAGGTCCTCGAGCTGGTCCGGCAGGCCCGGCGCGAGAAGGACACCGTCAGCGTCTTCACCCATGGCATCGCAGCCACGACGACACTGTCCGATGCACTGACCGAGGCCCAACTCCCCCACGAACAAATCGGCTTCGGCGAGGCGCACGGTGAAGCACTGGCCGCCCAGCTCAGCCTGATCCAGTTCGCGCTCGGCGATGACAGCGCCCCGGTGCGCAGGACGCTGGCGGTGTTCGTCACCGCGGCCCTGCGCCGGGGCCGACAACTTCCCCCGCTGGCGGGGCAGATGCTGCACTGCACGAACCCGATTCTGGAGCGTCGGCTGATGGGGCTCTTGGACGATCTGCGTGCGGCGAGGGGCGGCCCGGAAGCGGGCCTGGGTCAGCTGGCCGATGTAGTGTCCGGAGCCTATGCCCGCATCGGCGCCTCCCGCGGGCGGGAGGCCTGGCAGCAGGCGGCAGCGCGCACCCGCAGCACGCTGCGTCTGTTCGGCGGTGAGCAGAGCATCGCCGCGGTGACGACGGAACTTCTGCGGCTTCGCGACGACTCCCTGGTGGGCTCCCTGTCTCCGCGCCAGCGCCCGGTCCAGGTGATGAACCTTCATCAGACCAAGGGCCGCGAGGCGGACACGACGATCCTCCTGTTGGGGCCGGACGAGTTCTACGGCTACGAACAGGAGCCGTTCCCCGACGGGTCGCGGCTGCTATATGTCGTGTTGACCCGGGCACGGCGTACCGCGCATCTCGTCGTGCCCGGGCGCCCGCATCCTCTCTGGTCGCCGCTGGTCGCAGCCGTGTCCGCAGCCGCTTCGCAGCCCGCAAGCTAGGGCGCGGCGGCAGGTGCCGTGGCGGCTGTGCTGGCCGCGGCCCGGGCCCCGTCTTGAGCCCTGCCCCCGGGCCCTTCCCCTGTATCCAGTGCGGGGCCGGTGTTGGCCGCTGGCGCCGAGTTCTTGTGCGGTCTGGTCAACACGCCGTCGCTCGGCTCGTCGTCCTGCCGTCTGGTGACGTGTGCGTGGTGCGCGCAGTGCGCGAAGCGTTCCGGCTTGGTGTGCTTTGACGCGTTGTGCTCGGCGTCGTTTGATCCGGTGTCCGGACTGGAGCGGGACGGGGCAACGGCCGTGAGTCTGGATGCTGGTGTGGCTCCGATGGGGGCGCATCGGTCTTCCCCTGTGGGGTGGACGTACGGCTGGGGGCGGTGTGCGCCAGTGGACAGAACGTGAAGGAGTCGTGTTCACTTCGTGACGCCGGAGTGTGCGGCCCCTTGCAGGGCGTCGCGCTGCCACGGCAGCTGCGGGGTCGGCCAGGCCCTGCGGGCTGGCAGGCGGGAAACACCGTGCACGGCAGAGCGCCCTGGTTCTTCCGGGGCGCTTCTTGACTCAAGTGACACGGCGTTTCCTCCTTTCGACGCAGCGCCAGTGCGTCACGTCAGTGAGCACCAGGGGGAAAGATCATGGTTCACGCACCACAGAAGACGGTCGAACTGCCGTGCCGCATGCAGCACTTGAAGCGCGACCGTCGGGGTTACCCGGTGATCGCGACAGTGGAGCGCAGTGCCGCGGGGGTGAACTTCGGGGCGATCAGTGAGCGGCGCAAGCTGGCGCTTGCGACCTTCGACTGGTGCGCCGTGTGCGGCCTGCCGTTCGGGGACGAGCTGCGCTGGCAGGTGATCCTGCAGGACGGGCCGTTGCCGACTGCCGAGATTAGCGGGGAGGCGCCCGTGCACGAGGTGTGCGCGCTGTATGCGGCACAGGTCTGCCCGTTCCTGTTCTCCCCCAGCTCGCGGCTGGGGGACGAGGCCAGGAAGGGAACGGTCCGCACGGAGGTCATGCGATTCGCCGGCTTCCGCGAGACCATCGGCGTGTTCGCGCACGAGTCGGGGCTGCAGCCGGGAGTCTACACACTGCACTACGAGCAGGCGCAGCGAGCGGACGACTTCTCGTATCGCGATGCGGCGGGCGTCCGGGAGCGGTTCGCCAAGGCCCTCGCAGACGAGGAAGAACTGCCGTTGAGCGACGCGGAAGCCGAGCTGGTACGGCTGTTCAACCGCGTGAACGATCACGACGACGGTGACGTGGTGACCGGTGCCGCCCTGGTCGCCGGGGCCGCCTTCGCCAAGGACGTCTTCCGTCTGCAGGGCCTGAAAGCGTTCCAGGGCAAGCAGTACCCCACGGTCGCTGGACTGTTCCTGAAAGGCACGGCACAAGAGATCCGCGGCTTCTCGGACGAGGCGAACGACGAGGCGTTCGGTGCCGTCGGCCCCTGGCTGCTGGAGCACATGGACAACCTTCCGACGCCGCTTTCCCGGTGGCGCACCCGCGGCGCCAGCATGGTGCGCCGCCCGTCCCAGCGCCCCGAAGGCCCCGGGCGCAGCATCGCGAAGAACGCCCCGTGCCCGTGCGGGTCCGGGCGCAAGGCGCGGCGGTGCCACCCGGCAGGCGTTGCGGCCCAGTAGCCGGGAAGTCCTTGCAAGGTTGTTGCGACCGGGCGTAGTTGACCACGGTGCGCGGCTCGTGGCCGGTCACCGGACCGCTCCCGGCTCGCCCGCGGTCACCCGTGCGCTGTAAAGGTCACCGCGGTGTCAACGCGCCCCGGGCCGCTCACAACCGGACGTGGTAGACGTGGGCGTCGTCGTCGGCGGAGGCTCCGAAGTCACGCGCGGCGAGGGCTGGCTCGTGCACGTATGAGGGGGAATATGGGGGCATGGTTTGAGCGCATGGCGGCTATCCCTGGCATCGCCTTTTCCGGGAGCCCGGGGGTCGTGCGTGAGGCGTTGCCGGGGGCGGGAGTTCGTCCGGATGAGTCGTACGGCTCGCCAATGTGGCCGACCTCCGAAGGCAGCACGTCCGCGACACCGGCCAGTCGCCATGTGCCGTTCGAGGCACGCGGCACTGAGCTGATCGCCCGTGTGTGGGAGGCGTTGGAAGTTCCTGGCTCGGCCATGGACTACCACTTCGTTCTGCAGGGTGCGGTGGATCGGCTGTGGAGTGCACGCGGTAGGGAACCGGCGGCACTGGCTGCGCTCGAGGTGTTCGCCTTGCTGGATTTGGAGTTGATGGAGGCTGCCCCGCAGGCGGTGTCCTTCGACGCCCCCGCTGCCCCGAACACATTTGTGCGGGTGTCGTCGGTGCCCCGGTTGATTGGTCTGCTCGAGCGCGAGGGCACCTTCGCGGAGGCGCTTGAGCTGGCGGGGCGGCTGGCCCGTTTCGGGCAGGGCCAGGACGTGGCGGCCCGGCTGAAGGAGAAGGTCCAGGCACTGGCTGCCGAGGCCGCGGCACAGGATGGATCGTCATGAGTGCGGGGCTGGAGCGACTGATCCCGGCTGCCTCCTACTTGGAGGAGGCGTTCTTGCGGTGGGTGCTGACGCCGGCCGTGGACGCATCGGTCGTCTCGCGGGTGCACAGTCAGTATCCGGTCACGGTCGAGGAGCGGAGCTACCGGCTGGACTACCTGATCGCGGGTGAGACGCTGCAGTTGGCCGTCGAGCTGGACGGGTTCGCCTTCCACAGTGACCGGGCCGCGTTCACCTACGACCGGCTGCGGCAGAACGATCTGGCTGCGACCGGCCTGACCGTGCTGCGGTTCTCCTACGATGCGGTGCGCGTGGACACCGCGCGCTGCGTGGCCCAGTTGCAGGCGCTGCTGCGACAGGATCCGCTCCTGGCGCCGCTGGTGAGTGCCGTGCCGCGCGTCGAGGTGCCGGACATGGCCGGCGATCCGATGCGGGCGGCTGATCCGCCCCGCCGATCCGAGCCAATGTCGGGTGGGTCGTATTTTGCCGATGCGCGCACGGGGGTGGACCGGGCACCGTTGCGGTCGTGCCAGGACGAGGCGTTGACTGCGCTCGCGAACTACTACGCCTCCGGCGGCCGGCATGCGGCGACGGTGATGGCGGTCGGGGCCGGCAAGACGGCCCTGGGCGTGGCGGCCGCGTTGTCGTTCAGCAGGAAGCGGGCGTTGGTGGTGACGCCGGGCTCGGTGATCCGCGGCACCTTCGCCAAGGCGCTCGATCCGGGAGTGCCGGGCAATGTGTTGTACGGGCTGGCTGGCGGACCGCTGTTGCCTGGTGTCCGCCCGCCGGCCACGCTCGTCCTGGACGCGGATGACGGGCAGATCAGCCGGGTCAGCCGAGAGCAGCTGCTGGCAGCGGACGTCCTCGTCACGAACTTTCATGCGCTGGGCACCGGCGCGAGTGGCGGGGATCTCCTGGCGAAGCTGGAGCCGGACGACGTCGACTTCATCGTCGTCGATGAGGCGCACATCGCGGCCAGCGCCTCGTATCAGCGGCTGTTCGCGCACTTTGCGGGTGCGCGCACGCTGCTGATGTCGGCGTGCTTTCAGCGCTTGGACGGCAAGCCGATCGACGCCGATGTCGTCTACCGCTATCGGCTGGTGGACTCCGTCGCGGACGGCTCGGCGAAGAACCTGCGGGTGCACCGGTTCGCCCCCGAGGTGGCATCGACGGTGTACGAGGCGGTGTGGCCGGACGGACGGCGCGAGCAGATCGTGGGCCGGGACGCGTTGTTGGCCGCGCTGGGCGATGAGCGGAAAATAGCCCGCATCACCGCTCAGTCCGAGGCCCCGATCCGGCAGGTGATGGCGGTGACGCGGGCGTGTCTTGATGCGCAAGCCAAGCTGTTGGCACCCGTCAAACCCCGGGTGTTGTTCGCGGCGATGGGCCAGGCGCATGCCGAGCAGATCGCGCGGATCGCCGAGGAGTACGGGATTGCCTGCGCCACGCTGCACCACAGCATGCCCGCGTCCACGATCGCCTCCACACGACGTCGGTTCGAGTCCGACGCCGGGGACCTGCAGGGCATCGTGCAGCTGCGGATGCTCGGCCAGGGTTACGACTTTCCGCCGATCACCGTCGTCGTGCCGATCCGCCCCTATGGCAGCTTCGGCGAGTTCTACCAGTTCCTCGGCCGCGGGGTTCGCGTCCTGCGCCACCCGTCAGTGGCCGCCGACCAGCAGTACCTGGACGTGGTCTGCCATGCCGAACTCGGCCTGGAGGAGCACCTGGAGGCCACGTGTTTGGACAACGACATGGACCCCGCTGTGCTCCTGGACGTTCCGCCGATCGACCCCGCCTCCCTGGAAGAGGACCTAGCCAGTCCAGACGGCATGGCACAGGGGGACGGCGGGGGCCCGGGTGGGATGGACGCGTTCGTGCTGTACGAACAAGGACGCGTCGAGCAGCGCGTGGTCCATGAACTGGACCGGGTGGAGGCGCGCAGGGACGAGCGGGAGATGCAGCTGATGGCCCAGCGCTACGCCGTCTATGCGCAGGGCACCGCGTCCCCGGTGCCTTTTGAACAGTTCGTCGAGTACATGCGGAGGCTGACCGGTGGCCAGTAACCCGTCGCGCTGGTGGCAGCAGATGCTGGACAGCAGCCCCGAAGCGGCGCTCGCCCTGGAGCGGGCGGCCGGGATGCAGCAGCGCTTCGCTGAGGTCGATGCGCTGGCAGCCAGGCTGCTGGCCGCAGGGCTGGCCGGAGAACCGATTGCCACCGTCGTCCGCGGCCGGGGGCGCCATGTGCCGGACACCGGCACGGTGACGGCTCTCACCCGAGCCGAAGAAGTCTGCTGCGCCCGCGTATTTGACGTCCAGGAGCAGCAGCGACACGGCGCGTGGTACCTGCCGGAAAGACTGTCGGTGAAGGCGGGGGCGGTCAACCTGCCGCATCTGCTGCGTGAACGCCCGGCCCATGCCCTGACGCTGGCCGCCGATGACACGGCCCGTCTCACCGCGGTGGAGGGCTGGGACACGGTGCTGCTGTGGGCGCTGCTGGTGCCCTTGTTCGAGACGCTGCTCCAGCCGGTGCGGATACGGGCGGCCGGGGAGATCTTCCCGCGTACTGAACAGCAGCGGTCCTGGACGGCCGTGGGGGAGCGTTTCCGGCTGCTGGGTATCGGCAAGGGCCCGCTGGACGCCTTCCGTTTCGGCGGCGGCTGGCACGAATTGGACCGTGCCGGGCAGCAGCGGGCCCGCCTGGATCTGCTGGACACTCTGGCTACCGCTGATCTCGCGCAGTTCGTCGCACATTTCCGGATCCAGCGGTTGCAGGCACTGATGGCTGGATTCGCCAAGAAGGCCAAGACGGGCACCGCCCTGGCCCGCCGGGTACTCACCAAGGAACTCCAGCCCGTCGCCTCAGCGTACTTCGGCGGCGACTGGCTGGCCGTGCTGGACTATCTCCAGGTCCCGCCACACCCGGATGAGGAGATCATCACCGCGCTGCCCGAGCCTCGTCTGTACGTCGGCATGGCCGCCCAGACGGCCGACATGGCGGCCGCGGCGGGAATCGCGGAGGACGAGGCGCATGCGATGCTCGCTGCCTTCCTCGGCGGCAGCACTTCCGTGTCCCCGGTGGAAGAGCGGGCTGCGGCCCTGCGTGACTGGTGGGTGGGGTTCGACCAGGCGCACGCCGTCCAGGCGCGGGGCATGCCGTCGTTGTGGGGGCTGGTCGATCAGGACCTGATGGCGCTGTCCCGCATCGAGAGAGGGTTCACCCCGCAGGCGTACCGGGAGCATCTGCCCGCCGATCTGCGGCAGCGGGTGGAGCGGCTGTGGGAGACAGTGACGCTCCAGCGGCACCCGGGCAGCATCGTCAGCAACCCGCGCCCGCACCAGACCATGGCCGAAGCTCTCGGTCCTGCGGTCGAGTTCTGGCACGGCGTCGGTCTGACCGCCTGGTTCGAGTGCGAAGGCCCCTACTCGCGCACCACGTTGGATCGTGTCGACCGCTACTACAGCAAACCGCTGGCTGCCCTGCGGGCGGCCGGATGCCCCGTCAACACTGAATTCTTCCGTGAGCTGCAGGCGTCCGAACAGTTCCTGGGGCCGGAAAAGGAAATCACCAACAGCGAGAACCGTACGGTCGACACGCCGTACGGTCAGGCGACGTTCACCTCCAGCATGAGTCACGGCACGCGTCGGGAAGGCTTCGAGCGGGTGCGGGACCTCATCACCCGGCACCGGCGTGCCTGGGCCGATCAGTATCTCGCTCCCTTCGTGGAACACCGCTGGCGCTCCGAGTTGGAGGAGGTCGCTCACCAGCACCACCGCGTCGTCGCCGCCAAGGGCCGTCCTCCCACGCTGCCCCAGTTCGCCCGGTTCGCCACCGCGGCAGCCAACCACTGGACGGGCGGCGACCTGGGCGCGCTGTGCACAGCCATCGGCGAGCCGGCGCGGTCCCCACAGCAGCGGCCCACCCGCCTGCTGGCTGAAGACGGCTATGACTTCGCCCGCCGCGTGTACCAGGAGCTCGGGGGCAAGCCTGCCGACCACGACACCTGGGTGAACAACCCGGAGGAAACCCAACGGCAGTGGCAGCTCAGCCGCCTGGCCACCGAGAGCCTGCGCTACCTCCAGCTGCAGGAAGCATTCGGGCGGCCGCCCACCGCCAAGGAGTTCGGCGCCCAACGTCTGACCTGGCCGTGGCCAGGTGAGGAAGCCGAAGGCTGGCCCGTCCTCCAGCACGTTCTCGCCGCGCTCACCTGCCCCGGCCCGTCCCCGGCCGCACCCCGCTCCCCCGCCGCCCCTGCGCCTCCCGCCGGGGAAGGCGGCACGCCGCGCCTGCTGGTGAAGGGAGCCAACGCAGCCCTGCACACCGAGCCGACCACGATTCGCATCGCTGCCGCCGGCGTACCCGTTGACGTGTCCGCTGTCCTCCTGAGCCGCAACGGCAAAGTGCGCAACGACGACGACCTCGTCTTCTACAACCACCCCAGCCACGACGGGGTCCGCGTCGGCGGGGACACCGTCACCGCCGATCTGGGCTCCATCCCTGACGACGTCGCGGCGATCGCCGTCATCGTCAGCATCGACCTCGAGGCACAGCCCACAGCAGTATTCGGCCAGTACACCTTCTGGCAAGCAGGCATCACGCAGCCGTCCGGAGCCCCGCTGTCCTTCGCGCCGGACCCCTTCTCCTCGGGTGAGACCGTCACCATCGTGGTGGAGCTCTATCGCCGTACGACCGGATGGAAGGTTCGCGCAGTCGGACAAGGCTACGACACAGGCCTCGCTGGCCTGGCCACCGACTACGGCATCAACGTCGAAGCCTGACGGCCGGGCAGCCCCGACGAAGTGTCCGCAGCATCCCGCGTGCGGGGAGAACGTGCAGCCGAAGGGCTTCTGCTGAACAGCACTGCTGATTCGCCGCGCCCGTCTCCCCTGTCCCCTTGCCGAGCTCGGTCTGTCTGGGCCCGTTCAGGGGGCGGGCTGGGTGAGGGGCGCAGGGGTTCGATGGCCGTGGGCGTAGCTAAGCAGGTATAGCGCTGCCTGGAGGATGAGTGCGACGCGGTGCTTGGGTGGGCTGTCGATCAATCCGTGGCAGATGTCGTTGCGCAGATTCATCCCGCGGTCGGGATCGGCGAGGAGAAGGTTCAGGGCTCGACTCCAGTCCGCGGGATACCCGGCGTCCGGCATGCTGCGGATGAGGCCGCCCAGTTGCTCGACGGTGCCGGGGGTACGCCCCTGGGACACAGACACGATCGGAACTCGGGGGCGCAGGAGCTGCCGGAGGATCTGCTCGACCTGGGGCAGGGCGACGCACGCTGCCGCGTCGAACTCCCCCAACCAGAAGTACCGGAAGGCGTGGGCCAGGGTCCGTGCCCGCGGCCCGGGCAGGACGGTGTCGTGGGCCAGGGCGCCGATCAGCTCGGCCTCGTCGGGGACGAAGCGTTCTTGAATGCGGTCGAGCTGATCCGCGGCGAGGTGCCCGAGAAAGTCCATCGCGAGGACCTGCAACGCGACGGCATGGTTGTCGTCGGCGTCGACGGGCTGGAAGGTCTGGACAGGCCCCATCGCGTTGATGCGCGTGCGCGGGATTCGCAGCAGACGTTCCAGTAGGTGCGCATCATCGGCGTGCTCGCGCATCGCCGGATGGACGTCGTGGGCGGTTCGCCACAGGGCGTCCCGCAGGTCTACAGCGCCGTCGATGTGTGCTCGCATCCCGGCGGACAGTCCCCGCGGAGGGGTGAGCACCCGACGGAACCGAGACCATTCCAGGGAGCCCGGGTCGGTCTGTTGCAGGGCCAACTCGGCACGTACCCGCAGCTCAGACAGTCCCCAATTCCGTGCTTCGGTCGCGGCCCGGGTCAGCAGCTGATGACGACGGAAACCGACGTTGACGTCGGCATCGGCGGCGTCAAGCAGGGCGCTGACGATCTGGGTTTCAATGTCCGTTCGGCGGGGCCCGGATGCGACCTCCTGCCGCAGCAGCTTGAGAAAGCCGACACGGGCGTGCACATCGCTGGCGTAGCGGCGTGCAGCGCGTTCCGCGAAGTCCGTGATGTCATCCCCCTGATCGCGTAGTTCTTCCAGGAGGCCGTTCACGATCCTCGGCTCGTCCTCGGGGCTGTCCAGGACGCGTTCGACCAGGGCAACCATGTCCTTTGTGACGCGCTGCTTCAGATCCTTCTGGTTGAAGGTCCGGGCGAGGTCTCGGGCCCAGCTCAGGCACTCGGTGGGGCATAGCAGCCCGGGAAACCGCTCGGGGGCGGCGAGCAGAAGCGCTGCCGCGTCCAGGTACCCGACGGCCGCGCTGCGGGCGCGATCATGCTTACGGCCGTGTCCTCGGTCCAACAGCAGATGATGAAGGCGGGCCCGGACCAACGGGGTACTCACGGCATCGGCGAAAACGCTCCAGATCTCCAACTGTTCGGCCGTGAACTCGGCCTGGCTCGTGGAGCGTTCCTTGGAGCCCTGTGCCTTCCCGGTCCACGGTGGCTGGAGTCTCAGGGCAGCGAGCAGTGCATCGCGCTGCTGTGTCCAGGAGTGAGTAGGAGACTTCCCCCGCCGGGGGAGTTTGGAAATACTCCCACCACTGGCATTCCCTTCCCTCAAGAAGGTCGGTCTGCGTCTTCATGCGCCACCATCCCCAGCATCTCCTAAGGCCCCCCACCACCCATCCGCGCATGCGCTGGTACGGAAAGCGGCATCTGCTCATACCCGCCGCACTCGTGCTTGGGCTGATGACGGGCTCGTGCGGAGTGGACAGCGAGCAGGACAAGGCAGCCAAGCTCGAGCCGACGGCATCCGCTGCGGCCACGGCCAGCCCCGCTCCGACCGCAACCGTGACAACCAATGCAATACCCAAGATCATCGACTGGACAGGCAAGACCCTCGATGAGGCCGTCACAGCGCAAAACGCGACAGGCTACGACGTCCATCAGACCGACAAGCATCCTGCGGAGGGCGGGCGCGCGCTACCCGACAGGGTTTCCACCTGGACCGTGTGCGCCACCTCCCCGCAGGCAGGCAAGCCGTTCAAGGACGAACAGCACAAGCTGATCGTGTGGCTGACCGCCCCACACAGCGAATGCCCGGACACGATCAGTAAGGAAGAGAGCAAGGCTCCCGCCCCCCGCCCCAAGCCCACGCCGGAGCCGACCGAGACGAGTAGCAGCGGGGGAAGCTCAAGCGGATCCTCCAGCGGCGGTACGAGTACTCAGCGCGGCGTGCACCCCGGCGCGTTCTGCTCCCCGCCCGGAGCCATGGGCTACACATCCGCCGGGACCCTCATGACCTGCGCCACCACCCCCAACAGCCCCGACCGGGCCCGCTGGCACGCCGCCTGAACGCCACCGCCGGTGAGGTCGCGGGTGTGGTGGCGCCAGTCGTCATGTGGGTCGCGGTAAGGGTGGACAGACCTGCTCGCTGAGACAGGAATCCTCATCACCGTCGCTCGCGCGCCATCCCTCCAACCCCAAGTCGACGACCACGAAAGCCCGTTACCGGCCCGTGGGTAGGCCGCCGTTCGCATCCCGAGTCGACTGGAACCTATTCGGCCGCTGGCACGGCGAACTGACGCCTCGGTTTCGCCTCAGGCTTGAGCCCGACCAGGCGCGGGGCACGCTGTACGTCCGCTCCGACGGACCGGCCGGTCTCGGCAAGCTCTCAGGGAGTCAGGTCCAAGGTCCGGACTGACTGGCCTTCCCACCGCTTCGGCGAAGTTGTCGCGATGATGGCGCCATCCGGCCTGTCCACGGTCGGCTGCGCCGCGTACTGGGCATGAGCGACGCCCCAGGTCTCATGCCGGGCCACCGCAAGGGCTGCAGGCAGATCGAGGTCGAGGACCGTGACACCGGGCAGCGCAGCAATGTGTTCGGCCGTGCCCGGCCTGCTGCGATCGGCTTCGACCAGGACGCACGCCGGCGCGTACAGGAACCAGTCGGGCTCGGCATGCGCACGGTGGATCAGGCGGGAAGCCAGGACGTTGCCCTGGCCTGCGGCGGAGACCGCGGTCTCGTCCAGGACGATGTGCATGGCCTGGCTCACCGGCCGGTCACCTGCGCCAGGCGCCGGTCCAGCTCACCGTCGAGATCCCGCTCCTCGGCGACGGTCGGCGCATAGCCGCTCCACTCCTCGAGGGCGGCCCGTGCCTGTTCGGCGCGCTCGGCCCGCTCCTGCGGCGTCAGCAGCGTCTCGGCCAGGCGCGCCAGGTAGGCCCGCAGCGACAGGCCCTCGCTGGCCGCGATCGCCGCGAGGCGGTCCTTGGCTTCCTCGGGGATACGGACATTGGCATCAGGCATCGTTCCGCTCCTTCCCACACTGCCAGCATACGGGTACGTACCCGTACCCGTATGCTGATCGCCTCCCGCAGTCGCCCTGGAGCGACCCCACCGGTGCGCGGACGGCGCGGCTCAGAAGCAGGTCAGCGTGCGAGTGTGACCTTGACTGGTGCGTTGGGGCAGCGGGTCGCGTTCTCGACGAGAACCTCTTCTTCGGACGGGTCGATGGCGAGCTGCCAGCGGACCTTCATAGCGATCGAGTCGGCGATGTACTCGCACCGGTCGCCTTCGAACGGTGGCATCCACGTGGACGGGTCCTGGTCTGCCTTCGACCGGTTCGTCTTCGCAGAGACCGCAATCAGCGAGCGGTCATCACCGAGATATTGCTGGTGTTCGCGTCGGGGCGTGGCCAGGGGGTCACGTCGACGGCGAGCACGATGCCGCCGCCGGGACCGCGCGGGAGGTCACGCAGCGCGAAGGACCAGTGCGAGGTCGAGGCTGCTCTGAAGAAGGCTGTGCGATATCCCGAGCCTGGCGCCGAAGCGGCCTGAAGACGCAGCCTTGCCTCAGTGCGTGTGGTGATCGGTCCTGATGCGCTTCTAGGAAGGGGACGACGGGTGAATGCCGGCGTGCAGCACTGGGAGGACTGGTTCGCCGCCGGCGACGGGTTCCTACGCCCAGGTGCGGGCGAGATGAGCCTCCTTACCAGGCACCTGCCACCTGCAGCCGGGGCGCGGGCTCTGGATGTGGGGTGCGGGCTGGGCGGATACGCCGCGGAACTGGCCCAAGTCGGGTACACAACCCTCGCCGTGGACTGGGCGGTCTCCTCAGTTGCCGCCGTCCGCGATCGCTACGAGGGTCTGGAGCCGAATCTCGAGGCTCGCCAGGTCGATTTCGAGGATGCCAAGGCCGTCGCTGAGCTGCCTCGGGACAGCTTCGACGTGGTGACGATGCGGTTGGTGTACGCATTCATGAACGACAGGCCGGCCGTCGCCGGGCGGGTGCGCCGTTTGCTCCGGCCCGGCGGGGTGTGGGTGGTGACGACCCCGCTCGCGAATCGCCTCCCGGCCGATCGAGCGCACATCGCCCTGGCCGGCCAGGACATCGGCGGTCTCCTGGCGGGGTGGGACAGCGGTGCCTGGTACGACCTGGAGCCCGGCGGTCTGCGCTGTTTCATCCTTCAGAAATGACCTGGACAAGAGGGTTCCTCGGCCGCCGACGGTCGAGGAACCCTCTCTACTGCAGGCTCGCGTCTTGGCGACTTGGGCCATGCCCGTTAGGTCGCCCGCTGGGGTGGCGCGCTCCGCAATCGCGGGCGTGACCTCCAGCGGGAAGAAGCCCAGGGAGCCGGTAGATCTGCTCCGCGGCGTGAGCCGAAGCCGAGCATCGCTCGCAGGTAACCCCAAACCCTGACCTAGCCCGCCCCGGCGGCGGCGAGGTGGGCGTCCACGGCGACGACGCCGTCGACGCCCTGGCAGAGGCCCACGACCACCGGGCCGAGACGCGGTTCCGGGACGTGACCGCGCAGGGTGACGACCCCGTCCCGGACCTCGACTGCGACGGTGCCCTCGTCCAGGCCGAGGATGCGCCCCAGGACGTCCTGCTCCACCTCGCCGCGGATCTCGGCGTCGGAGCGGATGAAGGCGTCGAGCAGATCGCTACGGCTGACGATGCCGATGAGGAGCCCGTCGTCGCCGACCACCGGCAGCTGCTTGACGTGCCGACTGCGGAGTTCTCGAGCGGCCAGAGGGATCGTCCAGTCGGCGTGGGCGGTGAAGACGGGGCTGCTCATGAGCGCGCCCGCGGTCCGAGCCCGGGCCTTGCCCCAGGCGCCCTCATCGCTCCCGTCCTGCCCCTGCGGATCGGGCATTCCGGTCTCGTGCCGCAGCACATCGGACGCGGACACGACGCCGACGAGAGCGCCGTCGTCGTCGACGACCGGGGCCGCGACGATGTCGTTCGCATCCAGCAGGCCGACGACGTCCTGGACCGAGGTGTCGGGGTGGAGGGTGACGACATCCCCGGTCATCACGTCACCGACGGTGCGGCGGTGCAGCATGGCGTCGGCCTCCTCTGTTTGCGACGGGGCTGCCCCGGTCGGACCACCCGGGCGGACTGCGCGCGGAGCTCCGGCCTCCGAGGCCCTGCCGGATCGTCAACGCGTCTTCTCTACCCATGACAGCACCCCGCCGCTCCAGCGGCCAGTGGCGTTTGACCTGGCGAGGAGAGCAGCGGCCCCCACGGCCAGAGTGCCTCCGAGCGCGCGGTAGGTGCTGGCACATCGACGCCATGTCCGCGTCCGTCTGGAGTTGAGCGTTGCAGTTGGCCGAGCGCGCCAACTAGGGCACTCGGCCACAGCAACGACACAGTGGGACACGCGGGACCCAGGACTCGTGTTGTTCGATTTTTGTTCGATACATTGGTGACAGAACAAGTCATGCGACTTGAATCGGTGCTCGTGTGATCGGAGGTGCAACGTGACGGCCTCCGGGTTCTCTCACCTGCACGTCGCCTCCGGGTACTCGGCCCGGTACGGTGCCTCGCTCCCCCACGACTTGGTCCGCCGGGCCGCCGAGCGCGGCCTCACCACGCTCGCGCTGACCGACCGCGACACAGTCGCCGGGACGGTGCGGTTCGCCAAGGCCGCGGCCGCCGCCGGTGTGCGCCCGATCTTCGGCGTGGACCTCGCCGTTGCTCCCGCCGCTGAGCCCGACCCTGCTGTGGGACGGCGCCGTACGCCGGTGCGTGGCGGTGCGCATGTGGTGGAGGCGCGGTGGCGGGTGACGCTGCTGGCGCAGGACGTGGGCGGGTGGGCCCGGCTGTGCCGGATCGTGTCGGCCGCGCATGCCGCGCCCGTGGACGGGGTGCCGGTGGCGGCCTGGCCGGTGCTTCAGGAGCACCTCGGTGAGGGTCTGGTGGTGTTGCTCGGTCCTGCGTCGGAGCCGGTGGCTGCGCTGATGGCGGGGCGGCAGGATCTGGCTGAGCGGCTGCTCGCGCAGTGGCGGACGATCGCCGGGCCGGGCCTGCGGTTGGAGACGGTCTACCTGGGCCGGTCGGGGACCGGGGCGGGGTCGTTGCGGTTGGCGGCGCGGACCGTGCAACTCGGTGACGACCTCAGCGTGCCGGTGGTCGTCTCGAACTCGGTGCGGTACGCCGATCCCGCCCAGCACCGCCTGGCGGATGTGCTGGATGCTGCCCGTCTGCTGCGTCCGATCGACCGGCGTCACGTCGACAGCGGTGAGGGGTGGCTCAAGAGTGGCGGTGAGATGGCGGCGGTCGCGGCGCGGATCGCCGAGGCCGCGGGCCATGGCCCCGAGCGGGCGGCCGCGCTGCTCGCCGAGACCGAGGCGACGGCGGCCTCCTGCACGTTGAGCGCACAGGATTTGGGGATGGGGCGGCCGCACTTTCCCGAGCCGCACGTGGTGGGCGCCGACCGGGTTCGGGGCGGGGCGATGCGGCTGCTGCGTCAGCGCTGCGAGGCCGGGATGGTTGCCCGCGGTCTGGACTCGGATGTGGCCGCGGTGCGGCAGCTGGACTATGAGCTCGATGTCATCGGCCGGCTCGGTTTCGAGGGCTATTTCCTTGCTGTGGCCCAGGTGGTCGCGGACGTGCGGGCGATGGGTGTCCGGGTCGCCGCGCGCGGCTCGGGCGCCGGGTCCATGGTCAACCACTCTCTGTTCGTGGCGACGGCGAATCCGCTGACTCACCGCCTGCTGTTCGAGCGGTTCCTCTCCGAGCGGCGCACGTCGCTGCCGGACATCGACCTCGATGTGGAGTCCGCGCGACGGCTCGAGGTGTACGACAAGATCATTGAGCGGTTCGGGCTCGATCGGGTTGCGGTCACCGGCATGCCCGAGACCTACCGCGCCCGCCACGCCCTCAGAGATACCGGGCTCGCCCTCGGTATCGCCCCGCAGACCGTCGACATGATCGCCAAAAGCTTTCCGCACATCCGGGCCTGTGACATCCGCTCCGCCCTCGCCGAGCTGCCCGAACTGCGCCAGCTCGCCGCCCGCGCAGATGAGTTCGGACCGTTGTGGGAGCTGGCCGAGGGTCTCGACGCGCTCGTGCGCGGCTATGCCATGCACCCGTGCGGAGTGATCATCTCGAATGTGTCCCTGCTGGACCGGCTGCCGGTGCAACCGACCCCGGGCGGCGACTATCCGATGCTGCAGGCCGACAAGGAGGACGTCGAGGACCTGGGGCTCCTCAAACTCGACGTGCTCGGCGTGCGGATGCAGTCCGCGATGGCACACGCCGTCGACGAGATCCTCCGCACCACCGGCAGACTCCTCGACCTCGACAACCCCGACCACGTCCCCCTCGACGACCAGGCCACGTTCGAGATGATCCGCCGCAGCGACACCCTGGGCTGCTTCCAGATCGAATCCCCCGGCCAGATGGACCTGGTCGGACGTCTGCAGCCGCGACACATGCAGGACGTCATCGCCGACATCAGCCTGTTCCGGCCCGGCCCGGTCAAGGGCGGCATGCCCGCGAAGTTCATCGCCGCCCGGCACGGCGCCGCACCGCACTACCCCCACCCCGACCTTCAGCCGATCCTGAACGACACCTACGGCGTCGTGATCTGGCACGAACAGATCATCGCGATCCTCGCGAAGATGACCGGCTGCGACCGTGCCGCCGGCGACGTCGCCCGCCGCGCCCTCGCCGACCCCGAGCGCCTGCCCGCCGTGGAGCAGTGGTTCAAGAAGGCAGCCACCGAGCGCGACTACTCCGACTCGGTCGTCGACGAAGTCTGGGACGTCATCAAGGAGTTCGGGGCCTACGGGTTCTGCCGGGCCCATGCCGTCGCGTTCGCGGTGCCAGCCGTGCAGTCCGCGTGGCTCAAGGCGCACCATCCAGCCGCTCTGTATGCGGGGCTGCTGGAGCACGATCCGGGCATGTGGCCGATGCGGGTGATCGTCGCCGACGCCCGCCGCCACGGCGTGCCCATCCTGCCGGTCGATGTGAGCCGCTCTCAGGTGGCGCACCGGGTCGAGGCCACGGACCGGGGATGGGGGGTGCGGCTCGCGCTATCCACGGTGAAGGGAATCAGTGACGCGGAGTCGGCCCGGATAGCCGCCCACCAGCCCTACACCTCCCTGCAGGACTTCTGGCAGCGGGCCAGACCCTCTCTGCCGATCGCCGAGCGGCTCATCCAGATCGGCGCCCTCGACGAGGTCAAGGGCGCGCTGACGCGGCGGGACCTGCTGCTCCAGGCCGGCGAGCTGCACCGGCATGCCCGCAACCGGGCCACTGCCGACGGGCAACTCGCGCTCGGTGGCGACCTGGTGAGCGCGGAGCCGAGCGGCCTGAAGGAAATGTCGAGCCGGGAGCGGATGAGCGCCGAGCTGGACGTCTTGTCGATCGACGTCTCCCAGCATCTGATGGAGCACCACTACCGGTTGCTGCGTGAGCTCGGCGCCACTGATGCCGCCCACCTCCAGCGCATGGTCCCCGGGCAGAAGGTCCTTGTCGCGGGCGTGCGCGCCTCTACCCAGACCCCGCCCATCCCTTCGGGGAAACGGATCATCTTCGTGACGCTGGAGGACGGGGCTGGGCTCGTCGACCTCGCTTTCTTCGAGGACACTCACGCCGACTGCGCGCACACGATCTTCCACTCGGGGCTGCTCCTCGTCCGCGGCACCGTGGAGGCCCGTGGCCCGCGCCGCACCGTGGTCGGCGAGATGGCGTGGGACCTCGAAACAGTCGCGGCCGCGCGCCGTGATCACGGCCCGCAGGCCGCCCTCGACCTCCTCGGCCACACCACACCGGCACCGACGCCGGCCCAGTCGGACGCCTCCCCCGCTCCCGCGTCCGCAAGGACTCTCGCCGACGGGACCGCCGGCTCGGAACTGCATCCGTGGGCCGATCTCCAGCCCGCCGGGAGCCGCTCCGCAGACCTGCGCCGCCTGGGCCACCGCTCCCCCGGATCCGCAGGATGAGCACCGTGCCGGCGCCCGAGCCCCTGCGCGAGGCAGAACCGCAACGAGTCCGTCGCGGCCGCCCCCGGCAGGTCCTGCGGGTTCATTTCCATCTCGACCAGTTCCAGGACCCGGACCTGCTGTTCGAGCAACTCCTCCTGCTCGTCGAAGACATCACGCCGGTGCATCAGCCCTACCCTCAAGATCACAGCGTCGATCTGGACATCACTGGCGCGCTGAGGCTGTTCGACCGTTCACCCCACGAACTGGCCCAGCTCTTGCAGCTACGGGCGATCGCGCTGTTCGGCGTGCGTGCCACCGTGGGCGGCGGGCCCTCCCGAATCCGACGGGTTCGCAGAATCCAGAGGGGCGCCTGCGGCGAACCCGCCGGGCTCTCCGTCCTGGGGACCGCAGCGGCCGCAAGTTCCCTGCCTGCACGGTCCCTGGGGGCGCTCGGTGATTGATGTGCACGACTCGGATACGCGCGTGCCTGTGGATCACGGGCTGCGGGACCGGCGGTTGCTTCGTTCGGGGGCAGGCGTCTTCATGACCGGGCCTCATGCACCGGCGCCCGTGGTGGCGGCGTTCGGGCCGCTGGGTTGACTGCACGTCACCACGGCCCGGCGCAGCCAGCGGTGCGCCGGATCGCCTGCCCGCCGGATGTGCCATGCCTGCTGGTAGGCGGGTCGGGGAAGCTCCAGGGGCGGAGTGAACTTCCGCAGTGTCTTGTACCGGCGCATTGGCCCCACCGCCCGGCTGGCAATGGTCAGCAGGAGGTCGGTGCCTGGAAGCAGGTCGGCTGCCGCGCTCCAGTGGGGCAGTGTCACGGCCAGATGCCGCCGTAGTCCGCGTGCCGCCAGCGCTTTCTCGATCTCATCGTTCGCATCGGGTCGCAGGGTTAGCGAGATGTGCGGACGCTCCAGCCACTCCTCGAACGACAGCCCTCCCTTTGCGGGGAGGACCGCCTTGTCCGCCAGGCATACGAATTCCTCCCGGTAGAGGTCCTGGATCTCGATGTCGTCGGGCAGGTGGGGAAAGATTCCCAGCGCGAGATCGAGTTCGCCGTCCTGGAGCTGCGCCAGCATCGCCTCCCGGCTGGCCTGACTGATCGCAAGGTCGAGGCCGGGAGCATGGCGGCGAACATGCCGCACCAGCGGGGGCAGCACGATGTGCGCCGCGTAGTCCGACATCGAGATCCTAAAGCGCCTGCGGGTGCGCGCGGGCTCGAAGTCGGAGGCACTGAGCAGGTCGTTCAAGCTGGTCAGGGCGTCTTCGAGTGGCTGTACCAGCGCCTGGGCGCGTGCCGTGAGGGCCATGCGGCCGCCGTGCCGCACCAGCAGGGGGTCGCCGAAGTATGTCCGCAGCTGCCCCAGGGTGTGGCTGACGGCCGGCTGGCTCTTGTGCAGCCGCACTGCCGCGCGGGTGACGTGCTTCTCGGTCAGCAAGGCGTGCAGCGTCACCAGCTGGTTGACGTCGATCCGCTGGAGTTCATCCATGGGGCGAATAGTAGAGATGCGCAGGAAGTATTTCCATAAACGAGTCTGATGGCGGATGGTCGGAAGTGTCGCGGCGCTAACCCCTTAGGAGAGGCGTCGATGACGGCGGATTCCGGCCGCTCCTGACCGTAAGGGGGCAGGGCGGCGGTTCCCGCGGCCGTCAACCGCTACTCACCTCAGGACTGGAAATGACCAAGGCAGATCTCACGCTCTCCTACATCGACGGACGGCCGTCCACGATCGGCATCGACGCCGTCAACGAGGTGCTGCGCACCGTGGGCGTCCACGCCAGCCAGACTCCCGTTCCCGATCAGGCTCTCCCGATCCTGGAGGTGTCCAAGACCCGGGCGCTTTCGGAGGACGAGCAGGCCGAGCTGATCTCGATGTTCAGCCTGCACCGCAGCGACCTGCTGGCGCACATCCAGCTCGCCGGCCGCACGCCCGAGGCCCCTGACGGCGGCCACCTGAACACGTCCGAGCACGGGGTCGCTCCGTACCCGAAGGTCTACGACATGCAGGCCATGGACGACGACGCCAAGCACTTTGTGCAGGCGCGCTTCGGCCGCCTCCACGTCAACACCACCGACGACGGCGTCGGCATCGACGAGATTATGACCGTGGTGTCCGGCGGCCCGATGACGTGGTTCTACCGGCTCCCCGACGGCGTTGTCGTCAAGCTCTCCGTGCCCGCCGTGGAGACCGGCGACTTGGCCTGGCGCGTCAGCTACCCCGGCAAGCGTCCTCACGGCGCGTTCCTGGACGCCGAGCACGGCCTGATCGTGGCATACGCCCACGGTCCCGAGAAGTTCGTCATGCGCTACGAGGCCCCGAGCGCCGAGGGCGCAGACGCGCTGGGCACCAACCCGTGGATCGACTTCGACGGCGACGCGCCTCGGATGCTGGACGACGTGACCGCGAGCTGACCGCCTACGAGGTGAACAGGCCGGCCATGGCCCTCGCGCCCAGCTGGCCGTTCGCCTCACGCTCCCTCTGGAACCCCAGGCCGCCACCACCGGACAAACCGGGTAGTCCCGCCCCATCCCTCCTCCCCTCCATCCCACTGTCCACCAGCACAGGAAGAGTCATGTCCACCACGACCGGACCGGCCACCACGCACACCCACGCCTCCGTGAACGAACCCACCCGCCGCGTCCCCGTCCTCTGGCTGGCGCTGCTCGCCACTCCGGTCGCCGCCGCCAACAACGCCGCCGTCCTGATCCTCGGCGACATGAGCCGCTCCCTCGGCATCACCAAGGCCACCGCGTCGTGGCTGGTCACCGTGTTCGCGCTGACGCTGGCCGTCGCGACCCCGCTGATCGCGACCTTGGTGCGTCGGCGTGGCACACGCTCTGCGCTGTGGACCAGCGCGGCCTTCGTCGTCGCCGGCACCGCGCTCGTGACCGTCTCGCCGTGGCTGCCGCTCACCCTCGTCGGCCGGGCCGGACAGGCCGCGGGCGGCGCAGGCATGATGGCCATTGCCATGAATCTCGCTGGCACCGCCCGCCGCATGGGCGTCATCAGCGCCGGCTCCGGGATCCTCGGAGGCGTCGGCCCGCTGCTCGGCGAACGCCTCACCAGTGCGGTCTCCTGGCGGGCGGCCCTGAGCATCTTGATCATCACGCTCCTGGCCGTCCCCGCCGTCAGCCGACACACCACCAAGGCGCCCCCCACGGCCGAGGGCCGCTTCGATGCCCGCGGCGCCGTGTTGCTCGCGATCCTGTCCAGCGGCATCGTCCTGCTGCCGTCGAACCCGCTGCCCGCCCTGGCCGTGGCGGCCGTCACCGCCGCCCTCCTGGCCCTGCACATACGGCGCCGCCCGCACGGCTACGTCCCCCAGGCCGCGCTGCGATCCCGGCTCTTCCGCGGCTCGGTGCTGATCGCCGTCGCCCTGTCCGTTCTCTACTTCACGTTGCTGTTCGGGATCCCTCAGCTGATCACCGACCGGGCCGACTGGTCGACCGGATCGGTCGCGGTCGGCCAGATGACCGCCATGATCGCCGGGTCCGTGCTCACCCTCGCCTTCGCCGCCGTCTCCACGCGCCTGGGCCGGAGCACGGTACGAGCACTCCTGCTCGCGGTCGGAGCGCTCGCCGCCGCGGCGGCCGTCTTCGCCCACAGCGCGATCGTCCTGTTCCTCGCGATCGGCCTGGCCGTCTTCACCGCGACCGGCGCCAACGCCACCCAGTCCATGGCCGCCGCCTCCGCCGTCCCCGAACGCCAGCGTCCCACCGCCATCGGCCTGTTCCAACTCGCCTACCTCATGGGCGGAGCCCTCGGTCCGGCCCTGGCAGCCATGCTCATCCTCAGCTGAGTGACCGGCCGCACCACGGACCGGGCGAGTCACCACGTCCATTCGGCCCAGCCCGCCCACCTGCGACAACGCCGCAGATGGGCGTGTCACTGCCCTCACCCAACCGCTGTGTCTGAAGAATCCCGTCGCGGCGTCAAACCGCCCTCACGAAAGGAACCATCGTGTCGTACCCCGACCCTCGCTACCTCAACGACAACGGCGAGATCAGCGCGAAGTACCGACCCTCGGCCGAGGAGCCCGACACCGGCTTCATCGGCGCCACCAACATCAGCTACGTGGCCACCGAGGAGACGACCGGGGGCGAGTACGGCCTGTACAAGGTCGACATGGGACCGAAGACCATGGGCGCCAAAGAGCACTTCCACCGGGCGATCTCGGAGTCGTTCTACGTGCTCTCCGGCGAGGTCCAGTTCTACAACGGCGAACGCTGGATCAAGGGCGGGGAGGGAGACTTCCTCTACGTGCCCGCCGGTGGCCTGCATGCCTTCCAGAACGACTCCGATGAGCCGCTGTCCATGATGATGATCTTCTCGCCGGGTGCGCCGCGCGAGGAGTACTTCGAGAAGGCCGCAGAGTACGCGGAACGCGGCCGCGAAGAAGCCAAGGCCTTCCAGATGCGACACGACACCTACTTCACGGACATGCTTGACGCCTAGACGCACCCCGCCGCGAGGGCCCGCCAGATCACTGGCGGGCCCTCGCGGCGGCCGGGTCCTGGTCGCACAGCAGGGCGAAGTCCACGTCCAGCTTCGTCTCGTACGCCTCGGGCTGGATGCCGAGCTCATGCGTGCTGTACTCGCCGAACTCACGGACCAGGCGGCGGAGAAGCCCGTTGAGCTGGTCGAAGACACCGTCCTTCTGCCAGTCGGCGAAGTATCCGTACACCGTCTCCCATGGTGCGAAGTCGTGCGGCAACTACCGCCAGGGGATGCCGGTGCGGTCGACGTAGAGGACGGCGTCCATCTGACCTTCCCCTCGTAGCGTAGAGGCCGTGACTGCAGGGGAAGTTGGGAGTCGTGGCTGATGTGCAGAGCGGTGAGGGGCGGGGGTGTTGATGGCCCCGGGGGGCGGTGGCGTTGCCGTGGATGTCTTCGAGTCCGGCTCCGGCCGGAGGGTTTCCCGACTGCGCCGTCACGCCATGTCCTGGGTGACGCGGTGTGAGGCGATGTATGCGGCGGCGAGTTCGCGTAGGCGTACGCCGTCGAAGGACGGGCCGTGGCCGGGGTGAACCACACGGACGGGGAGTTCCAGCAGCCGGGTCATGGTGGCTATGTATGCGCATGGGTCGGCGCCGTGGATGTCGTCGAGCAGTCGGTCGTCGTAGACGACGTCGCCGGAGAAGAGCGTCTGTGTCTCCGGCTCATACAGGGCGATGCTGCCGGGGCTGTGGCCGGGCAGGTGGAGCACGGTGAGGTCGCGGTCGCCGAGGCCGATGGTGTCGCTCTCGGCCAGAAGCCGACTTACCCGGGTCGGGCGCAGCCGGTAGCTCCCCGGGTCGTAGTCCTCGTGTGGGAGAGCCGAGATCAGCAGGTGCGGCACGTTCGGGGTGTCGGTTGCCGCCATGCCGAGTTCGTCGAAGAGGGCGGCGGAGGCCAGGGCTCCGGGTGGTGGGGTCTCGACGGCCTCGGCCTGGTGTGCGCGGCAGTCGGCGAACTCGTGGGCGCCGCCCATGTGATCGAGGTGTCCATGGGTGATCACGACGATGGGTTCGTCGGCGAACAGCTGCGGGAACGCCGGGCGCAGTGGTGCCACGCCCAGGCCGGTGTCGATGAGGAGGCTGCGGTCTCGGCCCCGGATGTACCAGGTGTTGGCCTGCAGGAAGGGGTGCACGTGTGGTTCGTGGATCAGGGTGATGGCGTCGTCGATCCGTGTGGTGGTGAACCAGGTCTCGGCGACAGGCAGTTGGGGGGAGGACGCTGGTGTGGCGGGGGTGCCGTGCGGGGGCTGGGGAGTCACGGGCGGGCCGTCTCCCGGTTCTTTCCGAGCAGGCGGTAGACGGCGGCGGCGGTGAGCGGGCCGAGCAGCGCCGACAGGTCGAGACCGCCCAGAGCACTGGTGCCCGGCCCCACGAAGAGCGTGGTGTCGACGAACAGGAGCGCTACGACGGTGCCGGTGACCAGCGCGATGATGCCGGCGGGGCGGTAGCCGCGTCGGTACCAGAACGGGGCGCCCGGCTGCTCCTGGTGCAGTGCGAGGCCGTCGTAGCGGTTGCGTCGCAGGACGATGTCGGTGGCGTAGATGGCCAGCAGCGGGCCCAGGAAGGTGACGGTCAGGGCCAGGATGTTGTTGAGGGACGTCAGGAAACTCGGGGAGAGCAGAGCGTAGGCACACAAGGCGCCGCCGAGGACCGCGTCGATGAGCACGGAGCGGGAGCGGCTCATGCGTACGCCGATGGCCTGCAGGGACAGCCCCGAGGAGTAGGTGGTCATGACGTTGTTGGCGACCGAGCTGACGACGATGACCGCGAGGAAGATGGCGTAGAACCAGCCGGGGACGATGGCGCGCATCGCGTTCTGTGGGTCGCTCATGTCGACCGCGGTCCCGGCGAGGATGCCGATGCCGCCCATCACCACGGAGGGCAGGAAGCCGCCGGCGGCCGTGCTGAGGGCCACCTTCCATTTGCTGACGTCGCGGGGCAGGTAACGGGCGTAGTCGGCGCCGTTCGACCAGGACAGCGGTGCGGAGGCGATGAGGGCGAAGCCGATCAGAGCGGCTGCGAACAGGTCGTGGCCGTGCAGTGCGGTGAAGTGGGCCGGGTGGAGGCTTGCGTGCTGCGTCACGAAGCCCCCCAGGAGCAGTCCGCAGGCGCCGAGGAGCACGCAGAACAGCACGCTGAAGCGGACGATCGTGGCGTGCCCGTACAGGCTGAGGGCGAACGCCGCGACGCCGATCATCACGGTGAGCGCGACCTTGATCCACACGGCGGGATGGAGACCGACCGAGTCGAGGAGCGAGAAGCTGGCCAGGGCGCCGAGGGCGAGGTTGATGCCCTCGTAGGTGACGGCGACCAGCCACTGGAGGGCGGCGCCGAAGATCCGGTTGCCCCGGATCCCGAACACGGCACGGGTGACGACTTGACTCGGTGCGCCCGAGGCGGGACCGCTGACGGCGAGGAACCCGACCAGTCCCCAGAACAGGCTGCCGAGGAACAGCACGGCGAACGCCTGGGCGACGCTCAGGCCCAGGACCGACAGCGAGCCGCCGAGCAGGATGTAGAGGTAGCCGACGTTGGACGACAGCCACACCGGGAACAGCTCGAAGGGGCGCCCGTGGCGCTCATCCTCGGGGACGTGGTCGATGCCGCGGGTCTCGACCTTGCCAAATGCGTCCTGGGGGGCCGATCCATCGACCTGGGCGGATGGCGTGGGTGGTACTTCTGTCCGTGTGTCTCCTGAAGCGGGCATCACGACACCTCCATGTTGAACAGATGCTCAACTGCGTATTGAGCAGGTATTCAACAGGGGGGTGTGAGGGGCGTCAAGACTCACGTCTGCCTGTGTTGGCGGTGGCCGCCGCGTGGTCACGCCTCGACCCGGGCGTTCTGCGTTGAGCGAGCGGTCAATAGACTGTCCGGCATGCCGAAGAAGGTCAGCCGCCGATCCCCCGAGGAGCGCCGCCAAGAGATCATCGAGGCAGCCCTGTCACTGGCCGACACCGTAGGTCTCGACCGGATCACGTCCCGGGACGTGGCCCAAGTACTGGGCGTGACCTCCGGGTTGATCCATCACTACTTCCCCACGGTCGACGACCTGGTCGTCGCCGCCTTCGCCCAGACCACTGCCGCGCACAACGACCGCGACCGCCAAGCCCTGCATGAACTGCCTCCCGCCGAGGCGCTCGCCGCGCTCGTGGGCAGGATGCTGGGCCTGGGGACGGAGCAGGCCCGCATCTGGATGAGCGCCTGGGTCGCCGCCCCGCGCCGACCGGAACTCGCGGCCGAAGTGGACCGGCGCATGCTCGACGGACTCGACGTCCTGACGGAGATCCTCCGGCTCGGCCGGGCAGCGGGCGCCTTCCAGATGGCCGACCCGAAGGCCAGTGCCCTGCGCATCCTCGTCCTCGTCGACGGGGTCCTGGTCCAGACATCCATGCGGGGCGACGCCCCGTACGGCGATGTCCATTCCCTTGTCTGGGACACCGTGGAACGCGAGGTCGGCATGCCCAACGGAAGCCTGCGATCCGCGCCTGCATGACCCGGCAACACCGCCTCGCCCAGCCCCCGCAAGCCGAAGTACAAGGTCACCTTGCAGGATCCGCAGTACGGCGGCGTCTACAGCATCTACGGCACCGCTGCTTACCACCGACAGCTTCACGCGCTTCGCGATCCCCATCATGCTGGGCATCGAGGATGCTCTCGGGGCCGGTCGCATCTCCGTTCTGCTTGCCGACGGGCGCGGTGACGCGATCCGCGAGAGCTACCACCTGCAGACCTTCCTCGAGCGCGGGGTGGACGCGATCATCGTGACGGGCCGTCGCGCGGAGCCTCGGCCGCCGATCGACATCGCGGCCAAGGTTCCGGTCTGTTACGTGCTTGCCCGGTCCCAGAGCCCAGAGGACCTCTCGATCGTCATCAACGACGATCACGGCGCCAGGCTGGCGACCTCGCACCTGCTTGCGCTCGGGCATCGCCGGATCGCTTACATCGCGGGGCCGCAGAAGCATCTGTCCGCGCGGCTGCGCTACGCCGGCATGCGGGACGAGCTTCACGCGGCCGGGCTCGAACCCGTCACGCACTCGGCCATGTGGGGCGAGTGGAACGAGGCCTGGGGTCGTCAGGCCGCCAGCATCCTCGCCAACTCCGGAAAGCCCTTCGACGGGGTTTTTTGCGGCAGCGACCAGGTCGCCCGCGGTGTCGTCGAGCAGCTGCAGGCGCTCGGAATCAAGGTGTCGGAGGAGGCATCCGTCGTCGGCTTCGACAATTGGGACGTCATGGCACTGGCGTCTCGGCCCCAGCTCACCACGATCGATCCGCAGCTGGGTGAGCTGGGACGGGTAGCGGCGGAGTCGATGCTCGCCATGCTGAACGGCGAGCCGCGGCGCGGCGTCATTGCCAACGACTGCGAGCTGGTGGTGCGGGAATCCACGGCAGTGCTACCAAGTTGACCCTGCCGGGGCCTGGCGGCGCATTCCCTTTTTTGTAGGCGCTGGGACGGGAGGTACCCATTTCGGCGGCGACGTGCGCGATCGGGCGGCCGGAACAGACGCGTTCGACCAGGATCCGCCTGCCGTGCAGGGTCGCGGCAACAGGTTTCACGGTGCAACGACGTCGGGCCGGAAACGCCCCGGGTGCGCGGCATATAGATAGGTCATGGCGGTGCGCGGGTGGATCCCGAACAGCCGCACCAAGTGCAGCGGATCGCTGGTATGCCGGGCCTCGTCGAGGATCCGGTCGCGGCGCAGTCGACCGATTTGGTGCCCCAGTCGCCGCAGCGGTTTGCCGATGCCCTCCGTGGACACCGGTGGTTGGGCCGGGTCGAAGGCGGTGTGGGCCGTGACGAGCAAATGCGGATTCGTGCCGACTGGCCAGCGGCGGTTCCGCTCTGCCAGCCACGACGTGACCAGGCGGCCGGTGAGTTCGTCGAGGAAGAGGGTGTGCGGGAGCACGCCTTGGCGGCGCACGAGGAGCGTGCCGGCGGCGCGGTCGAGGTCGTCGAGGAGCAGGCCGCGCTGATCGTGAACGCTCAGGGCGTGGACGGCGGCGAGCACGAAAGTGAGCTGCGTACGCACGGCGGGAATCAGGCGCAGCGCGCCGCGGAGTTTGTCCTCGTCTAGTGGTCTGGGCAGGCTGTGCACGGCTGGTGCCGGAGCGTGTTGGGCCGGGTCGTGGAAGATGAGGCCTTCGCGCTTGAGTGCACGGAACAAGGAACGCAGCGCAACGGCGCGGGACTGGGCCGGTCGGCCGGTGAGTTCCGTGATGGCGCGAGCGATGTGGGCATGGGTGACGGTGCGGAGGTCCTCGATGCCGCTTGAGTACCAGGCTTTGAGGACCGTTACGGCCCGTCGTACGTAGCCGCACACGGTGACCGGCGACAGGGGGTGACTGCGGCGTGCGGCGGTTCCGGTCAGTACGTCGATCCATCGGTGCACGGGCGTACGGAACGGGTCGGGCGCGGTGTCGGCCAGGCGGCGGGCGCGGGCGAGATGGGCATTGCCGTGCCGGTCGGGTGTGAGGTGTCCGATCAGGCGGAGGTATCCGAGAAGCCGGGCACCGGAGTAGTGGTCCTGCCGGGCGAGGAGGCGCACGTCCTCCTCGAGCAGTGGTGCCTCGGCGCCGAGATGGGCCAGCAGGACGCGCAGAGTGCGCCGGGCGGGCTCGATCGTGCTCGACGCCCATCGGCGGGCGCGGGCGTGGGCCGTGAAGTCGTCGAGCAGCTGCTCGGCGGCGAAGGTCAGGGCGGGCAGGCGCCGTTGGTCCAGGCGGGACCAGTCGCGGGCCAGGTGGAACAGCTCCAGCTGCCCGGGGACCGGACCGGGAGCGCAGGTGGAGCGGGCGCGGCGGGAGGCGCGGACCGCCTGGTTCCTCTTGCGCTGCAGGCGACGCGGCCCGTAGAGGTCTCCGACCCGCGAGGTGCGTTGCCGCGGGGCCAGGGGGCCGCCGAGCCACAGCTGGTCGCCGCCGTGAAGTCCTACGGCGTCCAGGTCGTACGCGGTCTCGGCGAGGACCAGCACGCAGCGTCGACAGTAGCCGTCGTGCAGTGCCACCCAGCGGCCGCACCGGTGACAGGTTCCACTCGGATGGCCATGAGCCCAGTTCAGGCACCCAGCGCACCGTTGGGCTCGCTCGTTCGTCCAGGCCAGGCAGTCGCGGCAACTCCCCTGCCTGGGCCCGTACCAGGTCGGGACGATGCGGGCTCGAGGGCGGGCGAGCAGACCGGCACGGTCGAAGGCCTCCTTCAAGGTCGGCGCCATCTGCGGCAGGTCCGCGAGCGCCTCGGGCCGCACCCGCTGCTCATCCGGTGGCCGGGAGGCAGGGGCAAGGCGTGCGCCGTTTCTGGTGTGGAACATCCAGGTCTCGCCGACGCGGCGCTCGCGGGCCATCTCCCGCAGCACTGCGTCCACTTCGCAGAGCCCCGCCAAGGGCCGGTCGCGGATCCGCGAGGCGTGGGCGCGGGTGAAGGTGCGCGGCCAGGGCGGGAACAGACCCAGCTGGCCGGGGACTTCCTCGACACACACGGCGGGGTCATCGGCCGGCGCGGGCGCCGCGGCCGCGCGCAGGGCCCAGGCGGGCGGCTGCTGGCGCACCAGCGGGGTGTCGGTCTGGCGCAGGGGGTCGGCCCGTGGCAGGCGCACCGGGTGAAGGCGCAGCGCGAGTTGCTGAGGACGTCCCGGTGGCAGGCTCTGGCGCGCGAGCTCGGCGGTGAGCCAGGCATCGTCGCCGCCCAGGCGAATCAGAAGGCGACAGCAACGGCATGTGCCGTCGCTGGACACGATCGCCGGCCACCCGCACCGGCGGCACGACGCCTCCCGGTACCGCTCGCCGTGCGTGCCGCCCTTGCGGTAGCGGCGGCGCGCGGTCGCGCACTCCGGGCACAGGCCGCTCAACTCCACAACGCCCCACGTACAGCACAGCTCACAGCTCCCCGCCATGGGCCGCCGAGTCGCGCTCACGGGTCAGTTCGGAGGCAGGCGACGCACGCCGGCCTCACCGGTCTGCTTGGGCACGGGACGCTGCCCGCTGCCCGCACGGGGCTGCTCTCCCACCGCCTGCGGCCTCTCGCCCAGATCGCCGCCGGCCGCCAAGGGCTCAGCTTCCATCAGGTCGGCGACCGTGCACTGCAGCGCCGCACAGATCATGTCAAGGTCGTCGAGCCGCAGGGTGAGCGGCTTGGCCGACCACAGCGCGCACACCTTGCTCAGCGACGGAGTGAAGCCCACCTCCTCGAAGGCCGTCTTCAAGTCACTGGGCCGCCAGATGTCGCGCTTGGCCGCCACCCAGCGCAGATTCCACTTCACGTCAGGTCTCCTCTGTCAGTCGGCGAACCGCGCGCCGGGACGATTCCAAGCAGGTCCGCTCCGGATCCGCCTTCGCGGAGGCCAGATAGCCGATCGTCGTGGTCGGCCACTGGTGCCCGAGCAGCACCTGAACATCCCAAAGAGGCATCCCCGCCTCATAGTTGTGCGTCGCGCACGCGTGGCGCAGCAGATGCGGGAACAGCACCGTCACCGTTCCGGTCAGATGCGCCTGCGACGCCGCGCGCAGCGCCCGCCGGAAGGTGTCGGGGTGCATCTCCGGCGCCACCGCGGGCACCGCCCCCAGCGCGGCCGGCAACCGCTCAGAGGGAAACAACGGAGCGTACGGGTCCAGTGGGTCATCGCAGAACAGGCCGCGCACCTCTTCGACGTACCACCACAGCAGTTCCCGGCCCTCGGCGAACATGAACGCCTCGCGCTCCCTCGGGCCTGACCCTCTCGCGCCCTTGCCCCGTACCAAGAACCGGCCCCACTGGCCGTTGTCCCAGTGCAGATCGCCCATCCGCACCCGGCACAGCTCGCACGCCCGCACCCCGGAGATGTAGGTGATCTTGGCCATCACGTAGTTCCGCACGGCCACCGGGTACTTGCGCGCCGCGGCGAGACTGTGCCGCCAGGCGGCGAAGAACGCCTCCATCTGCTGCCGCGACGGCGGGATGCGCAGCCCGAAGTCACCGCGGTGCCGGGGCCGGTTGAAGGCATCGACCGGCGACTCCACGATCGCCGCGAACCGGCGGCGGATCTCTCCGGCATAGCGCTGCTCGAGGAACGCGAAGTAGTGGTCGATGTTCGTGATCTTCTTGCGGACGGTCTGACGACCGCGTTTGCCCGGACCGGCGAAGTACTGGTCGAGCATGCGTGACGTCAGTTCCCAGGGGAGAACGTCGTAGAAGGTGCAGATCTCGATCACGGGCTGCACCAGCTGGTTCAGCGTGGTCGCCGCCAGTCCCGCCACGTCCCGGGCCCAGCAGTACTCCGCCAGCGAGTCCTGATACAGGTCGCGCTCGGCCTCCCGCGACGACGACGGCACGCTCGGCCGCTGCAGGGTGAGCACGTCCGCGAGCCCCTCGTCCGGGCCCTCGGGAAGGTCTGGCGTATCGCCACCGGAGAGGAGCGTGAAGCGACGGGTTTCGGAATCCCCCACGGACTCGCAATTTAGGGAACTGACTCCTGAAATCTGCGAGTTACTGGCACATCTTCACTCATTCGAGTGGGGCGCGGTCCTACCCCCTTGTGCAGCACGAACTGTCCGAACGCTCCCGATGGGACTTGCGAGGAACCCGTCGCCACTCCAGTTCGCTCATCTCCGCCATGGCGGCAGCCGCCACCCCGTTCGGTCACATCACCGTCATCGCCGATGACGACGCGTCAGTGGCCGCGTTCCTGCGGCTGCGGCCTCTCGCCGCGCTTCCCGGCATCGGACCCGCGACCGCCAAAACCCTGAACCGGTATGGGATCAGCACCATCGGGCAGCTTGCCGACACTCCCGCTGGCCCCCTCATCCGGCTGCTCGGTGCGCACGCCGCCCGCGAGCTGCACGCCCGCGCCCACGGCTTGGACGACAGGCCGGTCCGACGCACGGCCCTGGTCCGGTCCACCAGTACCAGTCACACCTTCGAGGCTGACGAGCTAGATCCGGTCGCCCACCGCCGGGAGCTGCTCGCCCTGGCTGACGAGCTCGGCGCCCGCCTGCGCACAACAGGCGAGGTCTGCCGGGGACTGACACTCACCGTGCGCTACGCCGACCGCACCCACACCACCCGCAGCCGCACCCTGCCCGAACCCACCCACCACACCCCAGCCCTCTCCACCCTCGCCTACGACCTCTACACGAGACTCGGACTCGAGCGGGCACGCGTCCGCCAACTCTCCCTGCGCGCCGACCAGCTCGGCCTTGCAGACGGTGTGCACCACCAACTCCTGTTCGACGACCACGATGACAAGGCCCGCAAGCTGGAGGCAGCCTCCGATGCAGCCCGCGCCCGGTTCGGCCCACACGTCATCCAGCCCGCCGCCACCGCACCGAACGTTCAGGGCGTCACCAGCCGACAGTCAGGCGGGTTTCGGGCCGGGTGACGTGGACACCGGCGGCGAGCCGGGCGTCGGGGGTGGTTGCGGGGTAAGCGGTGACGACGGGCTGCTCGGGCCTCTCCTGGCTCCAGCGGCGAAGGAGGTCGTTGACCTGGCCGAGGAGTTTGCTGCTGTCCGGGCCGTGCGCGATGAGGCCGAGCTCGTTGGCGTTCTCGCCAGCCGGGCGGGCGGTCACGTAGGCGAGGGTTCCGCCGTTGTACAGGCCCGCCCCGGCCCACCGCAGGGCGGGGTCGGCCAGGCCGAGGGTGCGGGCGGAGGAGCCGGTGGACAGCCGGCCGAAGCTAAGGCCGCTGTTCATGGTGGCGAGCCAGAGGTCGAGGTGGGCGGCGGGTTCGTTGTGACGGACCTGGATGCCGGTCCACTGCTCATGGGCGGGGTGAGTGAGGGCCTGGGCGAGGGCGGGCTCGTCGGGAAAGTCGTCGGCATCGAGCTTGAGGATGACGTCGTCGGCGAGGCGGACGTGGCGTTCGCCCATTTCGGCGGCGCCACGCATCGGCACGAATCCGCACACGACAGCGTTGGTGCTGACCATCAGCCCGTCGTCGGTGTGGTCGAAGGCGAGCGAGCGGGTCAGGCCGCTGCCGTGGAGGCGCAGGGGTACGACGATGCGTCCGCCGGGGGCGAGCTGGGTCCACCAGGCGGTGGAGATGTCCCAGGCGCCCGCGGTGACGATGATCCTGTCGAATGCGGTGCCGTTCGGGTCGCCGAGGGCACCGTCGCCGCAGACCACCTCGACCTGGTCGTATCCGGCGGCGGCCAGGCCGGTGCGGGCGCGCTGGGCGAGGTCCTCGTCGAGTTCGATGGTGACCACCGAACCGCTCGGCCCGGCCAGTTCGGCGATCAGGGCTGCGTTGATGCCGGTGGCCGCGCCGATCTCCAGGACGCGGTGGCCGGGGCGGACGTCGAGCTGCTCGAGCATCTTGGCCACGATGTTGGGACTTGACGCGGAGGAGACGGCGGTGCCGTCCTCGGCGCGCTTGGTGACTACCGGCTTGGGCGCGTACGCCGTCTCCAGGTCCACATCGGGCAGGAAGACGTGCCGGGGCACGGTGCGGAAGGCGTCCTTGACCCGGCTGGTGCGGAAGCTGCCGAGGCTGTCGATCTTGGCGATGAGGACCTCGCGCAGTTCCTGCGCATCGCGGGCCGGGGCGTCGGTGGAGTGCATGGTCACTGTCACGACAGTAGTGGGGTCCCGGAGTCAGTTCGGCTGCTTCGCGGGGCCTGGTCGGGTATGAGCTCCCGGTGGAAGATCACGCGGCTGCCAGAGGTCGCCAGGACGTTCTGATGGGCCGCAGAGATGCCGAGCCGGTTGAAGGCGAACAGCAGATGGTCAGTGAGGACAGCCCGCAGTCCCCAGGTGAGCTGTCCGTGGCAGGCAAGGTCAGCGAGGGTGCGTCCGGTGTCCTCGAAGACGGCCGGCCAGTGAGGGGCCAGTGGGAGGGGGCGCTGGAGGACGTCGTCCTGGCGATCTCGAGTTCGACTGGGGGCCTCGCCACCGCCTCAGCGGCTGAACTGATCACGCAGACCGGGCTCGTGGGATGCCTCCCACGAGCCCTGTCACGTCCTGCAGCGCAGGCAGCGCCGGAATGTCCCGGGTGCCCTTGACGCCTCAGTGGAGTACGGCGAGAGCGCGCCTGCGTCCTGCTGCTGCCAGCGGTGAACCCTGGCGTTGGCCGACCCGGTGGGGTGGAACAGACAGCTAAGACGGTGTCCTACGTGGTGAGGCTGGGTAGTGCTCCTCAACATGGGTCAGGGGACGTGGAGTTGGATTGTTCCGGACGGGTTGTGGGAGATCGCCAGGCCGTTGATTCCGGCGGATCGGGTGCGGCCGCAGGGTGGCGGAAGGCAGAACACGCCTGATGAGACGCTGTTCGCCGCGATCATCTACGTACTGGTCAGCGGTTGCGCCTGGCGGGCGTTGCCGCCCTGTTTTGGGGTGTCGAAGTCGACGGTGCACCGGCGGTTCATGATCTGGTCGAGAGCCGGTGTGTGGGGTCGGCTGCACGAGGCAGTTGTGCATCGGCTGGACGATGCCGGCCTCGTCGATGTCTCCCGTGTCGTGCTGGACTCCGCGCACGTGCGGGTAAAAGAGGGGGCGAACACGCAGGTCCGAGCCCCGTGGACCGGGGCAAGCCGGGTTCCAAGATGCACATCCTGTCGGACGCGAACGGACTGCCCCTCATCGTCGGTCTCTCCGCCGCCAACGTCCACGACAGCCTCGCGTTGAAACCCATGGTCGAGGGTCACCAAACGAGACATGACCCCTACCGCGGACGCTACTTCAAGCCACAACGCCTTCACGCCGACAAGGCCTACGACATCCCGCACCTGCGGCGATGGCTCTGGGGCAAGCACATCGGGGTCCGCATTGCCCGCAAGGGTGTCGAGTCCAGCGAACGATTAGGGCGCCGCAGGTGGGTGATCGAGCGGACGATGTCGTGGCTGACGGGCTACCGCAGACTCAGCCCTCGTTACGAGCGCCAACCGGCCAACCACCTGGCCTTTCTCGGCCTCGCCGCAGCCCTCTGCTGCTACAAACGGCTCCTCAAACTCACCATGTAGGACACCGTCTTACTCGCAATCGCCGCACTACTGTCGCCCTCCTGGCTTGGTGCGGATGAGGGGGAGGGGCGATCTGCTCCACTCCGGCCGGCCGTGATACCCGCGCTCACCTGCGGCGGCACATCAAGGCGACCATTGGTCAGTCTAGTGACCAGCGCGAACACCGCGGCAGACAAGCTCGGTTGGGGGGCTGGTCCCCGGCCCTCGACCAGATCCAGTGCCGCCGATCGGTGCGTGAGCAAGTGGAAGCAGTTCCGCGCGGTTGCCGGCAGGTACGACAAACGCGACTACATCTTCCACGGCACCCTGACCGTCGCAACGATCGTCATCTGGCTCCGTGACACCGTCCGGGAGCCATCAGAAACGGCCTAGGCGTCACGCCGCAGTGCCTCGAGGTTCTGCGTGAGCCGGGCGCGCGTCTGTTGCGTGCCGTGGTAGTCCTTGCCGGCCGTGCGCTCATAGATGTGGAGCAGGTCGGCGTTGAGGGTGCGGGCCGCCTCGTAGTCGCCGAGGGCGTGAAGCGTGTGGGCGACGTCGGCCGCCGCGTCGAGCGTGTCCAGGGAGGACGCGCCCGACCTCTGGAGGTGCCAGCGGTGTACGGCCCGGTACATGAAGAGTGCGCTGCTGTGCTCGCCCAGGCCGAAGAGGCTGGATGCGGTGACGTTCATGGCGCGGTTGGTTGTCCAGTTGTCCGAGCCGAGGTGGCGCTCGCACCGCTGCAAGGTCTCGGAGTTCAGCCGGAGGGCCTCTCGGTAGTCGCCGAGAGTGTTGAGGCAGACGCCCAAGTTGCAGAGCGAGTGGAGGGTGTCCGGGTGATCGGCGCCGAGGCTCTGTGACCGCAGCCGGACGATGCGCTCCAGCACGGGCCGGGACTGCTCAGCGCCCTCCCCGTCGTGCCGGCAGGCGGCGAGCCGTTCCAGCGCCACGATCGTGTCCGGGTGCGTCTCCCCGAGGTGCTCCTCCCAGTCGCGTTGCACCAGCTCTGCCAAGGGGATACCGGCTGCCGCCCGGCGGGAGTCGTAGAGATAGTGGAGCACGCCGATGAGCAAGGCACGGAAGCGTGCCGCCTCGCCGCTCGGGTCGCCAGCCTCGCGCGCGTAGCCGAGGAGGGACTGTACGGTCGGCGTGAGCACCCGGTAGGCGTCCCAGTGATGCGGATCATGCGGGTCGGGGACCGGCATCGCCGTGAGCCGGTCCCGGGCCGCCCGGCACACCGCCGCGAGCCCGGCGGCATCCGTGACGGGGGTGTCGCGGAACAGGGCCACGACGTCCGCGTGTGCCTGAGCCACTGCGGCGTCGACGGACTGTGTCATGGCTGCCGCCTTCCTTCGATGAGCCGCTCCAGCCGGACCCCGTCCACGACGTCCGGTGCGCTGCCCTCCGGTGAGGTGCAGGCGAGACCGCGGGCGGCGGCCGAGCACAGGGCGGCGGCCGCGTCGGCGCCGAGGGCGTCGGTCAGCAGCTCCGCGGCGTGTTCCAGTAGACCCGCGGCGAAGCCCCAGTTCGTTGAGGCGATCTCGTAGAACCTGTGCAGCGCGACGGCCGGCGCGCGCTCCAGCAGCACGGGAAACAGGCGGGCGGTGACGACGCCGGGGATCCAGCTCTCGCTTGGAGAGCCAAGGACGCAGCGGTCGGTGGCGTGCAGCAGCTGTACGGGATCCACCAGTTCGCCGAGGCTGGGAGAGGACGCCAGGGCGCTCAGCGCCTCCACGCCGGTCGCGGAGCCGTCGCCGGCGCACGCCGCGGTCTCGGCGGCGAGCTCCTTGATCCCATGCCGCTGGTCCGGCCGGATCTCCGCGGCGTAGGCGAGCAGTTCGGCCGCCGCCGCGAGCTGGGTCTTGTCCAGCAGTTCCCGCAGCCGTCGTACGAACGCCTGGCTGAGGGGGGCTCCGGGGGCGGGGGTGACGAGGTCGACGACCGCGCCGTAGACCGGGTCGTCGATGTGCGTGTCCGCCACGCGGGATACGTGACCGGGGACGGAGCGGGCCAGCCGGTACTCGTGGTAGGCGGCCGCGGCCGCCGCGCTCTGGGCCAGGATGTCGGTCAAGTCCGGGGCCTGCACCGGCTGGAAGGCGCGGATGAACTTCTCTCTGTCCGCCGGGTCGAGGCGTCGCCTGGCGCCGACCGGCGTGAGGTTCCGACGGTGCTTCTCCTCGCACCGGTCGATGGCGGGCTGCCCGTCGATCAGCAGGGTGGCGTGGAGGGAGGACACCCACGCCGCCAGGGTGTGCTGATGAGCGAGGGCCAGATAGGGCAGCCCCGCTATCGCCGTCATGTCCTTCTCCCGGCAGCCCAGCGCGCGCACCGCCAGCTCGAAACGGACCCGGTGGTCGGGGCGCGTGTACACCCACGCCCCCCACTCCTCGTCGCCGGCACCGTTGACGGTCCACCGGTAGCGCGGCAGCTCGCCGAGGGCCCGGTCGATGTCCTGGGAGAACGCGTCCGCCTCGGGGCCGTGGTGCGACACGCGGTCGGGGCCGTGGGCGATCCGGTGGAGGATCCCGTACCCGATCGCTCGTTCCCCGGGATCGTCGAGGGCCCCGACGAGCGTGCCCGCGCGGGCGAGGTCCTGTGGGGCGACGCACTCCGCGAAGCGCCGTACCACGCGGTCCAGGTGGCTGGTCGATTCGACGTCGACGGCGCGCACGATGTCCGCGGGCGTGCGGAAGAAGCGCTTGCGGACGCGCCCGGCCCAGTACTCGCTCAGGTTGAACCGGAGCTGGGCTCCCCCCAGGTTCAGCGCCTGCGAGGCGGCCCCGGGGGCATCGGCTGCGGTCGCGGATGCCCCGGCCGGCACCCGTGCGTACGTGGCGTAGCCGACCCTGCCCCCGCCGAGCGCGTCCGGGTTCTCCGCCTCCCTGAGCACGGCATCGAGGAGCGCGACCGCCTTGGCCATCTCCCCCCGCTCGGCATGGATATGGCCGATCCCGGCGAGCACCGAGAGCCGGTCGAGCCCGAAGATCTCGCGCTTCGGGTCCTCGGTGGCGGCTATGGCCTTGTCCCGCCACGACCAGTCCGTGACGATCCACGCCGTCTCCCGCACGCTCCAGGCCATCTGCGCCGCCCGCCCGAGGTCGTGGGCCGCCATGCGGCGGACGGCCTCGGTCAGTTCGGCGTCCCAGCGGAGGCTGTGGATCGCGTCCACGGGCCTGCCCCGCTCGACGACCCGGGTGTGGATGAGACCCGCGGTGTTCATCACCTCGTCCGGATCCACTCGGCCGAGGGCCTCCTTGGCGTCGAAGTCCGCCCATTGCTGGTGGGGCATCCCCGCCAGATACCGGTCGACGCAGTCGCGGGCGCGCTCCGGCTCCCCCAACGGGTCCAGAGGCGGGCGGCGTCGAGGAGGGGGAGGGCGTCCCCCTGCTCGAACCCGGTGTCGAGGCGCGCCAGCAGGCACCGCGCCGTGGTGCGGTCCACGTCCGCCAGCACGCGGGCCGCCGCGGGCAGTTGCCCGGGAAGCTCCTTGTGCTCACCCGCCGCGAAGACCTCCGCGCGGACCTCGGCGAGCAGCCGCCGCGCGGCCTCCGGCCGGTGTTCGCTCCATGCGGCAGCCAGCCGCGCCAGCGCCGTCAGCCGCACCGGCGGCCGGGCGTCCCGCAGCCCGCGCTCGGCGTCGCGCAGCAGCTCCGGCGCCGCTGCGCCGGCGCCAGCCCGCTCCGCGAGGTCCAGGTGGTCCGCCCAGTGCTCGCCGCTGATCCGGTCAACGAGGGCACGGGCCGCGGCCACGTCCGGTGTCGCGGCCGCGGCCGCGCGGAACACCTCATCCGGCTCCGTATCGGTGCGGAACTGCTGCCGCACGGTGTCCTGCGCGTACTGCCACAGGCGCAGCGCCCGCTCGAGGTCGTGCGGCGCCAGAAGCTTCGCGGCCCGCAGCGTCGCGCTGTGCGCGTCGTACTCGATGTCCCGGTCGGTGCCGCTTCTCGGCATGGTCAGCGCGCATTCGACCAGAAGATGCAGCAGTTCCGCGGTGGACGGCTCGCCGGGGCCGGGCCGTGCGTACCGCAGGATCTCCTCCACGGCCGTGATCCGCTGCTGCGACGGCGTGATCGCCGCGACCCGCTCCAGGGCCTCCCTGAGCCGGCCGGTACGGGCCAGCAGCCCGATCACCCGGGGCGGCAGCGCGTCACTGGACCGCGTGGCCCGCCGGCGGACGACGCCCAGGTAGGTCAGCGTGGATAACCCGGCCACGGAGCCGCGGTCCGCCAGCTGATGGGCGATGCGGTCGACCATGTCCTGGAAGCGGCCGTCGGACCCGAACTCGATCCTGGCGGCCCGTCGCAGTCCGGGGCAGACCACTTGGGCGGCGTCGTCGGACAGCGGTGGCCCGGACTTCAGGAGGTGCGCCACGAGGTGGGCCAGGCCGTAGCGGTCCATCGCCGGCCAGTCCACGTCCGCCCAGGTGGGCGCGGAATCCCGGTAGTGCTGTGTGATTCGCCGGTGCCAGGCGGCGGCGTCGACCCAGCACTCCGGGTGCTTCTCGCGGGTCTCGGGTGCGGTGAGGAATTCACCGATCGAGGTGTGGAAGAAGCCGATGCGGTGCTCGCGCCGGTCCAGCAGCCAGCGCAGGCTGCCCAGCACCTGCCGTACGAGCGCCTCGCGGAGAGGCGTCCCGGACAGGGCCGCGAGCTGCTCCTCCGTCAAGGTTTCCCTCGCCACGGTGAGCACGCCGATGAGCGGCAGCGCCACCGTGTCCCAGTCGTCCGGCGCCCCGGCCCTGCTGCCTGGCCACGAGGCGATGTCCTCGCGGACGAGTTCCAGGAAGAAGCCGTACAGGCCGACCAGGTTCCCGGGTATGTCGCTGAAGGTGAGCAGACGGTCGGCCAGCTCGTCGCTCCCTTCCGCGGCGGCCGCGTTCAGCGCGCGGGCGTACGTTGCCAGATAGAGGAAGTTCCCGGCCGCCCTGCGGACGGCGTGATGCTTGGTGTGGCCCACGAGCCGGCCCCGGGCCCGTTCCATGGCGACGACTGCGGGGTTCTCCAGGACGCGGTCCGCGTACTGGCGCAGATCGTCCCCCACCTGAGCGGATCCGGGGTCGATGACCACCTCGGTGAGGCGCTCCTCCCGGGCCGACCTGAGCAGCCGCAGTCCCGAATGCGGCCGGGACATCAAGACGATCCGGATATTCTCCGGCAGTTCGGGAGAGCGGGCCAGCCAGCGCAGCAGTCCGTCCCTGGGTGCCGCCAGGTCTTCGTCGGCGATCTCGTCCAGGGCGTCGAGCAGGATGACGATCCTGGCCTCGGGGGCCTGCTCGGCCAGCACCTGCGCGGGACCGATCAGCGCGAGGTGGGCGAGATTGTCCGGATCGAGGAGGCGGGGCTCCAACTGCGCCGTCCCGATCTCGATGCCGCTGACGGACCCGCCCACATCGCCGATCCGCTGCTGCACTTCCAGCGTCGCGGTGAGCTGGAACGGCGACACCTGCAAGTCGTCGATCTTGATGCCGACGACGCGCCCCTCGACCTTGACGGACTCGATGTGCTGCTCGATCACCACCGAGAGCCGATCCAGCGCGAAGATCTCCGGGTACACCCGGGCGAGTTGGTGCCCGATGGACAGCAGGAATGCCTGGATGTCCCCGCCGGTGAGCGCGGTGCGGCTGTCCCGCCGGAAGAAATAGCGCAGCCGGTCGGGGCGGGATCGCGCTATTCCGGCGAGCAGGCTGGTCTTGCCCGCGCCGGGCTCGCCGGTCACCAGCACGTACTGGCCGCGCTCCGACGCCAGGGCCCGCTCGATCTCCTCGGCCAGCCACGTGCGCTCGACGTAGTCCGTCCCCGTCCGGTCCCGGACCACGTCCTCGAATGCCTGGCCGGCCCGGCCGTGGTCGGTGGTCACTTCTCGCCTCCGGCGGTACGGATGTCCACCCCGATCACCGTGCCGCTGGGGGCCACCCGGCCGACCCTGGCGGTGCCCTCGAGGCTGCCCACGGCGCGGTCCGTACGCACCGAGACCGCCTCTCCCGCCACCTCGTCGACGCTGATGTCACCCCGGACCACGGCCGTCTCCCCGGCGGTGTCAGCCGTCTCTGCCCGCTTGCGTGGCCGGTCCGGTTCGAGGTCCAACTGCCGGGCATCGGCGTCCGGCAGCCAGATCCAGGCATCCCCTCGGTACTCCTTCTCCTCGACCCATACACGCCGCAACGCCTCCGGGGCGATGGTCGTATGCGCGTCCTGTACGACGTCCCGGAAGACGACCGCCGAGACCGCGACGGCCAGATCCGCGTCCGGCGCCTGGACCAGGGCGGTGCGCAGGGCGGCGCAGTCCAGGATGCGGCCCGTCTCCACCGGGGCCCGGCCGACGAACCCGTTGGCGGCAGGGGAGGCCGGGCCGAAGTGGACGGCGGCGCGGAGCCGGAGCCGGCTCTCCCGCACCCGGTCACGATTGAAGGCGCGCAGCCCCGCGTTCAGGGCGCGCATGAAGGTGTCGACCAGGGCCGGTTCGGAGGCCCCCTTGGGCAGCACGGCGAACACGGAGTCCCCGCCCTCCTGGGTCGCCCATCGTGCGCGCTCCAGCCCGGCGGTGTCGGCCGCCTCCGCTACCAGGCGCGTGATGCCCTCCTGGAGTTGACGCTGGGTCACCGCATCGGCCGCGCCGTACCCTTTCGCGTCGACCGCGAGCAGCAGGCGACGCGCGAACGCGGCCCGGTGATCTGGTGAGTGCGCACGATGTGCCGTCATAACACCTCTCAACTCTCCTGCGTAGCAATGGACTTGCCCCAGAGGGCTGCGTCGTACACGCAGCCCGTGCGGCCGCCGCTGCCACAGTCGTACGCCCTCGTCCCGGCACACACCCTGTAGAAGTAGGGGATCCCGGAAAGCCGTAGAAGGGACTGGTGCCGTCCCGGTCGCCGGCCGCTACTGGACGGGACGCACCGTCGCGGACCGAGGAGACGCCATGACACCTGTCGGGCCGGCAGCCGACCGTAGCCCCGAGCGGGACATGTTCACCGTGCTGCACGCGACCCACCAGCAGGCGGACACCAAAGCCGGCGTGCTGGCGGCGGCGCTGGCCGCGCTGGCCAGCACGGCGGGCGGGTGGAGCCGCCCCGCGGTGCTCCTGTGGGAGCGCGGTGGGGCGGCCGGGCTGCTCGCCGGAGGGCTGCTCGCCGCGTTCGTCTGCGGATTGGCTGGCGGCGCGGTGAGCCTGGCCGCGGCGTTGACCCCGCGCCTGCTGCGGGACCCGGGGGGCAACCGCTACAGCTTCCTCCAGCTGGCCGCCGCTTCCGACGAGCAGCCGGCGGATGCCGCGGATGCCCACGAAGCATCGGCAAGCGGGGAGTTGTCGCGTACGGTGCGGTTCCTCGCCCGGGTTGCCGTGCGCAAGCACCGCTGGCTGCGGGCCGGGGTGGCCTGCACCGCTGTCGTTGGCGTGGCCGCGGGCCTCGGCGCGACGTTGCTGCCGCCCTTGGTCTGACGGCCGTGCCGGCTACGGCTGCCCAGGCGCCAGGTCGGCGAGCAGCCTGAGCTGGGGCACATTCCGGATGGTGGTGGCCCGGTAACCCGTCTCCACCAAGCCCTCCTCGCGCAGGTCGCGCAGCACCTTGTGGATGGTCGTCTCGGCGGCGCCGACCAGGGTGGCCAGCTCCGGCTGCGTCAGCCGGCAGCCGATCACCACGCCGCCGTGTCCGGGCGAGCCGTACGCGGCCGCCAGCTCCACCAGCAGCCGGGCCAGCCGCACTTTCGTCGGGTAGCCATGGAAGTCGAGCCGACGCCGGTTCGCCCAGCGCAGCCGGTCGGCGACGAGGCCGGTCAGGGCAATGGAGATCTGCGGGCGGCGCAATAGCAGTCCGCGCAGTGCGCCACTCGGCAGCACCTGGGCCGTCAGGGGGCCGCAGGCGATGACGGTCGCGGAGCGGGGCGTGCCGGCCAGGGCGGCCATTTCGCCCACTGTGTCCCCGGCGGCCCGGACCGCAAGCAGGGAACTCTCGCCGTTCTCCACCGTCGCCGTGACCTTGGTGAGGCCGGACAGCAGCAGCAGCGCGTGCCGATCCCGCATCCCCTCCCGGAGCAGCACGCCCCCGGCCTCGATGCGCGTCCGGGTGCCCAAGTTCAGCAGCTCTGTCCGTTCCGGCTCCGGCAGCGTCCCCAGCAGGCTGCGCGCCGGCCACCCCTCGGACTCGATCCACTGGCCCATACCTGCCCCCACGGCTCTCAACGAGGTCATGCCCGTGCACGGGACCGATAGCCCCGCGTGGCACAACGTGTTCCTGGCTGCTGACCTTGCCGACTCCAAGGTGATCCGACAGCGGCAGGTCGCCAGCCCGGCGGAGCTTCGTCACGGAATCTACCTCCTTCCCGCCGGGCCGAGCCAAGTCTCATCCACCCGTGCCTGCTCAGGCCAGTGCCAGATTCACTTCCCCTCCTCCTGCAGCTTGAGCAAGTGGTCGAAGTTGCCAGCCCGGCGGACGAGTTCCTCATACGTGCCCGTCTCGCAAACGCGCCCCTGGCTGACGACGATGATCCGGTCGGTGAGGCGGGTGTTGGCCAGACAGTGGGCGATAGACACGGTCGCGCGTCCGACGGCGAGGGCCTTCAGCTGCTGGTAGATCCGGTGCTCGGTGAGGGCAGCGGTCGGCTCGTCCATCACGAGCACGGGAGCCTTCCGATGGAAGGTTCGCGCGACCGCGACGCGCTGCCACTGTCCGCCGGACACACCAGGAGTGGGCCAACGAGGTGTCCAGTCCGTTGGGCGGTCCCCGTTGGGTGCGCGCCAAGAAACTTTACCCAACATCAGCTGCCAGGCACGGAGTTTGACTGTCAGTGGCACGTGATACCCCTGAAGACATAACCCTCAATCTCGCGGGCGGCCTGCGTGTAGCTGCGGCCGGTGCGCTTCATTTCGGCACGGATCGCGTCTTTGCGCTGCTTGTCCTTGGTCATGACGGTCCTTCCACGGCATGCCCACGCCCATGCTGCAGCAGGGTCATCACGATCAGGCAAGGAGCTGCGCGATTCTCAGAACCTTGTCCATGTCCCGAGCGCGTGGGTGCTGTTCGGGCCGGACTGGCAGGCGCTTTCACTGCCGTGGTCGGCACGATAGCGCATCGCCGGGAGGGGGCGTGGTCAGTCTGCGTGGTCGTGCTGTATCCGCTCGCCCGCGTCGATGACTGTCCCGTGTGTCAGGGGTGCGTCTTCTGCTTCAGCCAATAGGCCGGACACGGTGCGCCCGTAGGCGGCGCACACCTTTGCCAGGCACGTCGTCGTTGGGTCGGTCACTGCCCGCTCGATCCGCGACAGCGTCGAGCGGCTCACGCCCGTGCGCCTCTCTAGGTCCTCCAGTGACCAGCCCTGAGCTGTCCGCAGGTCCACGAGTCGGCGCGCCAGGCGGGCTTGCATTCGCTCGATTCTCTCGGACTCCGCCGCGTCAACTCCCATGTCTTGCTTCCCGTTCGGGCTCAGTGCCGGCAGTCTGCTTGGGTCTCCAGGACGAAGGGCCGGTTCCCGCTGAACCTTGGCGACCGGTACGGGTCACCGCCTTCGCCGGCGCACTGACGACGATCTCTAGTGTTCCGAGTCAAGAATTCCGTGTGTATGTGTAGCCTTGTTCTATGGCGCGGATGGGGCGGCCGAAGGCCGAGTTGACTCTGTCGGATGAGGAGCGGGCTGCACTCGAGGGATGGGTGCGGCGTCGTTCCACGCCGCAGGCGTGGGCATTGCGGTGTCGGATCGTCCTGGCTTGTGCCGAAGGCACCTCCAACAAGGATGTGGCTACTCAACTCGGGTCCACACCACAGGCGGTGGGCCGCTGGCGGGCCCGGTTCGTGCAATATCGAATCGCAGGTCTGGGTGACATGCCACGTCCGGGTGGCCCCAGGACGGTGACGGACGACCAGGTCGCCGCGGTCGTCACCAAGACGCTGGAATCCACCCCGAAGAACGCGACGCACTGGTCGACGCGATCGATGGCGAAAGAGATGGGCCTGTCTCAGTCGTCGGTGTCCCGGATCTGGCGGGCGTTCGGCCTGCAGCCACATCGCTCGGAGACCTTCAAACTGTCAACCGATCCGTACTTCGTCGACAAGGTCCACGACGTCGTCGGTCTCTACCTGGACCCGCCCGAACGGGCGTTGGTGTTCTGCGTGGATGAGAAGTCGCAGATCCAGGCCCTGGACCGGTCCCAGCCGGTGCTGCCGATGATGCCCGGTGTTCCCGAGCGGACCACCCACGACTACGTCCGCGCCGGCACCACCACACTGGTCGCGGCTCTGGAGGTCGCCACCGGCAAGGTGATCGGCTCCCTGCACCGCAGGCACCGGGCCGAGGAGTTCAAGAAGTTCCTCGTCAAGCTCGACAAAGAGGTGCCTGGTGACCTGGATGTCCACCTCGTCTGTGACAACTACGCCACCCACAAGACACCCGCCATCAAGAAGTGGTTGCTGGCCCACCCCCGGTTCCACCTGCACTTCACACCAACCGGCTCGTCCTGGCTCAACCTCGTCGAGCGGTGGTTCGCCGAACTGACCAACAAACAGATACGGCGAGGTGTCCACAGATCCGTCCAGGCCCTCGAGAAGGACATCCGCAACTGGATCGCCACCTGGAACACCGACCCGAAGCCCTACGTCTGGACGAAGACCGCAGACGAAATCCTCGAACGCCTCGCCAGCTATCTGAATAGAATTCCTGACTCGGAACACTAGCGCCTGGAGATGTTGTTTCGATCTCGGCCGGCGAGGGACCCGTCCACAGTCGCGATGTGCTGCTCGGGGTCCCACGCGAGGACGACGTGAGAGTGCGTTAGATGGGCTGGGTGGTGATGCGGGCTCCGACCGCGGCCAGCTTGGCGACGGGCTGTTCGTAGCCGCGCTCCAGGTAGCGGGTTCCGGCGATGGTGCTCGTGCCGTCGGCGACGAGTGCGGCGAGGACGTAGCCGAAGCCGGCCCGCAGGTCTGGGATGACGAGGTCGGCGCCGTGCAGGCGTCGGGGGCCGCTGATCTTGGCGGTGTGCTGGAAGTCCCGCCCGTGGAAGCGGCAGGCGACCGCTCCCAGGCACCTGGTGGTGAGCTCCACCGAGGCGCCCATGGCGTTCAACTGCTCGGTGTAGCCGAAGCGGTCTTCGTAGATGGTTTCGTGGACGACGGAGGTGCCGGTGGCCTGGGTGAGCAGGACGGTGAGCGGCTGCTGCCAGTCCGTCATGAATCCGGGGTGGACGCCGGTTTCGACGTCGGTGGCGGTCAGGGGCCGGGCCCTCCAGAATTCCAGGCCGTCCTTGGTTTCGGCGAAGTCGCCGCCGATGTGCCGCAGGGTGTTGAGGTAGGTGACCAGGTGTTCCTGGCGTGCCCCGCGGACCTCGATGCGTCCGTCCGTTGCGATGGCGGCCGCGGCGAAGGAGGCGATCTCGATGCGGTCGGCGATGGTGGTGTGTTCGACGCCGCGTAGTTCGCGGACTCCCTCGACCATGATGGTGCGGTCGGTGTTGATCGTGATGAGGGCGCCCATTTTCTGGAGCATGAGGATCAGGTCCACGATCTCGGGCTCGACGGCCGCGTTGGAGATCACGGTGGTCCCGGAGGCGCGGACTGCCGCCAGGAGGAGGTTCTCGGTGGCGCCGACGGAGGGGAACGGCAGGTCGATGTGGGCGCCGGTGAGCCTGTCGACGTGGACCTTCACCGAGGTGGGGTGTTCCGCGATGTCGGCGCCCATCTGGCGCAGTCCCTCGAGGTGGAAGTCGATGGGGCGTTTGCCGATGGTGCAGCCGCCGGGCAGGGGGACGATCGTTTCGCCGCGACGGTGGAGCAAGGGGCCCATCATGAGGATCGGGATGCGGTTGACGCCGGAGTACATAGCGGACAGCGACGTTTCGCGTACTTCGGGGGTGTGCACGCGGACCGAGTGCTCGCCGAGCCAGGTCACTTGGGTGCCCAGTTCGGCGAGCATGCCGAGGACGAGGTCGACCTCCAGGATGCGGGGGACTCCGTGCAGCACGCACGGCTGGTCGGTCAGCAGGCCGGCCACGATCTGCTTCGTGACGGCGTTCTTCGCGCCCGATGCCGTGACGGAGCCCTCAAGCGGTACGCCACCCGTGATGCGGTAGGTGTGACGGTCGGCTGCCATGGGCTGCTCCAGCGCGCTGGCGATATTCATCTGACGGTATCCCTCACAGTGCTGTTCGGCGCTTATGGCGAAATGCCCGCCGCAAACATCACGCCGGAACCCGCCTCGTGCGATAGGACGATACCGGTGGGACGGTGGTTGCATCGGTCAGGGACAGCCGTTCGGCCTCGCGGTACAACCGGTTCGGGAAGATGACGCCCCCGGTCAGCGCGGCCTGCAGAACGGCGGTGCGGGCGCTCTCCTCCAGGCGCAGCATGAGGTCGGTGGTCTCCTCCAGTTGGCGGCCGACGGTGAATGCTCCGTGCCGGTAGAGGGTGAAGGCGAGCCCGTGGCGCTGCATCTCCTCGGCGCGCGGAGCGATGATTTCCTCCAGCTGGGGCCTGTAGTGCAGCAGGGTGACGGCGGCCACGTCGGGGCGTTGCACCATGCCCTGGGGCAGGTCCAGAGGTACCGGGTCGGCGAGGAAGTCCGCTTTGACGGCGCTGTCGTCGGCTTGGAGGCAGGGGATCTCACCGAAGGCGTCGGCCCGGTTGGTCACCGACGGGATCGGCAGGCCCAGGGAGGCGAAGGCGAGGGCGTAGGGCGCGTGCGTGTGCACGATCGCACCGGCGCGGGGCAGCATCCGGTACAGGTCCAGGTGCATGGGGGTGCCGGAGGCGCCCAGACCACCGGTCTGCTCGACAATCCGGCCGTCCGGGTCCAGCACGATGAAGTCGCGGATCGAGGCGTCCCAGCGGTCGAACGCGAGCCGCGTGCAGGACATGAGGATGTTGCCGTCCGGCAGGCGCACCGATACGGCCCCGCCGGCAGGGTTGAGCACCTCCCACGCCTTGAGGTCTTTCAGGGCAGCCAGGAGGTGCATGCGCTCGGTCTCGTGCTTCACGGGGCGGCTCCTTCGGTTCGAGGGGTGAGGTGGAATCCACCAGTGGGCGGGTGCAGGGTGCTGCCGGGCGGTATCCAGGCCGTGGGCACGGTGATCCCGGCGTGCAGAATCGAGTCGGCGCCCACGACGGTGCCGGGGCTGAGCACGACGTGGACGCCGGCGCGGACGCGGTCACCGACGAGGGCGCCCCACTTCGCCAAGCCGGTACTCATCCGGCCGCCGTCCGGCAGGCCGAATTCCACTGTCCGCGTTGGATGGAGCATGTCGGGGTTGGACAGCAGGCACGAGGCGGTCACCAGGCCGGTCGCGAAGTAGGCGTGCTGTCCGATGACGGAGCAGGAGATCGTCGCCCGGTGGGAGAGCACCGTGCCCGCTCCGATGACGCTGCGGGAGATCTCGCAGCCGTAGCCGATGTGGACACCTCCGGAGATCACGGTGCGGCCCCGCACCGTGGAGTACTCGTGAATCCTGGCTTCTGGACCGATCACCACGTCCGCGGCCACGTTGGCCAAGGGGGAGACGTAGGCGCTGGGGTGGATGCGCGGCTGATCGCCGAGGCTGGCGCACACCAGGTCGTACACCGCACCGGACACATCTCCGATCGCCGCGATCGGCTTGCCGTCGAGGACGTCCGCACCCCAGCCCTTCAAGTGCGGATCGTCCCCCAGGCGCAGCACCTGGCCGAGCAGGGGGCCGTCCTCGTTCATCGTGCCGCCGCCAGGGAACCCGGGAGGGGCTGCTGCCCCATGACCAGGTTCAGGAACTGGGCCGCGCAGCGCCCGGGGGTGTACCAGGCTTCGGCGAGGGCTCGGGCGGCACTTCCCATCGCGGCCAGCTCGTTGCGGTACATCACGGCGTCGGTGAGCGTGGCCACGAGGTCGTGCGGGTCGTGCGGGTCGTAGACCATGCCCGTCAGGCCGTCCACGACGAGCTCCGGGCTTGCCCCTGCGTCGGGAACGATGGACGGGATGCCCGCGCCGGCAGCGTCGATGACACACCGCCCGAATCCCTCCTGCAACGCGGCGGTCGCCAGCGCGTCGTACCCGGCTAAACGGTGTGGCAGGTTGTCGACGTACCCCATGAAGCGCACCGGCGCGCCCAAATCTCCTACCAGGTCTTGGAGTTCCTGGTGCTGGGAACCGGGCTCACCGAAGATGTCCAGCATCACGGCGGTGGACAGGCGTGGATCGGCGACGGCGCGCACCAGGACGTCCAGGCGCTTCCAGGGAACGGTTCGGGCGACCGCCGCAACCAGGAGCTTTCCGGTATTCGGCCGGCTGCGGGCCGGAATCCGAACGGGGACGGTGACGCCGTTAGGGATCGCGCTGACGAACCGCGCGCGTGGAGCGTGCTCGCGCAGGGCGGCGGCGGATGCCTGCGAGATGCCCACCCAGACCGGCACGGCGGACAGCACATCCCAGGCCATCTGTCCAATGCTGCGTTCGACCAGCTCGCCTGTGTGCGGGTCGATCACGCGGAGCGTCTGGTCCTGGCTGACGACGTGGCGCACCACGGGGATGACGCGCGCGTTCGGCGCGATCGTCACGTCGGCGGCGGCGGTGCGGTGGTTGGAGATCACCACGACGGGCTGACCGCCGGGCAGCGACGTCGCGCGGGCGAGGGCCTGCTGGTAGCCGTTCCAGTCGGTGACCTCGTGGACGTGTACGGGACCCGGGTTTTCGGCGGCTCGGCCGCCATGGCGCCACCACACGACCTCTACGTTGGGCACCAGGCGGGCAAGGTGCGTGGCGAGCTCGATGACCGAGTTCTCCGCTCCGCCGCGAGCGGTGGAGAGCCAGGTAATAACGACGTGGGGGACCACAGAGTTCCTCCTGATGGGAGTTGAGCCGCTGGTGGGTGCGGCCTGGCGGTGATCAGCTGTCGGTTCGCATGCTGGGGAAGCGGAGCTACATCAGGACCCGCGCCATCACAGCTCTGCCCTGCCGCATGGTGGCGCGGACGGTTTTGCCGTCGCCGTCGCCATCGCCGTCGCGGTTGACGAACCAGGTGAGCGCAGGGCGCCGGCCTGCCGAACGATCCAAAGGCCCCGCCCCAGTTCGCCACGGGACGCCCAGTGACGCGGAAGCAGACGCCGAGGGGCTGGGCGCTCTTCCCGTCGTCGCGGCCCCGTTGAACGCGTACCCGAATCCACCCGTCAGTTCCGTGCGAGTCTGCGGGGGGACGGTAGGCATCCCGAGGTTGGTCATGGTTCCTCCGTGATCCGTTGAGGCAGTTGTGGAACGGCCCGGCAATGGGGTTCTCGCGCGCCGGGGTTGGGCCCTGCCCGATGGCCGGGGCCGAAGTCATCCGGGCCACCGGGCAGAGATCTATGGGGTGTGCCGCGAGGACGGCACGGCAGGGCCTGCCTCATGGCGGGCTCTCTCCGTCGGGGTCGAAGGCGCCGGGCGTGGCTGCCAGGACGAACTGGACGCTGCCGTCGCAGACGACGAGCGAGTAGGTGATCCCGCGAGCGAGTTGTGCGCGCGCCCGTTGGTGCTCGGCGTGGTCTTGGATCCATGCGCGCACTGGTCGGGCCAGTTGGTCATCGAGCTGGTCGGCAACGTGTCCGGCTCGCCATCCGATCCAGGCCAGGGCCTGCTCAGTTGTCCAGCAGGCCTGTCCGCCCAGCCAGAGCATGCGGCCATCGGAGAGGTGAGCGGCGGCATCGCACCAGAAGGAACCGCGCACCGGCGCTTGGGGAGGTTGCCGGTCATGGATTTTCTGCGGCGGGGTCTGGTCCACGACCATGGTCAGGTCCGCCCGCGGCGCGAGGAGGGCAGGTGCGTGGGGAGCCTGCCGCCGCGTCACAGCGCGCCTGCCGTCTGCTCAGGGAGAGCGACCGCGGCCTCAACTTGGGTCCCGTCGGCGAGCGGTGTGGACTCCCATCGGGTGGCCAGGGCCTCGACGAGGGCCAGGCCTCGTCCGTGCTCCTCCTCGGGGCGCGCTCTTCGTGCGATGGGTGTCCCGGACAGTCCCTGGTCGGTGACGGTCACGATGGCCTCAGTGGCGGTGACGGACACAGTGATCTCGATGGTCCGACTCGCTGTGTGGACCATCGCGTTGGTGACGAGCTCACTGACGATGAGGCGCAGGGCCTCGACGATGTCGTCGTCGATCTGCCACTCCCGCAGAGCATGGACCGTGTGTGCGCGGGCGTGAGCCACGCTGAAACGGGAGCCTCCGGGTAAGGCCAGCCTGCGCTGGAAAGGAGGACAAGGGCCAGCCACAGGGCGGGCAGTGGACAGACCTGGCAGGTTGACCGGCTTGATGTCACGGCGTGGTACTCGCGCGGCGGAGTCGTAGCACGGAGAAGGAGTCGGTTTCATGCGAGGCGCGTCCCTCCCGAGCGTGCCGGGCGCGCGAGGGCGAACCAAGGCGACGCCAGCTTGACCAGTGCGCTGGTGATGGCCTCGCACAAGACGTCGCTGTCGGTGGTGGCCGGCCTCTCGGGGCCGGGGGCGCAGATCCAAGTGCGACCGCCCGTGCGGCGGCGGCAGGCGGCCGTGACGTCCGGTGCAGGGCACCGCATCACGGCGTCCTCGACGCAGTTTGTACCTGGCAGCGCGGGCCAGGTAGCTCCCGTGCCCGCTGCGACGACGATCTCAGCCGTAAAGCGGGCCCGGTTGGCCAGGACCGGCCCCAGCGGCGTTCCGCTCGCTTCAAGAACAGCCAGAGCCGCCACCGCCACGGAGCCACTGACCCGTAACACCTCCGCACCCGTGATGCGGACGGTGCCGCAGCGGCCCAACAGCCAGGCCCGCTTGAGCCACTCCCCCGGTTCGGCGCCCGGCGTCCAGCTCTCAGCCCTCCCGAAGGCGGGCATCACCGCGCGCCCCCAACAGATTGAGGACAGTTGGGGCAGACGCGCACCGCGTAGCCGAGTAATCCACGCAACTTGACGTAAGCGAATCCACCGGGCTGCAGGTTCTTCGAACTCCCGCAGCCTGCACAGGCGTTGCCTCGAATCCATTCCCAGTCCTCGGCCGGCGTGGCCAGGCCGTCGTGCTCGCGGGCGCGAACGTCGCCTGACGTACCTGACCCAGGCCTTTTGATCGGCGGCTCGGTCTTGCAATAGATGCGCACAGCGGCTAGCCGAGTGGGCGGGTCGCTCGCCTGTAGATGCGGGGCGAGTTCTTGCCTCAGGGTGAAGGAGACGTGCTCGACGAATGCGATCCGGGTCCCAAAGAGCGGCTCCGTCCTCACTGGGGCACCCCCGGCACGCCGTACAGTCCGGCGCAGTTCTCACAGGCGTGCAGCTCCGCCTCATCTCGGAGCAGCGGAATCGGGTGCCGGTCGGAGGCCCAGTCCGAGCACAAGGCGCACGAGCGTCCATCACGCTGAGCCGTGCTGAGCTGCAACGCGTGGATGTTCGGCGCATCGACGAGCACTCTCGGGGCGGGGCTCTGCTGGGTAGTGCTGTTCGGTGTGGTCATCGCGGCCTCACACTCGCGGAATCTGGATGGCCCCGGCCCACTTGTCTCAGGGGAGAAACCTGCGGGCGGGACTGCCGCCCTGGGCGGCTGACATTCAGTCAACGCGCAGACGAGACCGAAGAAGACTCCGCACGGTGACTCCAAGACGGAGTCACGCCGCGCCGCTTGGGCATAGCATCGACTCACCGCTACTCGGGGGAGTTGCCAATGCACCAACGGTCACCAGACCCGCGCGCGATCATGGCCGGGCTACTCAGTGATGAGCGGCTGCTCCGCGCCTGTGCAGAACGTGACATGGGCACCGTCTTCCGGCTCCTCAACAACCGGGGCGTCAGCACTCGCCAGATCGCCGGCGACGCCGGTATCACCCAAGGGCGGCTGTACGACTACATGAACGGCAAGAGCCGGGTGGAGAAGCTGACGGTGTTCGAGCAATTCGCCGACGCTTTCCACATCCCCGGTCACCTGCTGGGGCTGGCCCGCCGTGCCTGGGAGCCCGCGCCGACCGCACCGGAGCACCAGCGCGCCGACCATCCGCCGCCGGACGGCGACGATCTCGCCGCCATGGACCACTTCCGCAGTGCCGACCGGCAGACCGGCGGCGGCCGCCTCTACGGGGCCGTGGTGCGACACCTGTCGGACCGCGTAGCGCTTCGGCTCGTCAGCACCGACAGCGGGCCCCAAGTCTTCGCCGCCGCTGCGGCGTTAACCGAAATGGCCGGGTGGATGGCCCACGACTCCGGGCAGGACACCCGTGCCGGCCGCCACTTCGCCCGCGCCCTGCCACTGGCGCGTACCTCGGGTGATCTTCCGCTCGCCGCCCATGTGGCAGCGTCCAGCAGCCACCTTGCCCTTCAGTCCGGCGACCCGGCGGCGGCCGTGCAGTGGGCTCGCACCGGCCTCGACCTCGCCGCGCAGGGCCCCAGGATTCCGGCGCTGACCGCGCGACTTCACACCATGCAGGCCCGCGCTCTGGCCGCAGCCTCGCAGCACACTCCAGCCGCCCGCGCCCTCGAAGCGGCCCGGCGCGACCTAGAGGGAGCCCCCGACGCCGCGCACCCCTGGCTGAGCCCATTCGACGCTGCCGCTCTCGCAAGCGAGTCGGCGCTGATCTTGCGCGACCTCGAGCGACTCGACGAGGCGCTGACACAAGCCGAGCAAGCCGTCGCGCTGCGCGCCCAGGCCGGGCGGGCGCGATCGCTCGCCCTCAGCCAGATCACTGTGGTGGACATCCAGGTACGCCGCGGAGAGCTGGACGCAGCCGTGCACACCGCACATGTGCTGCTGACCACGAGCCCGACCATGGCATCGGTTCGGGTCGTCCAGCAGCTTGACGAGCTCCGTCGTCTGCTGGAGCACCACAAGAGATATCCACCGGTACGGGAATACCTAGTTCGCTTCGACGAAGCACGCAGAGCGAGAATGCTGCTCCTAGCTGATCTCATCGCTCCGCAATCGGGAGGCATCCCGGCATGAGGCCCACCACCCCTACCCCTGCCGATCCTGAAGCGTGGAACGCCTACCTCGCAGAGGGAAACGCCAAGCAGGCCCGCAAGCGCGTGGCCGCCGACGTGCTGTTGAGAGATACAGCCGGACGCGTACTCCTGGTGAACCCGACCTACAAGCCAGGGTGGGACCTGCCCGGAGGGATGGCAGAAGCGAACGAGCCACCCGAGGACGCGGTGGGCCGGGAGCTGATCGAAGAACTCGGGCTAAGAATCACCGTGCACGGGCTGCTGGTGGTCGACTGGGTCGCCCCACACGGGCCTTGGGATGATCAAATCGCGTTCATCTTTAACGGCGGCACGCTCGCCCAAGACCAGACCGACCGGCTGACCCCGCAGGACGACGAGCTCGCCGAAGCGGCGTTCTTCACACCGGACGCCGCCCGCCGCCAGCTCAGCGACCGCATCCGGCCCAGGTTCACAGCGGCCCTAGACGCCATCGCGGACAGGCACGCCCGCTACCTCCGCAACGGCGAACCCATGGCATAGCTCCCTCGCTCATCCACTCCCGAACGCGGTGGCCACAACCGTTTCCCTACACCCCGAACTTCGCCGTCATGCTCCGCCAGCTGACAGGCGCGACTGCCGGGTAACGGTTCCGCCGTCCACAAGGTGATCGTCGCAGAGCAGGCCCGGCGTTCAAGCCCCACCTCGAGACAAGGAAGAGCATCCTCTCTTGGCGCACAAGAGAGGTGTCGGCATCGACGCGAAGTACCCCGTGACGCCCCGACCTGCGAAAACGCCCCCACGGTGCATCAGGGGTGGACTGCCATTGGGCAACCTGGAAAGCAACTTGGAAGGCAACCCGGAACGCAAGCTGAAAAGCAACCTGTAGGGCAACCCGCCACCGAGCACCGCCGCCGCAGTGGTGACGCCGTTCGATGCAGACAAGACTGCGTCGTGAGGGCGTGGATGGCGATGTGGACCGGCATCGGAACGGGCAGCTCGTCCGGCCACCTCGTACACCACCGTCTTGAGCGCCATCTCCTTCAGCGCGGTCTCCAGCAGTGGCGGGGCGTCGCGGGTGGCGTCGAACTCGACGATCAGCAGCCCGCCGCTTGCACGCGGACAACTGTGCCTCTTTACACCGCTACGCGGTGCGTGGGGCCCAACTGCCCGGTGCGCTGCGCCCGGCCAGTACCCGGCGCCATGGCGTACGCCCATCGCATCGGAGCTGTCTGAACTGCCGCCCCGTTACAGGCGCCCGCTTCGGCGAAAGCCGTGCCGCTCAGCGCGTCCTGGGGAGAGCTCGGAGTTCGGCTGTAGGTGCGCAGCAGCGCGCCCCCGAAGCCCGTGCAGCGGGCGTGTGCTCGTACGCACCCGGTGGAACCGGGTCGGCAACGTGTTCCACGGCCGGCACCGTTCCACAGGGGTGGAACGCTGTGAGCTGCGATTTTCCAGCGTGGGTCACTGTTTGGGGCATAGCTGACTGTGCTGCGCAACGCGCGTGACTGCGTCCGTTGCACGGGGTGGAACTGCTCAGGCTGCAGCGGTAATGCGCACTGCGTTCCACCCTCAAGCACGGCTCCAGACAGTGCCCCGTGCGGGCGCCCGTTCCACCTGCTCGGGTGGAGGGGGAACACGCCCCGTCGACCGGCCGCGCTCCACTGCGGTCTCGCTCCCTCAGACCACAGGGCGCGGACGGATGCCTGCCTCACCTCTGAGACCGGATCCCCGGCCTCCCCCGCCCTGTCCGTCTCGCGCTCCCTGACGGCGCATCGCCTGAATCGTGGCACGTTCCCCGCACCCGACCAGGTCGGGCGGCTGCGCGAAGGGAGCGTCGGGTGCCTTGCGGTGCGCGGGTCACCGCGTTTCTGGGTGGGTCACTCTTTGGGCAAGCACCTGACCTGCACATTCGGGTAGTTGGGGTATTCGGCGGGGCATTGGGGCTGAGGAGAGTCCACGACACGCACTTGAAAAGGGGTCGTGTCGTGGGAGCTACGCAGCGGGTTTTCGTGGGACTGGACGTGGAGTGGGCGCTGGTGTGCGCCACCCCGGCGAACGGCGCCCTCGTGCGCGGCTGGATCGAGGAGGCCGGCGTCGCCGCGGCCGGCGACCTGTCGCAGGAGCTGCGCGAGCTCGTCGCCTACCTCGCCGATCGGCGCGACGCCGCGTTCAGCGACCGATGGCTCATCGCTCTGCTCGAGCGCGCCGCAGGCGAGGGACAACAAGCGCAGCTGGCCGCGCGCGTCATCGTGCAGGCGATGGTGCCTGGCATGGTGCGCCTGACGCAGTCGCTGCTCACCCCGCGGCGCGACTTCGACGACGTGGCGCAGGTGGTGGTCGGCTGCCTGTACGTCGTCGCGCGGACCTTCCCGCTGCGCCGCCGTGCGAAGGTCGCCGCGAACGTGATGCTGGAGACGCTGCACCACGCGACCCGGGAGCTTGGCTCGGACGAGGCGCGCGAGGTTCGTCTCGATGTTCTGTGGGACGTTGCGGCCTCCGACGACGATGTCGCCGACCGGGTCGCGCAGGACCTGCTGATCGAGCGGGGCCAGGCCCAACAGGTCGCCGACACGGCGGAATTGGATGGCGCCGAGGGCGAGCTGGTGGCGCTGCTGGCGTGGGGCGTCGATCACGGGTCTTTGCCACTGCAGCAGGCCCGCTCGGTCGTGAGCATGGTCCGCGAAGAAGCCGAGCGCACGGGTGCTGCGACGCCAGCCGCGCGCAAGCGCCGCTCGCGAGCGGTCAGATGGCTTGGGCCGGTGGCGGCCGAGTGGGTGCGCGCCGCGTGATGCGAAGCGTGGAAATTGGTGCGCCCCTGGCGGTCACGTTTTGCGGGGTGCGGCTCCTTGGGGTGTGTACGGCGGCGAAAGGTCTGCCGAACACTCCGACTTGAGGGAGGAGCCGTGGCGATGACGCACACGGCGAAGGCGTCAGCCGAGTGGGCAGATCTGGACCTACTCGCCGCGGCGCGGGGCCGGGTCCAGCGGCTGGTCGCTCTGCTGGAGACGCTGCCGTTCACGGAACAGACCGCTCGGATCGCGCGCGAGTACCTGACCGAGGCAGGCCCGGCGCGCGAGGCGTTCGACCGCTTCGCGCAGCTAGATACGGCCGAGCAGCAGCGGCAGCTGCTTCTGTGGCAGAGGGCGGCATCGTGACGCGCCGCCGAAGGGAGCGTGCCCGGCAGTCCGGCGCCGACGTCGCAGTGGACCAGGAACTGGACGAGCAGAGCGGTTGGTGGACCTCGCCGTCGACCGGGTCGGTCGCGGTGGCAACCAACGTCGTGCGGCGCCTGGTGTGGGCCCTGCTGATCTCCGGCCCGCTGCTGGGCGGCTGGGCAATCGTGTCGCAGCCGGCCGCGGGCGCTCACCCCGCCCCTGCCATGCAGTCCTCCAGCGGCGACACGGCGGGGCCCGGCGGGTTCGCGGAGATGTACGTCGCCGCGTTCCTCCGCGCCGGCGAAGGATCACAGGGCGAACTCGCCGCCTTCTACCCGCGGGCCGAAGACCTGGAACTGGGCGGCAAGCCCGACGCGGTACAGGTCGGCCAGATCGCCGCGGTGCGCATAACGGAGGTCGCTTCGGGACGGTACTGGTCGGTGACGGTCGCCGCCCGAGTCCTGGAGCCCGCGGCCAAGAACACGGCGAACTCCACCGCGAGACAGCAGCCGCTGATCCGCATGCGGTTCTTCCAAGTGCCCGTCGAGGCGGACCGGGACGGCGGCCCGCTGGCCGCGCTCGCGCTGCCCGCCGAGATCTCCGCCCCCACCGGCAGCGCGCCGAAGGCGAAGCTCGCGTACGGCACGCCGCTACCGGCCCAGGCCGCCGACCCGGCCGTGGACACGCTGTCCGCCTTCTTCGCCGCCTACCTGTCCGGCAGAGGGGAGTTGGGGCGCTACGTCTCGCCCGGTACCCACCTCTCACCGGTCAGACCCGCCCCGTACCGGTCGGCAACCGTCACGCAGGTCGCCATCGAGGCCGCTTTCCAGGACAGCGACGGCGACGGACGGATCGGTGCCCCGGCGGGCCGGGAGCGGCTGCGCCTGGCGGTCGACATCAAGGCCGCCCGCCCCGACGGCATCGCGCGGCCGCTGTCATACGCGCTCACCCTGGCCGGCCGCGATGGCCGATGGGAGGTCGCCGCCCTGGACCCGACCCCCAAAGTCACCCTCCCCGACCTGCCCTCAACGTCGACGGCCTCGCCGTCCACCTCCCCTGCTCAGTAAGGAGAAGCCCTCATGTACTCCACTCCGTTGGCCGCGGTCGGCATCATCGACGACTTCACCGGCATGGGAAAAGACCTCAAGACCCTGCTCACTGTGGTCGTCCTCGGCATCATCTACGTGGGCAGTATCGGTGCGACCTGGGCCGCGACCCGCTCCATGCTCAAGGCCTTCGTCGCCGCCGTGGGCGGAGCGATCGTGATGGGTGTCATCGCCTCCCAGACGGTGCTCAGCAACAAGACGGCCGAAGAGCTGAAGAAGGACCACACCGTCGGCCAGGGCGAGGCGGTCGTCCGCGTGATCGCCGCTCCCGAGCCCATCGTGTTCACCGCTTCGACTGCGGGCCGTGTGCATCTGGGTCGGGACGCATGAGCTCCGCAGCCGAGGAGGATCTCGTCGGCCGCTGCTACACCAAGGCCCGCCGCCACCCGAGCATGATCGGCCAGTGGGAGGGACGCCGGCTGTGGGGCGGCCCGTACAGCGTGCCGCAGTTCATCACCATGGGCGTCGTCTTCGCGGTCATGATCGTCGCTCTGGTCGCCGTGCCCAGTCTGTGGTCGACGTTTGGGCTCTTCAACCTCGTCGCCCTGGCCCTGGTCCCTTATCTCGCCTCGTTGCTGGTGCGCCGCCTGCACATCGACGGCCGGCACCCGTTCGCGGCGTTGGCGAGCGCGGCGGGCCTGGTGGCAGGCGGGCAGCGGCCCCGGCTCGGTGGCCGGCAGCTGCGGCGGATCACCACGCAGCCGCTGCAGGGCACCGTCACCCTCACCGCGCAGGCACCAAAGCGGCGCGCGGCCGCATCTGCTGTGCCCTCGGAGATGCACGTCCTCGTACGACGCCCGTCGCGGCGCGCGACCACCACGCCCGTAGGTACCGCCTCCACCGCGCTCGCCCAGCTCGCGACCCACCGCTCAAGCGCTTCGAGGGAGCAGCGATGAACACCCCCGAACTCACCCCTGGGCCAGACAAGGCCGTGCACGTCGTGCGCGACGAGTGCTGGGAACTGATGAACCGGCCCCCGGAATTCACCACCGCCCAGGCCGTCTTCCCCGGTCTGCTCGCGCGCGGCAGGAGCCTGCCGATGCGCCTGCACCTTGCCCTTCTGCAGTCGGGCCGCGTTCTCGGGCAGTCGGCTCCGCAGCGCGAGGAGGGGGAGTAGGCGTGAAGATGCCGATTAGGCACGTGGCCGGGAACGTCGTGTGGAGCGTGCACGGCACGGTGTGGGCGCTGTACCGGGTGCAGGGAGTGGACCAGGTCCACGCCAGCAAGACCGCGAAGCTGCGCCGTCTGAAGGCGCTCGAGGCGCTGGTGAAGAAGCTGGTGGGCGAGTCGATGTGGCTCTCTCTGTGTCCGCAGGTCGACCCGCGCGCGGTGGTGCGGGCGATGACCGAGGACATCGACATGGCGGCCAGCGACGAATACACGCAGGTCGCCCACCGGGTCCTCGACAGGTTGGAGGGCCTGGAGCTGACCGGGCGCACCGACTGGCTCGCCGTCCCGCTGCCCGCAGTCGGTCGCCGTCAGCGCCTGGCGGACATGGCGGGCGCGGCGAAAGGCGAAGTCGCCCTGCAGCTCGGTCTGTTGCCCGCGCCGATCAGCCGGCAGGAAGAAGGACGCCGGCTGGCGCAGGGGGCGCAGATGGCGGCGACGTGGCCGGGCACGGTGGCGGTGCGTCCGGCGAGCGAGGCGGAGATCCTGTGGATCTACGGGCACTCGGCGCGGCGCGGGGTGCTGGAGCCGCTGCTGCCCACCCCCGACGCGCTACGCGGGCTCGTCAACCGCGGCCGCACGGTCGCCGCGCTCGGCCAGGCCGTGCTCACCGAGGGGGCCATCGACGGCGCCCTCGCCGACGAGGGGGAGCGGCGCGGCCCGGGCGTATTCAAGCGCAGGTGGCTGGAGGTCGCCACCGAACACGGCGCCTCCTACCAGTCGTTCTTGACGCTTTCCGAGATGCCGGAGGCATTCCGCTTCCCCGGCTCGGAGTACCTGGCCGCACTGGACACCTTCGGCTTCCCCGTCGACTGGGTGGTGCGCCTGAACGTCACCCCCGGGGCGGTCGCCGAGGCCAAGACCCGTCGCAAGGCCCGCGACCTGGCGGGCCAGCCCGAGGAGTGGGCGCACGATCCGGCCGGGGTGCCAGCCTCGATCGGAAAGGCATCGGACAGCCTGGCGGAGAACCGGGAGCGGCTGACCGCGTCCAAGGGCGAAGTCGACGTGCGGGCCATGGTCGCCTTCTGCGTCTGGGGAGCGGGCCCGCAGGAGGTGGAACAGCGGGCCGGACAGCTCACTGCGGAGTTCGGCGGCGACGACTACACCCTGGACCGGCCGCTCGGCGACCAGGAACACCTCTTCTACGGGATGCTGCCCGGCGCCCGCACCCCGCAGGCCATGGCCTCCTACGCCCAGTACCTACTCGCCCGCGACTTCTGCATGGCCGGACCATGGGCGGCGACCGAACTCGGCGACGAGCGCGGCCCGCTGTACGGGTGGCAACTGACCGGCGGCGGCGCCCGCCCCGTGCTGATGGACTTCACACGCGGCCCAATGAAGCGGACCTCCGCCTCGGCGGCGTTCCTCGGCGAGCTCGGCGGCGGCAAGTCGTACGCGATGAAGTGCGCCGTCTACTGGACACTCGCCGCAGGCCGCAAGAAGGGGGCGCCGGGTAGTCGCGGTCGCACGGTGATCGTGGACCGCACCCCGAAGCAGGAGTGGCTGCGCTTCGCGCGTGCCTGCCCCGGACGCACCGAGCTGATCACCACCGACAGCAGCGCCGCCGTCTGCCTCGACCCCTTTCGGGTGTTCACGCAGCAGCGCGGACAGGCGTCGGTCGACATCTCCGAGGCCCAGCGGCGCTGCGAGTCCTTTCTGCACATGCTGCTGGGCATCCAGTCGATGGACGAGGCAGGCGATGTCCTGTCCGAGGCCGTCGCACACGTCCTGGCAAGCACGAAGCCGAGCATGCGCGCCCTGATGGCGCACCTGACCGAGCGCGGCGTACGCGACGACGACCCGACCTGCCGGTCCTTGGCCCGCAAGCTGAACATGCACGCCCGCCGCGACATCGCGCGTGCAGTCTTCGACGAGAGCCTGCCGGTCATCGACACCGACGCCGACTCCGTGGTGTTCTCCGTCGCTCAGCTGGCACTGCCCAAGAAGTGGGAGCTGGAGCCGGGCCATTTCGAACGGCTCAGCCCGGAGAAGGTGTTCGGGCGTGCGGCCCTGTATCTGATCGCGGCGATCTGCCGGCACATCGCTTTCGACCCGCGCCACGAAGCGGAGTTCTGCCAGGTCGTGTGGGACGAGTGCTGGTGGCTCACCTCCGCGCCCGAAGGCCTGGACCTCCTCCTGGAGCTGGTGCGCGACGGCCGCAAGCACAACGCCGGCGTGCTGGTGGGCAGCCACGACCCCGACGACATCGGCCCCGACACGGAAGTCGGCCGCATCGTGCGCGGCCTGTTCCCCCGCCGGCACCTGTTCCGCCAGACCAACATGGAACTGGCCCGCCGCGGCCTGGACTTCCTCGACCTCGACACAGGCGACCCCGAACTGCTGGAGATGGTCACCACCCGGCTCTCCCCGCTGGACGAGTCCGACGTGGTGCAGGCACAGCGGGCCGGTGAGTGCCTGGTGCGCGACCTGTTCGGTCGGATCGGTGCGATGCGCGTGCAGGTGCCGCTCGACCCGGCGCTGGCCGACGTCATCCACTCCGACCCCGAACAGGCCCGAGCCGAGGAAGGCCCGGGCGGCGAAGGGCTGGTCGCGGACGGAATGGAGGCGGTGACGGCATGACCATTCGGCGGGGACGTTTCCGTGGGTTCACAGGTGTGCGGCGTCATCTGGCGGGCGGGCTACTGCTCGTCATCACAGCGCTGGCCATGATGATGCTGCTCGCGCCCCGGGTCGGCGCCGCCCCCGGGGACCCCACGCCAACGCCGTCCCCGTCGGCGTCGTTCCCGAAGTACGAGCCGGGCCTGGAACCGACCGCCCCCGGGCTGCTGCCTCCCGAGTCCGTCCACCCCACCGCCCCCAAGGACAAAGACAAGACCGGCCGCACAGCGAAGGACGGCAAGAAGAAGGACACCGACAAGCAGCCGTCCGCGAAGGAGAAGAAGGCGGCTGCGCAGGAGAAGCTGCGCCGCGAGATGCGGCAGCGGGTCAAGGAGTACAAGGCCAAGCACGGCGACGGCGGCGTCCTCAACGCGTTCGAGGTCACCGACGAGAAGGGCCTGCCGGTATCGGCGTACCGGATCGTCTCTGCCACCGGTGGCGTCACTGATTTCTCGGGCGAGCTCCAACAACTTGCCACGCAGTTCCTGTTCGAGCTCACCAAGTGGGTCGTGGCGTTCGGCTGCTGGCTGATCTCCTGGGCCCTGTCCTGGGCTTTGGCCTCCCTGTTCCTCAAGCCGGCCATGAAGCTGTCGGACGCCCTGTACAACCAGACGCTCGTCCAGCTCGGCGTGCCGGGCCTGCTGATGGCCTACTCCGGCGTGGTCGCGTTCTGGAACATCACCTTCGGCAGGACCTCCCGCGGCTGGGGCGAGATCGCCGCCTCCACCGTGATCGGCGCGCTCGCCGTGTCTACGCTCGCCGCTCCCCCGCAGCTGCTTCTCGGCCAGCAGGACGGTGCCGTCGGCAAGGCCCGCGATCTCGGCATCGCCATCTACGCGATCACCACCGGCCACGAGGACGCGCTGTCGAGGGCCGGGCAGATCACCGAGCCCAAGGCCCGGGAACTCACCCGCACTGTCACCGACGGGATCGTCGAGGCGTTCGTAGTGCGCCCCGCGTTCCTGCTCTCCTACAACCAGCAGCTCAGCGACAACTGCGTTGATCTGTACAGCGACTCCCGCGTTAAGCAGGCCTTCTTCAACGAACAGGTCGACAAGACCAAGGAGCTCATTCAGAAGAACCCGTCCGGGTTCGGGTGGGTGCCCAACCCTGTCCAGGGCCTCCCGGACGCTCTCACCGACAAGGCGACCGACTACGTCGCCAACGACCTGCTCGGCCTCAACCCCAACAGCGACTTCGAGAAGGCCTGCGTCAAGGACGCGGCCACAGCGAAGAGGACCGGCTGGGACAAGGTCGGCGGGGCGCTGTTCATCCTCATCGCCGCGGTCCTGATGACGGTGCTGCTGCTCATGACCGCGTTCCTCTACCTGTCCACGCAGATGCGTCTGGTCATCGAGGCGGTGCTGGCACGGGTCGCCCTCGCAGCGGGCATCATGCCCGGCCCCGGCCGGGCATGGCTGTGGGAACGGGCCACGAACATCGTGCGCCTGCTCGGACTCCTGGTCGCCTTGGTCACCGGCCTGGCCATCGCCGTCACCCTGGTGACTGCACTGCTGAACGCGCCCTTCGGCGACAACGCCGGGGCGCTGCCCGCCCGGTTCGTCGCGGTCGACGTTTCCGTCATCGCCTGCTTCATGTTCCGCAAGCGCATCACCCAGCGGTCCAAGGCCTGGGCCATGAACGCCCGCACCCGCCTGGCGGGCAGCCCGCTTGGCGGCAGCGCCCCCGCCGCGATGAACCAGGACGCAGGCCGCAAGCGGTCGCTGGCCGCGACGCTGGCCACTACCGCCCTGATGGTCGGCGCGATATCCGCGACCGGCGGGGCAGCCGCCGGCGGCGTGGGCGCTCGCTCTTTGATGTCGTTGGGCGGGCGCGGGGCCACGTCACTGGCCGGACGGCTGGGCACCCGCCTGGCCGTGCGCGGCACTACCGCCATGGCCAAGGGCGCCACCAAGGCCGTCGCCGGAGGTGCGAAAGCCGCGTACGGGGCAGGCAAGTTCGGGCTCAAGTACACCCTCGGCGCGCCCGTCTACCTGCCACAAGCCGCCCGCGCCGCACACACGGCGATCAAGGCCGCCCCGGGCAATATGGTGCGCTCCGCCGCGCAGCTGCGCTCCCGTCTCACCCAGCCCGTGACCCGGCAGCTGCCCGCCGTCCGCGACTTCTCCCAGACGTACTGGAACAACGTCGGCGGCCGCTGGGCCGGCAACAAGATCCGCATGCACCGCGGGCTGCCGCCCCGCCCGCACCCGCGCACCCCGCCCCGCGTCATCAACCGGCCCCTTGTTCCTTCCCCCGCCGTGCGTCACTCCTCGGCCGCCACCACGACGGCGGCCCCTCGGCCGCGGCGAGTGCCCCGGCCTGTGCCGCAGCCAGCCGCGTCCACGCAGCAGCAGGCCCTGCGCCAGCGGCTGTACCGGATGACGACGGACACGGCCCGCACGCACGGCCCCGCGCCCAGTGCGGAGCCTCAGTCTTCTGTGGCCCCCGCCGGGCCCCGGCCCCGGACGCCGCGGCCCGCGCCGGCCCGCCGGAGGACGCCGTGACGAAGAAGGGATGGCTCGCGCTCGGCGCGGCCGCCGCCGTCATGCCGCTGCTGCTCGGTGTCGGCGCCTTCGTGGCCCTCACCGGGGCGGTGGCCGCCGACCAGGACGAACAGAGGCGGCAGGCCGCCTACTTGTCCGGGGGCGTACAGGATGCGCCGGCCTCGGTGAAGGGGATCGGGCCGGTGATGCTGTCCGCGTACGCGAACGCGGCCTCCCGCACCATCAAGCTCCGCCCGAAGTGCAAAGGCATGCGCTGGTCGGTACTGGCCGGATTCGGGCAGGTCGAGTCCCACCACGCCGCGGGCCATCGCGTCGCAGACGACGGGACGATCACCCCGCGCATCATCGGCGCCCGCCTCGACGGCTCCGGCGCCGGCGGCAACACCAGCAAGGTGCCCGACACCGACGGCGGCACATGGGACGACGACACCTCATACGACCGCGCCGTGGGCCCGATGCAGTTCCTGCCCTCCACCTGGAACGGGCCCACCGGCCAGGACGGCAATAGCGACGGCATCAAGGACCCCCACAACGCGTTCGACGCGGCGCTCGGCGCCGCCGTCTACCTGTGCGGCACCGAGCCCAGCGACCTGAGCGACGACGCCCAGCTACGCAAGGCCGCCCTGCGCTACAACCACGCCGGCTGGTACGCGAACGAAGTCCTGCAGTACGTGCACCAGTACGACCAGGCCGGCGACGTCCTCGGCAACACCGGCAGCAACGGCCCCGTGCCCGTCTCCGTGTCCCTGCCCGGCCCCCCGGCCGCCTACCAGGGCGGAGCAACAGCCTGCTCGTACTCTGACCCGACCGGGGGCCGCTGCCTGACCGGCGCAACAGCCCACGGATACCAGGAAATCCTTAACAAGTGGCCGCGCTGGCACGGCGGAATCGGCTGCCAGACACCGCGCGCCGAAGGCGGCGAGCACCCGCTCGGCCGCGCCTGCGACTACACACCGGGCACCCTCGGCACCCGCGCCGTCGGCACCGCGCTCGCCCAGGGCTGGGCTCTGGCCGCATGGCTGCGCAAGAACGCCGGAGCGCTGGACGTGCAGTACGTGATCTGGCAGGGACGGATCTGGAGCATCAACCACCCTGAAGATCAGGGCGGTTGGGGGCGGCCGTACGACCACGGACTGAACAACACGCACACCGTCACCGGCGGGCACTACGACCACGTCCACGTCACCTACAACGACTGAGGCCAGCCCTCCGGGGCCTCCGCGTCGTCGCCTCCCGGGAAGCTGTGTCCGTCGTTTTCGAGTTTCCTGTGTAACGTCCTGCCGTCTCGCACCAATACCTGATGACAGGAAGCACCCGGAGGGGACGGAGGTGCGGGCGGTGGCCGATGCAACTAGCCGCTTCACCGCGATGTACGACGCGTGTCGGCAGCGGGTATGGGCGTACGCGGTCAGCCGGGCAGGCCGGCAGATTGCCGACGAGGTGGTCAGTGAGACGTTCACGATCGCCTGGCGTCGTCTGTCGGATGTGCCGGACCCGGCGCTGCCCTGGCTGCTCGGGGTCGCCCGCAACGTGGTGCGCGACAGCGCTCGCGCCGAGGTGCGACGCGCCTCGCTCGCGGCTGAGCTGCGCTCCTGGACAGAACACGCCGAAGGGGATGTCGCCGACGACGTGACCGACCGGCTTGCGCTGCTACGCGCGCTCACGACGGTGTCCGAGGCCGACCGTGAAGTACTCATGCTGGCCGCCTGGGACGGGCTCAGCCCGGCCGAGGCGGCCAAGGTCGTCGGCTGCACGGCGGCAGCTATGCGGGTCCGCTTGCACCGTGCCCGCGGCCGGCTCAACCGGGCGCTCGATGACAGCCACGCTTCTCCAGCGCCTGGCCCTGCTTCTACGCCGCCTAGTGCCGTGTTCGTACGAGAGGAGGCCTGACGTCATGGCAGACGACATTCTGCAGCGCCTCGCCGCCGCACGCCCCGCACACCTGGCCCCGGACTCGCCCGTGGACGACACCGTCCGGACCATCGAACTCACGGCCGCCATGGCCGCCGCGCCCACGTCATCCGAAACACGGTCCCCGATGGCGCGGCTGCGACGGCGACTGCGACCGGTGTGGGGGCTGGGCCTCGCGGCCGTGGCCACCGTAGCGGCGCTCGTCGTGACAACGACCAACTTGGGTCCTACGCACGAGCCCGCGCAACAGGTCTTCTCCGGCCGGGAGTTGCTGCTGGCCGGCGCGAACGCCCTCGACAGGCAGCCCCAGCTGAAGGGCGACTACTGGTACCAGGTGGAGCACCGCGGATACCTCACACAGATCCCCGGCAAGAACTACGTCATCGACCAGCGGTGGGTCACCCGCACGTGGCTCGCCGCTGACGCCGACAAACGGTGGACCGAGCACACCGACCTGGGCGCACGGCCAGCCACAGAGTCGGACGAGGCCGCCTGGAAGGCAGACGGTTCCCCGCACACCTTCGACCTGACCGACCCCGCCACCAAGGCCCGCGCCGAGCGGGAGAACGCGAAGGAGAGCCACCACACGCCCAGGTCCGTACCGAAAGACATCGTTCACTACAAGGGCCAGGGCGTCATCCAGCGCGACGCGCCAGGCGGCGGGAGTGAAGAGATGCCCTCCGGCGACATCAGCGTCCGCGAACTGCGCGGGCTGTCCACGAACGCGCACACGCTGGCCGACCAGCTACTCGTAATGATCGACGAGGACTACGACGCCCCGCCCAAGGCGCTGCACGAACTCGTCGTCGACACTGCCCGGCAGATCGCGTTCAGCATGCCATCGCCGCCCCGACTGCGCGCAGCGGCCTACCGGCTACTGGCCGACGAGCCAGGCGTGCGCTCCCTGGGCACGGTCGAGGACCACGACGGCCGTACCGGATACGGCATTGCCATGCCTTCGCCGTACGGGGCAGACCCGGGTCCCCTCGAAGTCCACTACGTCTTCGACCGCAGCACCGGCATGCCCCTGGGCAGCGTCACCGTCGCCGCCGCGGCCTTCAAGCAGTGGAAGGCGGGCGACACCATCAACTACACGACCATCGCCATGCGCTGGACTGACCAGGCGCCGCCGTTCGACACAGACACCCATCCGCGCCCTCCCTCCGCAGACCGCTGACGGGCCCGGCCTTTGCGGCATCCGCCGCCGGTCCCGGCAAAACCATCGATCCAACACGAAGGCGAGCTCATGACATCCGATCAGATCACCCTCATGGAAGCCCTGCGCAGCACGGAACGTCCCACCAAGGTCATCCTGTTCGCTGACCTGGCCGGCTCCACGGAGATGAAGAGCAAGGTGGGGGAGGTTGGCTGGCTGCCGACCCTCGGCACGTTCCTCGACATCGCCACCACCGCGACCGCGGAACACGGCGGCACCGTCGTGAAGTACCTCGGCGACGGCATCCTCGCCGTCTTCGACGGCGACCACGCGGCCGAGGCCATCTGCGCGGCCATCCAGATCCAGGAAATGCTCCACAGCGAGAACGCCGACCTAATCGTCGCCGACTGCCTGGCCAGTGTCGGCATTGCCACCGGCAGGGTCGTGGAGTACGAGGCGCCGTCAGGCGGACTCGACTACGTCGGGTCCGTGGTCGACCTTGCGGCCAGACTCTGCGCCTCTGGCAACCCGCAGGCCATCTGGGTCGACAGCGCCACCGTCGCCGCTGCGATCATGACACGGGTCTCCAGCAAGATCGGCCGAGTCCACGGCTTCACCTCGGACGACTATCTCTCCGACGAATGGCGGGTGAAGGTCAAAGGGTTCGCCAAGCCCGTCCGCTATCGCGAGGTCATCTGGCACACCAGTCCGTTCGGCGCCCGCAACGAGACCGTCGACCAGATCAGCGAGCGCCCCGGTGCCACCCCGCTCGGGCAACCGGGCAAGGACGGGCCAGGCAGCATCGCCGCCCAGTCGTCAACGCCCCTCGATGAACTGCGCGAGGGCGTGGTCAGGCGCTGGGACACCACACGAGGGCAGGGTTTCATCACGACCCCCGCCGACGGGGACTACTACATCGACCGCCGGTTCGTGGCGAACGGAGACAATCTCGCGGAGGGCCGCACCGTGCGCTTCGCGCCACACTCCCCCATCACCCCGGACGGCTCCCGTCCCGTCGCCGCCTGCGCCGTCCAGGAGGGCCACCTGGTACACGGCACCGTTCATCGGGTCCTTCCCCACAAGGGATTCGGCTTCGTCGATGTCGTGGACCAACTGGGCAACCGGCAGTCCCTGTTCGTCCATATGGGCCCGCGGGCGTCCGAGTTCCGCACCGGGCACCACGTCATCGTGGAAGCCGTGCGGAACTACAAGGGGATCTCAGGACGCCTCACTGAGGAGGCCGGCCCGGCGGACGACGGAGTCGAACGTGCGGCCTGACCACCCGGCGCGGACCGCGCTCACCGACGTACGGGCGGAACTGGCCCGAACCGACCAGAAGGCAGGCATGCTCTTCGCGCTGGTCTCCGCCGTCACGGCCGCGATCCTCGCGTCCTTCGCCACCCGCCCATCTGGGCTCTTCGCACTGTGGAACGGAATCGAGTGGCTGGCCTGGAGCGGGCTCGCCTGCCTGGCCACCAGCCTCTTCCACCTTCTGCGGTGCATCCGACCAGAGGGCGTGAACAACCCGCACAGCGGCGGCTACTTCGCCTTCTTCGCCCAGTACGCGGGACAGCCGGAGGCCTTGCGCGCCCACCTCGCTACTGCGACACCCGATGCCGACTGTGCTCAGCTCGTCGCACTGTCGATTCTCGCCACCCGGAAATACCAACTCATCGCCCGGTCCATCTCCTATCTGGCAACGGCGCTCCTCCTACTCGCTGCTGCCCTTGTTCTGAACGCCGTGCACTGACCCCGTCTGTTCCTCGGTCGGGTGCGGGTTGGGAAGAACCTTGTCCGTTGCCGTGGTGAACATGGCCCAAGGTCTCGGCGGTAGGAGGCCTCGAACCCGGACGTCCTGGCCAGCCTGAATTCTTCACGACAGTACGGTCACGTTTTACCCCCCGGCACTCCTTGGGGAATCAGACGGGCGGCACACGGCCGCCCGGATCCTGACGGGAGTGCCGGTGAAGTCCACACGGAGTACCCAGTCGCCGCGGGATGCGGCCGTAGTCCTGCTGGTGGAATGGTGCGGCTGGCTGGCCGCAGTCATCTTCGCCCTGGGCTGCGTGCACGGCTGGTGGTGGGGTGGCGATCTGAAGAATCTGCCGCTCATAGGGGATTCCGCGGCACAGGCGGCGGCGGAGCATCGCGGCTGGCCGTGGGTGCCCTTCCTGGTGATGGGGCTCGGCGGCCTGGCCGTACGACGCCTGTGGCGATCGGCAGCACACCGCGTGTTCGCCCTCGCAAAGGCGGAGCGGGAGGGGCTGCGCACGCCTCGGTTTCGCCTATCGCAAAGCAGCTGATGATGGGCGACATCGTCTCCTCCGTATTCTCGTTCGTCGTTCCCGATGACGTGCCGTGGGCGCAACTGCTGTGCGATGTGGCCTGGTGGCTGGGCTGGGTCGGCGGGGTCGGCGCTCTGTTGGCGGGCGCGGGCTCGCTCTTGTGGCGGTGGAGGGCACGCCGGCTGCTTACGGAACGGGCGGTCGTCGAGCTGGTGCCGTCCCAGGGATTTGATCCGTCCGCACCGGACATGACCCCGCACGCGGCGCGTCTGGCCCGCGCCTCGCAGACCACCGAGTGGACGCCGCGACGCGCGCAGGGGATACGGCTACGGCATGGCAGCGACGGGCAGGGGCAGCTGTCGCTGCGAATGGAAGGTCCGGCGACGTCGGCCGCGCTGATGCGGCTGCCTTCCCTGCCGAACGTCCAGGTCCGCAGCCATCAAGGCCGTCGCAGCCGCGACCCGGTAGAGCGCATCGCGTTCGAGGGAGCTTCTCCCCTGCCCCGGCCCGCAGCAGCTCCCAAGCGCGTGTCCCTGGTCAAGGGCAGCGGACAGGCGGCTCCCGCCGAGCCCGCCACCTTGTATGTGGCGCGCGCCGAGCTGGTCCTGGCGCGCCCCGACCACAAGCGTCTCACCCCGGCCGCGCTGGACCCGGACCCGCTGCAGGTCCTCGCGGACGCGTGTGGGCAGATTGATGCCGAGCGCGGGGAGCATGCCGAGCTGGTCGTCGACGTGGTGCCGGTGGCGAGCTGGCGGGTAGCCGCGTGGCGGCGCCGCCTGGTCCGCCGCGCCGAGCAGCGCGGACCGTCCGCATACGGCGAATCGCTCGGCTCGAGCCGACGCGGTGGCGGATCGTCGTTGATGTCGGCGCTGGTCGAAGGGCTCAACGGCGGCAAGCCGCTGTCCTCGACCAGCTCCTCCAAACCTTTGCCGCGGCAGAAGGACCTGGCCGACGGGGTGGGCAAGTTCCTGCCGACCACGGATGCGCGAGTCTTCGCGGTGCAGGTGCTGGTGCGGGTGACCGGGACGCACCCGGCACGGGCGCAGGCCCGCCTGCACCAGGTGATGGCTGTCATGGATGCCTGGTCCGGGGAGAACTGGTGGCGGCCGGTCGGTCCTCGCCGTACGGGGTGGCGGCCGTACAGCAGTATCTGGTGGCGCCGCCGCAGCTTCGATCGCCGCTACGCCACAGGCGAGTTCGCCCCGGCGCGCCGACAGTGGGTCACATCGGAGGAGTTGGCGGCGCTGCTGCGACCGGCGACCGTCCACTGCACGGCGCAGAACGTGGTGCGCACCGGCGGCACCCTCGCCCCGGCGCCGCGCGCACTGCCCACCTGGACCGGGCAGCCCGGCGTGGTGCCGCTGGGCCGGGTCACCGAAGCCGACGGGCGTACTCGGCTCGCGTGCCTGCCGCAGGCCGAGGTGCTGTTCGGTGCGTCGTTCGGCAAGTCCGGGTTCGGCAAGAGCGAGCTGGCGCTGCTGCAGGCCATCACGCTCTCCTACGGCGGGTTCGGATCGTGGTTCCTCGACCCGCACGGCGCGGCGATCAAGCGGGCGCTGCCGTATCTGACGCACCCGGCGGTCATCGGCCGCGTGCAGCTGATCGACCTGAGCGTGAAGAAGCCGCGGGCGATGGTCGCCGCGTGGAATCCGCTGTCGATGGAGGGCCGCGCCGAAGAGGAGATCCAGGACGTCATCGGCGCCGTGGTCGCCGGGCTCGCCGCCGCACAAGGCTGGGGCGACGGCGCACCGCGCGCACGCGCGATCCTCTCGCACACCGTGGAGATCCTCGCCCACCTCGCCCACCGCATGTGCCAGCGCGGGCGCCCGGACCTGCAGCCCACCCTGTTCACCATCCCCCGCCTTTTGACGGACGAAGAGTGGCGCGAGCGCGTGCTCACCCAACTGCCTTTGCCGCTCTCGCAGTTCTGGCGCACCACGTTCCCCAAGTACGAGGGCAGCGCGGTGCCGGTGGTCACCCAGACCATCGAGCAGCTCGCCACCTCCACCTCCCTGCGCGCCTTCCTCGGCCAGCCGCGCTCCACCTACGACGTACGCAAGGCGATGGACGAGCGGCAGATCGTGCTGCTGCGATGTTCCGGGACCGGCAGCGGCGACCAGATCATCACGAGCCTGCTGCTGTTCGACCTGTTCCGTGCCGGGCATTCCCGCGAGGGCACCGACCCGGAGATGGCCACGCTGTTCGCGTTCGCCGACGAGCTCAAGGCGATCGACGGCGCCGCCCGCGGCTACATCGCCGCGATCCTCGAGCAGCTACGCAAGTACGAAGTCCGGCTCATGGCGATGACACAGATGGCGATGCGGCTCTCGGAGGAGACCCGGCTCGCGCTCATGCAGAACCAGAGCCTCCTCACGGCCGCAGCCGCCGACACCGACGAGGCTACATTCCTCGCCAAACGCCTGCCCGGCGCCGACACGATGACGCTGACCGAGCAGCCGAAGTGGCACTACGCCGTACGCGCCACCCTGGGCGGCAGGCCCACGCCCACGTTCCAGGTCGCTGGCGTCCCCGTCCACGAGGTCCTCGCCGACTACCACCACCCCGAGCGCCTGCCCGATCTGGAGAAGGCCATGGACACCACGCTGCGGCGCCGCCCGCTGCGCACCGTCCTGACCGAGCTGGACGGCAGCGACGACGGGCGCAGGCCCTCCCTGGACGACCGGATCCTCGCCGAACTCGGCCGCCGCCCCGCGCCGCGCAAACCGGAAACCCCCGACGACTGCTGGCCCGACGCCAGCTCCAGTGAGGTTGCCTAATGTCTTTGGACACCCCCATCACACCGACCGCCCCGCCGCGCCCCACGGGCCTGTCCCGCCTGGCGCAGGACCTGCTGCCAGCGCTGTATCAGCACCGCCTGATCGCGACCAGTCAGCTGCACCGGCTATTCACCCCCCACGCCCGCCGTCCCGTCTACCTGCGCCAGCAGCTCAAGGAGCTGCGCCGCATCGGGCTCGTCGACGCCACCGCCCGGCGTACTTCGCGTATGGGGAACCCGGAGCTGCTGTGGTACATCACCGCGCGCGGCGCCGAAGCAGTCGCCTACGACCCGACGATCCCGCGGCGCGGCTACCGCATCAGCCCGCAGACCGCGGCCTCCCAGCTGCAGGAGCACACCCTCACAGTGGTCGACACGGGCGTCGCGTTCGCCGGCTGGGCGCGCCGCCTCGGGGATGAGTGCTCGCCGCTGGACTGGGAGCCCGAGATCGCGCACCGTATCCGCAACGGTGAATCGCGCGGTGTTGACGACGCGTTCATGATTCCGGACGCCGTGCTGCGCTACACCCATGCCGCCGAGGACGGGCGCCGGCGGATGCTCAGCTTCTTCATCGAGGTCGACCGCGCCACCATGCAGACCACCCGGCTAGCCGCCAAGCTCTCCGCGTACGCCCGCTACCAGAGCTACGTCCCCGCGGCCGGTGGCCGCGGCCGGCGTTCCACCCGCGAGGCCTGGCGCGACCACTACCCGGCCTTCCCCCGCCTGCTCATCGTGCTGACCGGAGCCTCCGACAGGGTTCTGGCCAACCGGATCCAGGACCTGCGCGCCCTCGCAGCCGCGGACCCGCGCGTCGGCCAGCTCAGCGCCGGAGTCACCACTCTGCAGCTCCTGCAGGACAAGGGACCCTTCGCTCCGGTCATGACCCCACTGTCCGGTGACGCAGCCCCGACTGACGTCTTCCTCGCCCCGACCGGAGGTTCCCGTGCATGATGTACGGCGCGCCCTTCTCCGGCGCGTTCCCTCGCCACCCACACCGGCCCCGTCGCCTCGAGGGCACGCCTGCGCACCCGTAGTGGACACAGTCCCGCTGCCGTCCCCGCTCCTCACCGAGCTGATCGCGCTGCGTGCCCATACCCGCCATCTCGGCTGGCTCAGCGAACGCGAGCACTGCCCCGCGCAGTACCAGCGCCTGGCCCGCAGCGTCCCGCAGGACCTCCTGGACGGATGGCTCGCCCAGACCGACGGCACCGGCCGCCTCGAGGATCTGATTCAGGCGCTGGCGCACACGCACCGTCAGGCCCCGAGCACCCACTGTGGATCACCGATGGCGCAATCCCAACGCCATATGACCACAGGGGAGTTCACGTGAAGAGAAAGCGCCAGTGGGCCGTTCTGGTGACCGCGGCAGCCCTGCTGTCGGGCTGTTCCGGGCCCCAGGACAGGGCCGAGGACTCGAGCCAAGCAGCAGCCGAGAGGCCTTCCACCGACCCCAAGTCCACACCGCCCTCCGCCCCGGACCTGCCGGAGGGCATGGTGCGCCTTGGCTCGTCCTTCCCGTTCAGGGAGGAGGGACAGAGTGACTCCTGGACGGTCAGTGTCAGTGCACTCTCCTCGGCCAAGCCGAGCGTGAAAGCTTCCTCGATCCCCGACGGCTGGCGAGCGCTGACCACCAAGGTCACCTTCACCAATACCGACAGCGGAATCGCGGAGCTGCACGGCTCTCTCGACGTCACCGCCCGCTACGGCCCCCAAGGCCGCACAGCAGCCGCGTTCACCGACACCGGCATCAAGGGCCTCGCGTTCCCCGACATCGAATCTCACCCGATCCGAGTTCGCCCCGGCGGCACGTACACCACCACAGTCGGCTACGCGGTCCCAGCCGATACCGCCGGACAACCCCTGACCTTCACCATCGAGGGCGACGACCCCACCTACTTCGAGGGCGCGATCCCAGGCGCCCCGGCCCGCCCCGTCGACACCTCTCACGTTCAGCCCGACACCACCAAAGAGCTGAAGTTCGGCGACTGGGAGGAGGACTCGCCCTGGCTCCGCATCGGCCAGCCCCGCACCGCCGGCGCCACCGCCCAGGGCAAGCGCTACGCGGTCGACCTGAGCTTCTTCAACAACTTTGACGACACCCTTCTTGGCAACCGCCCGGAGGCCAACCTGAAGGTTTACGCCGGAGCGGAGCTCGCCGAGGGCGACTTCGAGGAGAACCTGTCCAATCTGCCATCGCTCGCCTGGATCGCGCCCCAGCGGATGGCCACCGTGACCGTGCACTTCACCATTCCCGGAAAACAGATTGATGGTCCGGTCAGTATCGAAGTGGTCGATCCGTACGGAGAGGACGTCACCTACACGGGCGACGTGAAGAACTGACCGCGCCACGGGACCGCCCTATACCGAAAGGACCGGTGTGTCCCGTTGGGCGGTATTGACGCGTTCGCAGCTTGTGAACTGCCTTTACTGGCTGCGCTGTTGGGGTGAATATGCGTAACGTGTGCATGTGCACGGCAACCACACCCGTCTCGCGCAGCACGACCACACCATCACCCAGCGCGATACACCACAGGTCACCGGCACAGCGGACGAGGAGAACGGGGAGGCGTGATGACGCCAACGGCAAAGGCCAAAAACAACCTACTTCGCAGTCGAAATCGACTTATCGGCACGGCACTTGTGGGCTGTTCCGTCTTCGCCCTCGCTGCCTGCAGTTCTGATTCGAAATCCGACGGGTCCAAGCCGTCCAGCAAGCCGACCAACGCCGAGAAAGTACAACCTTCAAAATCATCCAACCCGCAAGCAGCCGAGAAGAAGGCGGTGCTGTCCGCCTATCAGCACATGCAGAGTGAACGCCTGAAGGCGTATGGGAAGGCCTCCGAGGAGGGAACCGAGCTCCAGAAGTACGCCACCTTGGACGCCTTGGGGCAGTTCCGGCTGGCGATGCTCGACATGAAGAAGGCGGGCACGGTCGTGAAGGGGACGCTGGGGCACCTGGGCACGACCGCGACGATCCAGACCGGTGCCAAGCCACCCTCGGCCAGCGTCAGTGACTGCGTGGACCTGTCGCAGTGGAAGACGTGGGACACCAAGGCCGACAAAGAGATCCCGATGCCGTCGGCACAGCCGCAGCGCTACCGGGCGACAGCGAAGCTGGAGAAGTGGAAGGACGGGTGGATCGTCACCTCCTACCTCCCGCACGGGAACCAGGAATGCTGAGGCGAGCGGCGGCGGCCACAATAGGCGTGCTGGTGGTCTCCTCGAGTGCGGCGCACGCCGACGGCGGTCCGGCGGTGGGCAACGATCCCGGTTGCCGCGGGGCAGCGCCGGACGTGACTGTGTGTGCGAGTGACCCTGTCCGCGCTCCGGGCAAGTCGGACTCCCAGAGCGCGGCTGCCAAGGGCGGCGGGAAGGGGTCCGCTGCCCCAAAGTGCATCTACACCAAGATGGTTCCACAGCCGCCTGCCGAGAACCTCGCAATGCAGGATGGCAAGAAGCGCGGGGGTAAGGGTGCCGCGTACCAGGTCATGTGCCCGGGTACTGGTCGGATCGGCGTGGTGTGGATCCCGGACGGAAACGCCCCGGGTGCGCCGGCAATCGATCCGGAGGTGGTGGCCCGTCAGGCGGTCGACTCGATGAAGCTCGTCGGTCCGGATATCGACATCAACCCGAAGCCGGGAGGCAAGGGCTTGGTGGGGATGCCCGTGTGGATGGCAGTGGGCCAGTCGCCGAACACGTACGGCCCCAACTCAGCGACGGCGACGGCCGGCGGGGTAACAGTGACCGCGACGGCGAAGGTGAAGTCAATCGTCTGGAACATGGGCGACGGGACGTCGGTGACCTGTAACGGTCCGGGAACGGGGTACCGGAAGTCGTTCGGGATGAAGCAGTCGCCGGACTGCGGCCACGTCTACAAGCAGACCTCCGACTCAGCGGGCGGGAAGTTCAAGGTGTCCGCGACCGCGACCTGGGCGGTCGACTGGCAGGTGGCCGGCGGCGGTGGGGAGACCGGTCACCTGACCGAGGTCCGCAATTCGCAGGTGGGGCTGACGATCACTGAGTCTCAGGCCGTCAACTAACCATTCTTGAAGGGGATTTCGTACGCCATGGACACCACGACGCCTGCGCCGCCGCCGATCGCTCCGCCACGTCAGGCTGACCTGCCGATCTCCGCGGGCGCCAAGAAGTCGTCCAGGGCCCCGCGCAAGCTGATCCAGGCCTTGGTCTGGACGCTGGCCGCTCTGGTCGGTGCCCTGGTGGCGATCTCTCAGGTGAACCGCGCCGGTGACCGGGTCGAGGTCCTGGCCGTGGCGCACGATGTGCAGGCCGGGCAGGTCGTGAAGGCCTCGGACGTGACGACCGCGTCGGTTGCTGAGGATCCCGCGCTCTCTCCGGTGCCGGCCGCCGACCGGAGCCGGATCGTTGGACAGCGGGCCGCGGTCGACCTGCGCCAGGGCTCCCTGCTGACCGCCTCCTCCGTGCAGTCCGGCGGCGGCCTCGGCGATGACCTGCAGGTGGTCGGCGTCGAGGTGAAGAAGGGCACCGCGCCGAGGGACGAACTGCGCCCCGGCGACAAGGTGCTGGCCGTGGTGCTGCCCGAGCAGGGCGCCCAGTCCACGACCGGCACGGGAGCCGCGAAGAACGGCGCGGAGCCAGAGCCGGAGAGCATCGAAGCGACGGTGAAGTCGGTGGGCCGTACGGACGCGACCGGATCGCTGGTGGTGAATCTCGCGGTGCCGACCACGGAAGGGCCGCAGCTGGCGGAGAAGGCCGCGGCCAAGCGGATCGCCCTGGTGCGGCAGCCGCGCGACGGAAAGCAGTGACGGCATGGCTCTGATCGCATTGGTGTCGGCGGCCTCCGACGGTGTGAGTACGTCGGCGACCGCGCTGGCGCTCTCCAGCCGCCAGTCGGTGCTGCTGGCCGAGTTCGACATGGCGGGCAGCAAGCTACGGCACCGGCTGCTGCGCGGCATCCACCTGGGCGGACAGGCCCTGGACGGCAATATCGGCCTGCACAAGCTGGCCGAGGCGTACTGGAGCAGCGCGGCGGCCGGGGTGCAGGATCTGGCGCCGCAGGTGGATCAGCATCTGTGGCCGCTGGACGACACCGGGATGCGGCTCGTGCTGCCGGGCCTGACTGATCCGCGGCAGGCTTCCTCGCTGCAGGAGTTGTGGCCGAGCCTGATCGACGTGCTGCAGATGACCGACCACGAGCACCACTGGGACGTGATCGTGGACGGCGGGCGGCTGGCCTGGGAGAACGGGCGGCTGCACCGGCTGCTGACCCCGTCCCCGGTCCTGCACCAGGCCGACATCGTCCTGCTGGTCGTGAAGCTCGCCGATCCCGCGTCGGTGTTCCTGGCCTCGACGGCGATCGAGGCGCTGCAGGACGAGCTCGGCCAGCACGGCACCGGCGCACGGGCGTTGGGCCTGCTCACACTGTCGTCCGGCTCGCGGCGGGAGTTCGCGCCGCACGAGGTGGAGGCCAAGTTCGAGGCCCCGATCCTCGGCTCGCTGGCCTGGGATGAGCGCGCGGCCGCGTATCTGTCGGCCGGCGGCGCGCCGCCGCGGAATCTGGCCCGCTCAGCGCTGCTGCGCAGCGCGCGCGATGTGCTGGGTCCGCTGCGCGCGTATGCCCAGCAGCGTCGGCTGCACATGGAGATGCGGGCCCAGCAGGGCGTGAGCCCAGCGGTGCTGCACCAGGTACGGCAGCTGGGGATGCGGCGTCGTAGGGAGGCATCGTGACGAACACTCCGACGGGCCCGGACAAGGACGCGGCCCGGACACAGCTGGGTCGTCTGCTCTCCCAGCGCAGCACCCACCCCCCGGAGCACGTCGCGCCTGCAACACCGGATCCCAGGACGGCACAAGCCCACCCGGCCCCCACCGCGCGCCCGGTCGCGCCGGCGCCTGCCCCCATGGTGCCCGTCGCGCCGGTGACCACCAGCTCCTCGGCGGGCGCCGGGGCGATGGGCGTGACCGACTTCGCGCGGACCGCATCGCTGCCCGGCACGCTGCCGGTGCAGCCGGAGGAGATCCAGAAACTGCGGGTGCGGGTCGCCGAGGATCTACGAGCCGTACGGGAGCGGCAGCAGGCCCAGACGCTGGAGGCGGAGGAGGAGCGGGAGCTGGCGGAGCTGTTCGCCCGCCGCCAGATCGCCGCCTGGCATGCCGAGTTCACGCAGAAGAATCCGCCGCTCAGCCAGGAACAACGCAGCATCCTGCACGAGGAGGTCCTCAACCTGACCTTCCGCGCCGGTGCGCTCCAGCGTCTCTTGGACCAGCCCGGTGTGCAGAACATCGACATCGACGGCGACGTCATGTATGTCGACGTCGCCGGCCAGCAGCGCCAGAAGATGGCCTCTCCGTTCGCCAGCCGTGAGCAGACGATCGCCTGGATCAACACCATGGCCGCCCAGTCCGGGCACGGCGAGCGGCAGCTGTCGTATGCGTCGCCCTACGTCGAGTTCCGGCTGCCGGACGATTCACGTGTGGCAGCGAATGTCCTGACCCGGAATGTGTCGGTGTCGATCCGCAAGCATGGCGGCCGCGCGTGGACGCTGGGCAACCTGCTGCAGGAGAAGACGGTCGACCAGCTGCTCGCCTCGTTCCTGTCGGCGGCGGTGCGGGCCCACATGAACATCGTCATCTGCGGCGGGATGACCGCGGGGAAGACCACGCTGATGCGCGCGATGGGCCGTGAGATCCCGGCCTCGGAGCGGCTGATCACGCTGGAGTCCTCGCTGGAACTGTTCCTCGATGACGCCGAAACGCCCTGCCACACCTTGGCGTTCGAGACGCGACAGTCCAACGGCGAGGACGGCGCCGGCGCCATCACCCTCTCCGACCTGATCGAGATCGCACTGCGCTACAACGCCGACCGGATCATGGTCGGTGAGGTCCGCGGCAAGGAGTCCATGGCGATGCTGGAGGCGATGTCGGCCAGCCAGCCCGGCTCGATGTGCACGCTGCACGCCGACTACCCCAAAGACGTCATCACCCGCCTCGTGCTGCGCCTGTCGATGGCCGATCTCAGTGCGGAGACCTCGTACCGCCTCATCGAGGGCGCAGTGCATCTGATGGTGTTCGTGAAGAAGGGCGCAAAGCCCGGCGAGAAGATCGTCTCCCACGTGTGGGAGGTCGACGGGCTCAACGAGGACGGCACCCCGTCCATGACCCAGCTGTTCGCGCCGAGGCCCGGGGACGGGCGGGCGGTGCCGACCGCGTTCCAGATGAGCCCGGAGCGGGCCGAGCAGATCGCCGAGGCCGGGTTCAACCCGCTGCTGCTGGCCCAGTACCCGCACGGCACCTGGGATCCGGTCGAGCAGTCCGGCGAGGCCGAGAGGCGGGCATCGTGATGAACCAGTCGCAGCGGGCCTTGGTGGCCGCGCTCGGTGTCGTCGTGTTCGTGGCCTGCCTCGCCCGGGCCGTGACGGCCCTGCGCCGCCGCACCGAGCCGGAGCGCGGCCCGGTCAAACGACGTGGCGGACCGGGGCTGCTGGACGAGCTCCCGCCGGTGTGGCAGGCCAACTACCGCTTCCTGTTCAGTGCCGCGGTCGTCGCCGGGGTACTGGTATGGGCGATCGCCGGACGTCCTGTGCACGGTCTGGTCGCGTTCGCCGGTGTGGCTGGTCTGCCGTTCCTGCTGTTCCCTGGCGGTTCGGCGCGTACCGAGCTGGAGCAGCTGGAGGCGTTCTCCGACTGGCTGCAGCAGCTGTCCAGCGTGATCGCTGCCGGAAAGCCGCTGGAGGTGGCGATCCCCGGTTCCCTGTCCACGGTGCCGGATCTGCTGCGTGTGCCGGTGACCCGGCTCGCGCAGCGGCTCGCGGACGGGGTGCCGCCCGCGCAGGCCTACCGGTACTTCGCCGACGATCTGGCCTCCAATACCGGCGACGAGATCGCCATGGTGTTCCAGATGCACACCCAGGCCCGCGGCCGCGGGCTGGCGAACGTGATCAAGGAGATGGCGTTCAACAAGTCCGACAAGGCCAAGGCCCTGCGCAAGCTCGACTCTGACCGGGCGCGGACCCGGCGTAAGGCCCGCAACGTCACCGTGCTGACCCTCGCGGTCATCGCGCTCGGGCTGACCAGCGTCTCCTACACCGATTGGTACCGCACCGCGCCGGGCCAACTCGGCCTGATGGTGGTGGGGTTGATGGTCACCGGGTCGCTGGTGTGGATGCGCAAGACCGCCCGGAACAAACCCGAACCGCGGCTGCTGCGCACGGCGGCCGAGCGTGTGGGGGTGGAGCAGTCGTGATCATGTCTGTGCCCGCGATGGTGGGCGGCGCGGTGGCCGTCCTCGGCGCCGGGATGACGGTGCGGGCGCTGATGCCCGCCCGGCCCTCCGTGGACGCACTGCTGAAGACCACCCGCTCCCCCGCCCCGCCCACCCAGGTCGATGCGAGCGCGGGCCGCTTCGAGGCGCTCACCGACAAGATGGGCGACCGGCTCGTCGCCACGCCCACGGTCGCCTCCCGGCTGCCGGCCACCGACCTCAGGCTGCTGGAGATGTCCCCGGCCAAACTCCTGGGCCGGTGCGCGCGGATGGCAGTGCTGGGGATGGTGCTGCCTCAGCTGTTCATGCTGCTGCTCACGGTTGCCGGCAAGCGCCCGCCGCTGCCGGTGCCGGTGCTGCTCGCGCTCGCGGTGGGTGGGTTCTTCGCGTTCAAGTGCCTGGACGATGTGCGCGACGACGGCAAGAAGCTGCGCGAGGAGTACCGGTACACGATCGTCTCCCTGCTGGAACGGCTCATCCTGATTCGCTCGGCGAACGCGTCGGCCGGCGAATCGCTGCTGCGCGCCGCCTCGGTCGGCGACACCACCCCCGCTTTGCAGATCCGCGAGTCCCTCGAGCACGCCCGGCTGACCGGCACGCCCTACTGGAGCGCGCTGGCCCAACTCGGCCAGGCGATCGGCGTGGAGGACCTGGCCCGGCCCGCCCGCGCCATGGCACTCGCCGGCGAGGAGAAGGCCGCCGTCACCCGCACCCTGGAAAACCAGGTCGACCTACTCAACGCCGCCGTCCAAGGCGACCGCGAAACCCGCGCCAACCAGGCCACCGAGCAGATGGACCTGCCGGCGTTGACCGTCGGCTTGTCCCTGGTCGTCTTCTGCGCCCTGCCCGCCTTCATCAAGATCCTCAACCTGTGACCTGGCCCGAAGGAGATACGGATGTCGCTCGCTCTGTACGGCCTGTGGGCCCTGGCCGTCACGCTCGGCTTCGCCCGCGTGGTCGCACTGAACCAGCCCGCGGCGGCGCGCAACCCCCGGGACACCGACCGGCTGCACCTGATCGCGATCGTCGTCGCGCTGAGCGTCGTCACCCTGATCGCTCTACCCGCCCTCATCAAGATCTTGTCCGTCTAGTCGCCGTCCCTGCAGGGGAGTTCGTATGGGATCCACACGTGAGCTGCTCATCCTCTGGACGGCGATCATCACCATCGCCACCGTCCTCACGATCCTTTTCCAGACCGTCCTGCCCTCCCCGTTCTGACCCCTTTCGCCGCGGACACCGCATCCGGCGCGTCCGCTTGTCCTCACCTCCCGGAGGTTGTGATGTCTCGTCGTCTCACCCGTATCACCGCTGTGCTGCGCCGCCGCTACGGCCACGTGCGCGGCCGCCTCTCCGATGCCGGCTACTCGGTCACCGAGTGGGCCTACATCACCGCGGCCGGCGGCGGCATCGCCACGATCCTCTACCTCGCCATCGACAGCACCGCCCGCGCCAAGGCCTTGGAGATCGCAGGCCTGTGACCAGAGCCGCCGGCAAGCGACACCCGGTCCCGGAGTCGAGATGGTCCCGGCTTCGGGAGCGTCTCAACGACCACGGCGACAGCGTCGTCGAGTTCGCGGTGATCTTCCCCGTCGTGCTGATCCTCGTGTTCACCGTCATCGAGGGCGCCCTGTACTTCCATGCCCGCTCGGTGGCAGCGCGCGCAGCTCAGGTCGGCGTGGACGCAGGCCGCTCCTACGACGCGAGCCCGGACGACGGGGCCGCCGCCGCCCGCGACTTCCTGGCCCGCACCGGCAACTCGGTCGAGGGCTCCAAGGTGGCGGTCGACTCCGGCGGCAACCAGATCGCGGTGACCGTCACCGGCACCGTCTCCTCCCTGGTGCCCGGCCTGGAGTTCACCGTGCGCCAGCGTGCCCAAGCCCCCGTGGAGGAATTCCGGTGAAACACGCGTGGGTTCACGCCTCCCGCGCCCTGCCGCTCGGCCGCTGCCGGCGGACAGAACATCTTGTGGCCCGCACGGTCCTGGGCTGGCGTGCTGCCTTCTCGGGTGCGGCCGCGGACCGGGGCAGTGCCGCGCTGGGTGCGGCAATCTTCACTCCGGTGTTCATCGCCCTGCTCGCCCTGGTGATCGCTGCGGGCCGGATCCAGATCGCGCAGGGTGCCGCGGACGCAGCCGCGCGGGATGCTGCACGCACCGCCTCGCTGGCCGACAGCCCCGACACCGCGCAGGGCGAGGCCCGCCAAGCCGCCGCCGAGTCGCTGCGCCGCTCCGGGCTGACCTGCTCCGACATCGCGGTCGCCGTGGAGTCCGACGGGATCGACGCGCCCGTCGGGCAGGCCGCCACGGTCACCGCCACCGTGTCGTGCACCGTGCCGCTAGATGACGTGGCGCTGCCCGCACTGCCCGGCACCAAGACGCTGAAGAGCACCATGACCAGCGTTGTTGATCAGTGGAGGGCCCGGTGACCAAGCCCCTCCCCCGACTGCGTGCCCATGTCCGTCGTGCCGTCAGTACGCTGCGCGAGCGCCGCGATACCGGCGGCGTGGAACTGTTCATGCCGATCATGGCGATCGCCATCTTCGTGATGCTCGGCCTGGTCGTGGACGGCACCGGCGTCCTCAACGGCAACTCCCGCGCCACCTACGCCGCTCAGGAGGCCGCCCGCGCGGCCGGCCAGCAGATCGATCCCGGTCAGGCCATCACCGGCGAGGCGATCGTCGTCGATCCCGACGCCGCCGCCGGCGCGGCCCAGGACTACCTCGACGCCGAGGGCCTGGACGGTGACGTAGTGGTCTCCGGCGATGGCAAGACCATCACGGTGACCGTCAACGACTCCTACGACCCGCTGTTCGCCTCGCTGTTGGGCATCGACACCCTGCCAGTGTCCGGCGAAGCCAAGGCCACCCTGCTCCACCAGCCCGGAGGCTGACCCGCTCATGGCCCACCGCATCGTCCGCTGGCCCCTCGCCCTGCTGCGCCTGATCGCACGCCTGGCCGCACTCGCCGTACTCGCCGCCGGCGTACCCGCGCTCCTCCTCAAGGTTGGCACCCTGCCGCAGAGCGTGCCGTCCCTGAGCGAGGCGCGTGAGGCGTTGATGGCTCCGGATGACGGGAGCCTGCTGTTCACCACGCTCACCCTCGCCGCGTGGATCGCGTGGCTGTGGCTGCTCGTTCCTCTCCTGGTCGAACTGGTCGCGGCCCTCGCGCACCGGGCCACACCCCGGCTTCCGGGCATGGCCACCAGCCAGCGCCTGGCCGTCTTTCTGCTGGGCGGGCTGCTGCTCGCTTCTCCCGCGGCCGCGGCAACCGCCGCCACCCCCGTCGTCGCAGCGACCGCCACCCTCGACCACGCCTCCCCCGCCCCGGCCTCCGTGGACCACACCGAGCGCACGGCGACCGCGGCGACAACGGCCGCTGCCACCAAGGAGCATCACGTCGCAGGCGAGGGTGTGGTGGCGTACGACGTGGCTGAGCAGCGTCTCGGCGACGGGTTGCGCTGGCGTGACATCGCCCGCCTCAACCCCGAGTTGCACATCACCGGGCCCAGCTCCTCGCTGTCGGCGGGCACCACGCTCACACTGCCCGCCGACGCCAGCCCCGCGGCCGCCTCCGCATCGGGCGCGAGTTCCGGCCTGCAAGCTCAGCTGGCGAGCTCCTCGCGCACGGCGAGCGAGGACGCCTCGGAGCAGCGTTCGGAAAGCCATTACATGGTGCGGCCCGGGGACACGCTGTGGGACATCTCCGAGGAGCAGCAGGGCGATCCCACGCTCTACCCGGAGATCGTCGAGGCGAACCCGGACGTCATCAAGAACCCGAACCTGATCCATCCTGGGGATCACCTGGCTATCCCCGACCAGGCGCGGCCCTCCCAGCAGCCCGGCAAGCAGGGCTCCGACGGCCAGGAGAAGGGCCACCAGGGCGAGGACGGCGAGGCGGCGGCATCGCCCTCCGAGTCCCCCCGGGCCAGCGACGGCGAGGCGGGCACCCCAGAACAGGAAGCAACTCCCGCCCCGTCCGCGAGCAGTTCCGCGCAGGAGCAGGAGTCCAACTCCTCGGCCACGAAGGCACCGAGTGAGGACCCGGGCGTCGGTGTGCCCTCCCAGGCCGCGCCGACCGCGGAGCCCTCCGGGGCCGGCACCGAGGAGCCCTCCGCACCCGGCACCTCGGCACCTGCTGGGGCTGCGCCGTCGGCTGACGATCGCCACAGCAGCGCCCAAGACGCCTCGCCGGACGAGGAGTCCGGCCTGACCGTCACGACGATGGCGTTGGGCGCGTCCGCGTTCGTCGCCGCCGGAGTGCTCTTGATGCTGCGGCGCAGGCGGACGGTGCAGCAGCGTCGCCGGCGGGCCGGGCGCCGGATCTCGATGGCGCAGGGACGTGCCGCCGCGACCGAGCGTGCCCTGCGCTGCGTCGATGCCATCGAGGAGGTCGACTTCCTGGATGCGGCCCTGCGCACGCTCGCCCACCACTGCGCCGAGGCGGGGCGTCCGCTGCCCGCTCTCGCCGCCGTCCAGCTGGGCACCGAGGGCGTGCTGCTCCACCTCGCCGACACCGATGATGCCGACGAACTCCCCGCTCCCCTGCCACCGTTCACCGCCGTCGACGACAGCCCGCAGCTTTGGTGGTGCGCCACCGACACCGGGGACCTCGCAGACGCCGAACTCCTCGGCCGGATGGACGCCCCTTATCCGGCACTGGTCGCGCTCGGCGACGACACCCGCGAGGCGCTGCTACTGGTCGACCTGGAACGCTTCGGGGCCGTGCACCTCACCGGCGCCACACGGCTTCAGGTGCTGCGCGCCCTGGGTACATCGCTCGCGGTGTCCCCGCTCAGCTCGGACCTGGAGATCGCTGTCGCGGGCGAGGACAGCGCCCCGGGCCTGTCCCTCATCGACTCGCGCGTGACCCCGTACACGACGCTCGCCGACGCGGCCGACGTCGTCCGCACCCACCACGGCCGCCAGCACACGGCACTGTCCGGCAGCAACAGTACGGACCTGGGAGCCGCGCGGGCCGCGGACACGGTGGACGAGCTGTGGCCGATGGTCGTCCTTGCCGACCTCGACAGCTGCCCCGACCCCGAGGCCGCCGAAGAGCTCGCCGAGGTCCTGCAGCAGGAACCGCGTACCGCGACCGTCATCATCACCAGCGGGCACATGCCCGCCGAGGCCGACGCGGTGTGGGTCCTGGACACCGACGACGAAGTCCATCCCGTGCCCGGTACCGGGCTGCACTGCCGCCTGGTCGCCTTCTCGGACGAGGAATACGCCGACGTCGTCGAGAGCGCGCTGACGTCGAACTCGGAGACCGACCTCGCCCCCGACGAACCGCCTGCGACCTCCGTCCCGCTGGCGAAGGACACCGAGGCGCCCGCCGCCGCTGCAGCTCCGGCTGCCGCCGAGTCGGTACCCGCCGCGCGGGAGTCGGACAGCCTGTTCGCCCGCCTGGCCGACCTCGACGACGACTCCCCAGCCCATCACCTCGAGGGCGCGCCCGCACCGGCCACAGTGCACCACGAGGACGACGCGGCCACGGAGGCCCAACCTTCTGCAGAAGAGGCTGGCCCCGCCATCCCGCGGACGGACGCCACCTCCCCCAGCCGGATCGTGCTGCCTGCCACAACCGCGACCTCTCGGGTCAACGCCCGGCTGCCCGAGCCCGTCAGCCCGCCGGCCCCGGTGCCCCAGGAGCCGGTGCCCACCAGTGCGGCCGACAGCCCACAGCGGCCGGCAGGCGAGGACGCGGCCGACGGGCCCCTGGTCCGAGTGCTCGGCCCCATCGACGTCACCGGCGCCCGCGGGCACATCGAATCCAACCGGCGCACCGTCGCCACGGAACTGGTCTCCTGGCTCGCCCTGCGCACCGACGGTGCCACCCGCCACGAGCTCGACGAGGTCATCGCGCCCGGCGGAGGGCGCGTGGAGAACAACACCAGGAACGGACGTGTCCGCGAGGTACGGCGCTGGCTCGGTGACGAGTACTACCCAAAGCTCAACGAACAGCCCGACCGCAAGCACCGCCTGGTCGGCGTCGCCTGCGACTGGCACCAGTTCCAGGACCTGACCACCCAGGCCGCTCGCGCCGGCGGCGATGAAGGGCGCGCCATGCTGCGGCGCGCGCTCGAGCTCGTACAGGGCCGGCCCTTCACCGGCATTCCGCCGCGCCGCTACGTCTGGGCCGAGGCCCTGACCCAGGACATGATCTCGGCAGTGGTCGACGTGGCCGACGACCTCGCCGCCCGCTGCCTGGCCGCCCGCGACCCTCGGGGCGCACTGTGGGCGTCGGGCCGCGGCCTGGACACCGCACGCGAGCGCGAGGCCCTGTGGCGCCACCGCTTCGAGGCCCTGGCCCAACTCGGCGCACACGACGAACTGGAAGCAGCGATCCAGCAGCTGAACCAGTACCTCCTCGATGCCGACCTGCCCATGGAACGCCAGACCGAGGAGACCATCCGCCGCCTGGACGCAGTCCGCCGCTAACCCTCGAACCACTGTAGGGTCCGCGATCCGGTGAGCACTGTGGGCGCTCGATGCGCAGTAAATGCGCAAATCCAGTTCCTGTGCGCAATGGCTCCGGAGAGTGAAGCCAACTGTCGATCTCTTTCGAGCCTTCCCAGGGCACTCAGCGCGGTCGCTGGTCTCCCGAACGAATCGACCAGCGATCACTAACGTACGGCAGATGAGAGATTCGAAATTGGATCCGGGGACCCCGGACAGTCGCAGTGCCGCGCGGTACCTGTGGTGGCTGATCACCAGTCAGCGCCGCCGGATCGCCGCCGGTGCGCTGCTGGGCAGCACTTGGATGGTCTGTCTGGCTCTGCCGCCGTACCTGCTGTCACGTGCCATCGACGACGGGCTGGAGCGGGGGCAGTGGTCCGTGCTCGTCGGCTGGGTCGCGGCGTTGTTGGGTGTGGGGGTGCTGAACGCGTGGCTGGCCATCATGCGACACCGCACCATGACCAAGGTGCGGATGGATGCGGCCTTCCGTTCTGTGCAGGTGGTGGTCAGGCAGGCGACCAGGCTGGGCGGGGCGCTGCCGCGCCGGGTCACGGCCGGGGAAGTCGTCACGATCGGGTTCGGCGACGTCGCGGTGATCGCGAGCACGCTGACCATTACCGGCCCCGGTGTCGGCGCGGTCCTCGCCTATGTCGTCGTGGCCGCACTGCTGTTGACCGCTTCGCCGTTGCTCGCCGTGGTGGTGCTTCTCGGTGTGCCGCTGCTCGCGGTGCTGGTCGGCCCGCTGCTGGGGCGGCTGCAGGGCGTCGAGGCGACGTACCGGGAACAGCAGGGCGGGCTCGCCGCCCGTTTCACGGACATCGTCGGAGGACTGCGCGTCCTCAACGGCATCGGCGGCAAGGAGGTGTACGCCGAGCGCTACCGGCGCGGTTCGCGGACGCTGCAGGCGAAGGGGTACCGCGTCGGCGCGGTGACCAGCTGGATCCAGGCCCTGAGCGTCGGCCTGCCCACCCTGTTCCTCGGGGCCGTGACCTGGCTGGCGGCCCGGATGGCGGCGCAAGGGACCATCAGCGTCGGCGAGTTGGTCGCGGTCTACGGGTACGCAGCGGTGCTGGTGGTGCCGGTCTCGTTCTTCATCGAGGGCGGCTACGACCTCAGCCGCGGACTCGTCGCCGCCCGCAGAGTCGTACGTTTTCTGGCCATGGAGCCCGATTCCCTCGGCGGGGACGCGGCTTCGGACGGGCCCGGGCTTCCGGCCGCGCTGCGTGATCCTGCATCCGGCGTCGAGGCGACGCCCGGCAGGCTGACCGCATTGGTCAGCGCCCGGCCCGCGGAGTCGGCGACGGTGGTCGACCGTCTCGGCCGTTTCGTCGAATCGGCCGTGACCTGGGGCGAGATACGCCTCGCAGAGATTGACCTGACACAGGTCCGCCGACGCATCCTCGTCGCGGACAACGAGGCCGATCTGTTCGCCGGCCCGCTGCGCGAGGTGATCTGCGGTCCGTGGGACCGGGACGAGGAGACCATCGGCCGGGGCCTCTCCGCGGCCATGGCGCAGGACATCGTCCGCGCCCTGCCGGACGGCCTCGACTCGCCCGTCGACGCGCAGGGCCGCAACCTCTCCGGCGGTCAGCGGCAGCGCATCCGCCTGGCCCGGGCCCTGCTGGTCGATCCCGAGGTACTCCTGGCGGTCGAGCCCACCTCAGCAGTCGACGCGCACACCGAGGCGGCCATCGCGACCCGGCTGTACGCCGCACGGTCCGGCCGCACCACGGTGGTCACCAGCACATCACCGCTCCTCCTGGTTCAGGCAGACACCGTGCACTACCTGGTCGACGGCTCCGTCGCGGACTCGGGCAGCCATCATGAACTCCTGGCCCGGCAGCCCAGCTACCGGCGCCTGGTCTCCCGCGGCGCGTCCGAAGCAGACGGCGTCCACGACGAAGACCGCGACCGCGCGGACGAAGGAACCGCTCCGACGTGCCGGGAGGCCGTGCAATGACTGCCAGTTCCCCACCCACGGCACCCACGGCCCGGGCCCTGCCCGTCGCCGAACCGTCCCGGATACGCCGGGCGGCACTCCGGCTGGTCCGTCAGGACGGCCGTGCTTTCGCCGCCATGATCGGCCTCAACGCGCTGGCCGCCGGTGCCGGACTCGTCGGCCCCTGGCTGCTCGGCCGCATCATCGACGAAGTCAGGGCCGGGGCCCCGGTGGCCTCGGTGGACCGTCTCGCGCTCATCATCTTCGTGTTCGCGCTGGCGCAGCTCGTCCTGGCCCGTTATGCCGGCTACATCGGACACCGCTTCGGCGAGCGGACCCTGGCGCGTATCCGCGAACAGTTCGCCGACCGGGCGCTCGCGCTGCCCGCCGCGATGGTCGAACGCGCAGGAACGGGCGACCTGATGACCCGTGGCACGGCCGATGTCGCCGCGGTCGGCGCCACCCTCCGGGACGCCGGTCCCCAGGTCCTCATCGCCGGAGTCCAGGCGTTGTTCATCCTCGGAGCGGTCTTCGCACTCGACCCGCTGCTCGGCGCGTGCGGAGTGCTGGGCCTGCTCGGCATCTGGTTCGCCGCCCGCTGGTACCTGCGCCGGGCGCTCACCGCGTACCTTGCCGAGGGAGCCGCCAACACCGCTCTCGCGGAGCAGCTCGCGGCCACCGCCGCCGGCGCCCGCACCGTCGAAGCCTTCGGACTGCAGCAGCACCGCATGACGGCATGCCAGGAGCAAATCGAAAAGTGCCGGACCACCCGGAACCGCACGCTGTTCCTGCGCAGTGTGCTCTTCCCGGCCGTGGACATCTCGTACGTCATTCCCGTGGCCGTTGTCCTGCTGATCGGCGGCGTGCTGTACGCCCACGGCACGATGAGCCTCGGCGCGGTGGTCGCCTCGGCCCTGTACCTGCGGCAGCTCTCCCAGCCCCTGGACACCATCCTCCAGCAGATCGAGCAACTGCAAAGCAGCAGCGCCTCCTTCGCCAGGGTCGAGGGCCCCGGCCTGGCCACGCAAGTACCACCGGCCGCTCCCCTCACACCGACCAACGACCGGATCGAAGTGGCCGATGTGCGCTACGCCTACGACGACGGGAGCGACGTCCTGCACGGCGTCGACCTCACGGTCCAGCCCGGCGAGCGACTAGTGATCGTCGGCCCGTCCGGCGCGGGCAAGACCACCCTGGGCAGGCTGCTGGCAGGCATGGACAGACCCCACACCGGCTCAGTGACGGTAGGGCAGATACCGGTCGCCGACCTGGACCCCGACCAACTGCGCCAACACGTCGTCCTCGTCACCCAGGAACACCACGTGTTCCTAGGAACGGTCCGGGACAACCTGCAGATCGCCTCCGCTCGCGCCACCGACGCCCAACTGCGCACGGCACTCGCTGCCGTCGGCGCCGAATGGGCCAACGAACTACCGGACGGGCTGGACACCGATCTGAGCCACGGGGGACACCGGCCGGACGGCGCCCAGGCACAGCAACTCGCCTTGGCACGCGTGGTGCTGGCCGACCCACACACGCTGATCCTCGACGAGGCAACTGCACTCCTGGACCCAAGAACCGCCCGGCACACGGAACGGGCGCTGGCCGCCGTCCTCAAAGGCCGGACCGTCATCGCCATCGCACACCGCCTACAGACGGCCCATGACGCCGACAGAGTGGCCGTGATGGAAGACGGTCGACTCACCGAACTCGGCACCCACGACGATCTCGTAACAGCCGACGGCGCCTACGCCGCGCTCTGGCGCTCATGGCACGGCGAGCGGCCTCCCTCCTCCTGAACACGGCACCCCGCGCCGCCCCGGACAGAACTCGCGGGTTCCGGGCTGCCCCTACCGACTGTGACCGACCGTGGATCGCCAACGGCGCCGATTGCTCACGCCTGGTCGACCCGACGAGTGCTCACCGAGCGCGGATTCCAGCGTTTCTGCAGGAACCAGTGCTCATCAAGTCGCGGACCCTACAGATCCACACCGGCCCGGCCACCCTCTCAGGTTGGCTGGGCCTGCTGGACGACCACCGGCCCCTGCGAGCTCCGGGCCCTGAGCAGTCCGGAACGCCCTGCGGGCCAGCCGCGGGTGCTCTGCCGTAGCCGACACACCGTCACGCAACGCAATCGGCAGTACGGTTCACCGGCCCGAGCCGTCGCAGCGGCGCCGCGTCAGCGTGGAAAATTCCACCCCGGTCGTCCCGGCCGCGGACATGCCGTCCACGAATTCCACCCGGCCGCACCCCGCGTGGAACGACCCGGAGGACGTTCACGGCCAGGCCCACTCGCCGCACCTCCAACGGTCGCAGTGAGCGGCGTCGGAACGGGAGCGGGGTATACCCCAAACAGTGACCCACGGTGGAAAATTGCAGGTCACAGCGTTCCACCCCTCTAGGAAGCGGACGTCCACCAACGCGAAGTCGGGCAGCCGTTAGGCAACTCCAGCCGCTCCGAGCGGAGCGAGTAGGGCAGCGGATGTGTGCCACACAGCAATGCTGGAAGAGCTGTCCTTTGCGCATTCCACCCCGCCGACGCGCATGCTCTGCTGCAGCAACTGCCGGATTCCACCGGGTGGAACGTCAGCCGGTTTCCTCGCTCGAACCGCGCCGCCGCATCTCGCCGATGTACTTGCGCACCGTGCCCTCTGCGTAGCCGGACAGTGCGGCAAGCTCGGGAGCGAGCGCCTTCGCGGACTTCCCCTGGGACTCCGGCGGCAACTGCCGGTAGTGGAATTCCACCAGGTCGATCCCCGACGGCTTCGCTTCAGTCGGCGCTGCTCCGCTCGGCTCGGGCTCGGCGAGCGTCCCGGTGCCGGCGGCAGGTGCTTCGCCCGTCGGCTCGGCCGCAGGCGCTTCCTGACTCTGCGACCGCTCCAGCTCGCTGATACGCATCTGGACTGCGACCCGCCCCGCATCCTCGGCCCGGCTGGCATTCACCGGAGCCTGGTCCCCCACTGCCACTCCACGAGCGGCCTCCGCCTCCCGGTTGGCGGCCATCACGTACGGGGCGAGGTATTCGGGAGCGAGCGGGCGGCCGTACTGGTCGGCGACGTCGTACTGCTCCAGCAGGTACAAGGACAGCTCATCAGCATCCGGCTCGTATCCCTGGTCCGTTGCGAACTGCTCTGCAGCGGACCGATAGAAGGACGCCCACTCCTTGTCAGGCTCACCACCCGATGCATCAGGCACCGGGGCCTGATGCTCTTGCTCCTGCGGGTGCGGCACCGGCATTCGCTCGGGATGCTCCTCGTGCCAGCTCTGGTGCTCCTGTTCCAACGCGACCATGGGCGGCTCCACCTCGGCGTCGTGGTCGCCCGGATGCTGCGTCTGGCGAGGCGCAGCGAACCCGTGGCTCGGCGCCGTCTGCGCGAGCACCCCAGCAGCAGGCTCCACCCGCACGACCTGCTGATCCAGTTGTGGCGCCTGCGGACGGCGCGGCAGCAACTGCGGCTCGACGCCCGCGGCGACGAGCCCGGCCGGAGCCATCTCCGCGAGCGGCACCCCGTAGCGCGCCAGGCGCAGCGGCATCAGGGACTCGACGGGAGCCTTGCGGCGCCAGGCGCGGCCGAAGCGGGACCGCAGCCGCGCCTGGTAGACGAGCCGCTCCTGCTCCAGCTTGATGACGGCCTCGTAGCTGCGCAGCTCCCACAGCTTCATGCGGCGCCACAGCAGGAACGTGGGCAGTGGGGAGAGCAGCCAGCGCGTGAGGCGCACGCCCTCCATGTGCTTGTCGGCCGTGATGTCGGCGATCCGGCCCACCGCGTGCCGCGCCGCCTCGACCGAGACGACGAACAGGATCGGGATGACGGCGTGCATGCCGACGCCGAGCGGGTCCGGCCACGCGGCCGCGCCGTTGAACGCGATCGTCGCGGCGGTCAGCAGCCACGCCGTCTGGCGCAGCAGCGGGAACGGTATCCGGATCCAGGTCAGCAGCAGGTCCAGGGCGAGCAGTACGCAGATACCCGCGTCGATGCCAATCGGGAACACATAACTGAAGTTCCCGAACCCCTTCTGGAGCGCGAGTGAGCGAACGGCCGCGTACGAACCCGCGAAACCGATGCCGGCGATGACCACCGCACCGGCGACGACCACGCCGATGAGTATCCGATGCGTCCGTGTCAGCTGCGGCGCGGACGCTCCACCTTCCCGCCCTGCCGCACGCTCTCCTCGCCCCCGCACGCCCGGTACTCCCCCGCCGTCAGCTGGTCAACTCGCCCATCACACTTCACTTTTGCACACCCGGTCAGGTCACGACACATGGAATCAATAACTGTCCAACTGGACACCGGTTGATCCTGACGACAGTGGCCTCGGAATTGCACCAGACGGGGCCTTCTACGGAAATGGCGAGAGTCCCCGGACCAGGGCCGTGCCCTTGGGAGGCGATGTACTCGACGTACGTGGCGGTCGTGCAGGGCTTCGTGACGCGGGCCATGGCGGCGCACCATCGTTCGAACATGCCGCGCTGGGAACGGTAGTTGCTGTCAGCGTTCTTCGGCGCGGACTGTTCGTCCATGCGCCGTGCGGTGGCTTCGGAGACGTAGAAGTCGCGCTCGCTGTAGCTGGGCCGTGTCGTGGCGGGGAGTTCGCCGGGACGCAGGATCGTGTGCCGGTCGACGAGCGGCCGCGGCGGGGCCTGCGATCTCGGGGAGGTCTGGAAGGCGGTCTCCGTCGACGAGCTCCGCGTGACAACCTCGGTTGGCTCCCCCGGGTCGTCCGCGTCGGACCCCTCTCAGACAATCAGGTACGTATACGACAAATTATACGAGGGTGATCACGATCCGGTTCCGCGGCGTAGCCGGCTGAGGGGGAATCAAGGGGACTAGTGCGACTGCGGCTTGCACCTGGGGCAGGGGATCAGTTCCGTCAGCAGGGCTTCGTACAGGGTGATAGTCTCCGGCCCGCTCGTCGGGCGGCAACGTTTGTCCAGCCCCGTGTGATAGACGGTGCCTCTCCCTGTGGGGCCGCTGGGAGCATGCCGCCACTGCGAGGCGACCACTGTCGTCTCCAACTGATCCAAGTGCCGCTGCACTTGCTCCAGTTCAGCTTTCAGTTCCTGCTGACGTGTGCGAAGCCGTGTGCGTGCGTCGGCGGCAGATTCCATCTCGGCTTCGGTCCTCTCGCGGTGAGCAGGGGCGCCGGCGGGGCGCCCCTCGCGAACGTACACCGTGAGCCATCTCCACCGACCGTGGTTCTCGAGGGTCACTCTGTGCTGCGCCGGATGTGAGCTCATCGCGGGCCAGACATGATGATCCCCGCGGCGCTCAGGGCGGCAACACGGGGACCGTTCGATGCGTTCGATTCTTCGTCAGGAGCGATCCTAAGCCGCTGTTCTCGTCGAGGCGATCAACGACGCTGACGAGGCTCCTCGACGAACTTGGCTCCAGCGGAGCCGACGACGAGACGCGTGCGACCGCAGAGGAGACAGCCCGGCTGCTCCGCGCGGCCATGGGATTCCCCGCCGGCTGAACAGCTCCTCGGCGTATTTCGCCAACTCGCTGTCCCGGACGGCGGGCAGGCTCCATGCTCCTGACGTGGCAGTCTCACTCCGGCGCAAGCGCGAGGCCCCCCGGGGCCGGTACACACCGAACCTCTGGCCCGTCTGGTTCGTGGCACTCGTGGCGCTGATAGCCGCCGGTGCCCTCGGCTGGGTCATCTACCACTACGCCTACGACCACTTCGCGCAGGCGGCCGCCGACCAGAAGCCGCCCAAGCCGGTCAACATCAATGACGTCCTCAAAGCCACCGTGACGGCCCTGACCCTGATCGGTGCCGTCCTCGCCGGTCTCTACGCCTACCGCAAACAGCTCCTCGCCGAGGGCGACGCACACCGCGCGGACGCAAGTCAGCTCGCCGACCGCTACACCACCGCTGCCGAACAGCTCGGTCACGACCAAGCCGCGGTCCGCCTCGCCGGCGTCTACGCCCTCGCCCGCCTCGCCGACGACTGGGCAGAACAACGCCAGGTCTGCATCGACGTCCTGTGCGCCTACCTCCGCATGCCCTACGAACCCGACCCCTCGTTGCCCGGCCACAAAGAAGGGGAACGCGAGGTCCGCCACACCATCATCCAAGTCATCCGCGACCACCTACAGGAGCCGGACGCGGCTACCGCCTGGTGCCTGCATGACTTCAACTTCACTGGCGCGGTCTTCGACGGCGGCACCTTCGATGCCAGCCACTTTCGAGGAAAGATCACCTTCTTCGACGCGAAGTTCAGCAGCGGCACCGTCAGCTTCAGCGGCGCGGAGTTCAGCGGCCCCACCGTCTACTTCGTCGGCGCAGAGTTCAGCGGCGGCACCGTCTACTTCGCCTCCGCGGAGTTCAGCAGCCCCAACGTCTACTTCGACGACGCAACATTCAGCAGCGGCGACGTCTACTTCGACGACGCGACATTCAGCGGCTTTGTCAGCTTTATCGACGCGACGTTCAGCGGCAGCGCCGTCAGCTTCACCGGCGCGACGTTCAGCGCCGGCACCGTCTACTTCGGCGACGCGACGTTCAGCGCCGGCACCGTCCACTTCGGCGTCGCGACATTCAGCGGCAGCACCGTCCACTTTGTCGACTCGACATTCAGCGGCAGCCTCGTCAACTTCAGCGGCGCGACGTTCAGCGGCAGCCTCGTCAACTTCGGGGACGCGGAGTTCAGCGCCGGCACCGTCCACTTCGGCGACGCGACATTCAGCGCCGGCACCGTCAGCTTCGGCGACGCGACGTTCAGCGGCAGCACCGTCAGCTTCACAAGCACGACGTTCAGCGGCAGCACCGTCAGCTTCGGCGACGCGACGCTCAGCGCCGGCACCGTCAGCTTCGGCGACGCGACGTTCAGCGCCGGCACCGTCAGCTTCGGCGGCGCGACGCTCAGCGCCGGCACCGTCAGCTTCGGCGGCGGCACCACTGGCTTCGCCGCCGCCAGGTTCAGCGGTACCACGTTTGAGTGGGGCCCTCTGGCAGTACCGGCGGGCGCCTAGACCGCCGTCGCACTTGTCCCGTCTCAAATGATCTGGTTCGAAACCGCGGCGGTGACCTGGGGCGACCAGAACGGTTGAGACACCTTGGTGGCCGAAAATCTCAGTTGATCTGGACCCTCGCCTATGAATACTGGCTGTCGTCTCGGTTGATCTGGTCTGCTTCCGGCGTTTCGAATGGGACTGGTGGAAGGGCTCGCGAGTATGACCATGCACGATGACCAAGTGGACGTGACCACCGAAACTGTTGCGACCTTGATCCAGGAACAGTTCCCTCAGTGGAGCGGCAAGGAAATCCGACTCCTGCAGTCGACCGGGACGGTCAACGCCGTCTTCCGCATCGGGAACGACCTCTCGGCACGTTTCCCGCTTCGTCTGGCCGGTGCCGCCGAGACGCTGGCGGTTCTGAAGCAGGAAGCCCGGGCGAGCGCGGAGTTGGCGCAGGTGTCTCGGTTCCCCGCCCCGGAACCCGTCGCCCTGGGAGAGCCTGGAGCGGGCTACCCCATGCCGTGGTCAGTCCAGACGTGGCTGCCGGGAACGGTCTCCTCGGACGCCGACCCGAGTGGGTCGGACGCTTTTGCACAGGACCTTGCGGCCTTCATCTCCGCCCTGCGGGAGGCCGAGACGCGGGGGCGGCACTTCAGCGGCGAAGGTCGTGGCGGCGTTCTCACTCACCACGACGGTTGGATGGAGAAGTGCTTCGAGGAGAGCGAGGAGCTGCTCGACGTGCGCCGGCTCCGCCACATGTGGAGCCACCTGCGGGAGTTGCCACGCGCGGGTGCCGACGTGATGAGCCATGGTGACCTGATCCCCGGCAATGTACTGGTCACGGGCGACCGGCTCAGCGGCGTACTCGACACCGGCGGCTTCAGCCCGGCCGACCCCGCGCTGGATCTGGTCAGTGCCTGGCACCTGCTGCAGCAGGGGCCGCGGGAAGTGCTCCGGCGGACACTGGGCTGTGACGATCTCGAGTGGGAGCGCGGCAGGGCATGGGCGTTCCAGCAGGCGATGGGCGCTGTCTGGTACTACGTCGAGAGCAATCCGGCGATGAGCAGGATGGGACGCCGGACACTCGACCGCATCCTGGAGGCGATGGAGTGATGTCGCCCAGGCTGCAGGCCGTGCCCAAGACGATCGCTTGCCTCTCCCGCCGACAGCAGCACCAACGGGACCGGATGAACTGAGACGACGAGCGAATCGGACCAGATCATTTGAGACAAGGACCAGATCGGCTGAGACGGGACAGCACTGCTCAGCTCCGCCTTCGTGGTGGTCGTCGCCGTCCAGAAACCGATCGGTTCCTGGACAACTCCTCACATGCCCCCGACACCGGTATCGATGAGTGCAACAACACTGTCCACCAAGGTTGGCTGGCCGCGAACCGAGCGAGGTAGTCAGTCAGGGGCGTACGGGGAGAGCGTTACGAAACCTTCGGGCATGGCAGACTGCCTCTCGTTGCGGGCAGATATACCGCAACCACTCCTGCACCCGTCTGGGCGCGGGAGTTCTTCGTTTCAGGGGTAGCTCTTGTCCCCCGTGGCCCTGGTCCCAGCGACCGGGGCCTTTCTCGTTCTCGGAGGTCCCGTGTTCGTCGTGTCGGCGGAGCTGTTCGTTGGCTCCTTGGCTCTCGTGCCGTGCGTTCTAGGTCTAGCTGTGGTTGTAGGTCTGGCAGTTCTGTTGCTCCTTCTGGTCCGGCCGGTGCTGGCCAAGACCCGGGCCCAGGACGTGCCTGCCGCCCTCGTCGGGCTCAGCCAGATCATTGCCTCCCTGTCCTGCTTTCTCCCCTGGGGCAAGTGGCGTCCACCCGCTCAGGACTCACCGGTTTCAACCGAGCAACGGGAAGTGGTTCAGCCTGGCCGATCCTCTTCCTCTACCACCACAATCACTGAATACCTGATGGTGGTGCGCCCGTGTCAGTCGGAGAGGAACGGTTTCGCAGCGCAGCTCTCTGCGCTGTCCCACGAGCATGAGGGGGAAGTAGACGGTGTCTGATGTGCTGATTCACCACTGTGTCCATTGCGGTAAGGACCTGGCATCTTCACGCTCCGGCCGGCCGCGCCGCTTCTGTTCACCTGCCTGCAGGCAGGCGGCGTACCGCGCACGCGGCGTAGTCACGGCACCCCAGCAGACGCCAAAACACTCCTTCTGGCGAACCAGGCCTCGACCATGTCGCGCCACACCAGGGCTTCCATCACGTATGCACCCGTACCTGGTCTGCCCATTGGTTCGCGGGCATCAGGGACTGCATCGCGCCTTGGTGGGACCTGCAAGGGGAGCGGTACGTCTGTACTGGGCAGGATGGCGAGACGACAGCTGGAGTGGAGCAGGTGGATGGGAAGAACCAGGCCCAGTAGACCTATTCAGTGCTTGCAGCCGGTGTCTTCTCCCGCTCGGTCATACGGGCCCTTGCTTGGACACGGCATACGTCTGGACCGACGAGGTCGGCCCCACGGTGCTGGACCGCACGCTCGATCGAATGGTGCGGATGAGGCTGTCCTTTCCGTCCCCAGACATCGCAGTCCCACGGTGGCACCCCCTCTAGGCCTGGTCGCAGCTGACCGCATCGTCCATGGAGAGGGCAGTTCACCCATGCTTCGAAGAGGCGGTGCGCGCCACCGGAGGTGCGGAACTGACCACCCACGACGTGGGGTTGGCCATACTCGGCCCGTTACAGGAACTCGACCTCGTTGCCTATCTGCGGTTCGCGTCTGTGTACCGGGCGTTCGACTCGCTAGAGGACTTCGAGGCAGCCATCGCGGAACTACGCGAGCGGTGGCCTCCCGTACGACGCTGTACAGGTACGTGCCTGAGCTGGCCGCAGGTCGGGATTCCCTCGTCGCTTGCTCAGCGCCAGCGTTGCCCGCTCCTCGCCCCTGGTGGGGGGGGTGAGAACATCCCCACGCGGAAAAGTGATGCGCTTCACAAATTGCCGCTGCGTGGGGGCCGAAATTGCAGGTGGAGTGATGTCAAAGGAACTGAAAGGAAGTCAAGGCCACTGGAATCCCCGGAGAGGCTCTAGCCATGTGTGCCCATGTATAGCCACAACTGCCTGACGGGCGGCCGTTGTTTGACCTCGCCAGTACTATCGTCCGGAAGCGCAAAAGGAGCCCATCCCCGACGCGAGTTGTCTAGGCCCAGTGTCGGGAGGGCTCCCTGCGCGATGTTCCATTCACCCGAGTAGGAGGATTGATACACCGTGTGTCAGCCTAACAAGGACTCCCTATGTAGGGAATCCCGACTGCGCCGTATCCGCCGTTACCTGCGGGAATGGCCACAGCGTCAGGGGCGGACTGTCCACGATCAGATGATCCGGGGAGCGTCGTACAGCCTCGGCAGCGGGGCCGTGAGCCTCATCGTCGTCTGGTTCCAGACCCGCCACTGACCGCGCAGAAATCCATGATGGCCCTCGCTTCGGCGGGGGCCATTCTCGTGGGCGGCATCTCTGGCCGTCGCTGCGCCGGTCTCATGGGCCCCGTCGGGCACCGCCCGCGCAGCGTAGGCCAGCGCGCATCCCCGGGTCGGCCGTCGCAGGCTGGCCCTGTGGAGTACCCGGTCGCTGTCGCCCTTGCCGAGGCTGTGCCGACGCTGCCCCGCGGCAAGGGCTGGTGGTACGAGATCAAGTTCGACGGTTCTCCAGACACCTGACGTTGTCTCATCTGGATGATGGCTCGGCGTCTCGCCGCAGCGGGCGGGACGTGACGGCGGCGTGGCCCGACCTCGCGGCGGCTTCCATTCACCTGCGCCCGGGCACGGTCCTCGGTGGTGAGTGCGCAATCGGCTCCGGGATAGCAGTGGGGCTCGACCCGCCGTAAACACGCTGCGATGAAGTCGGGGTTGAAGGTTCTGTAGAAGCTCCTGCTGGCGCCCGGGATGCTTGCAAGGATCTCTCGACTCGCCCAGCAACTGTGAGGAGCGGAGACAGCAGTGACTCAGGTCCAAGGTGTAAAACCGCCTGTTCCAGCGCAGTCCGGTGGGAACGTCGGGACGCCGCCGCAGCCGCCAGACGGAACCTCAGCAACGCCGGAGCGGAAGAAGCGCGACGGGATGCTGATCGCGACGATGATCGCCACGTTCGTCGCGGCCGGAGGTCTTGTCGCCTCCGCCTGGACGGGCTATTACCAGGTCAAGACGTCCCAAGATCAGTTAGCGCAGTCGAAGGAGGACTCCGAGAAGGAACTCCAGTCTCAGGCCTCGCGCGTCTCAAGTTGGACGATGGAGGGCAAGAGCGGCAAGACCACCGGGTACTTCGCGAACCGGTCTCTCGACCCCATCTCCCAGGTCACCATCGGCGTAGCGACGGGGAGTGACAGCGAGACGAACAAAGGCCAGGAGGGCCTGTACCCCGGTGAGAAGCAGCTGCTCGACCTCAGAGATGTGCCGCCGTGCAGCATCATCACGATCTGGACGCCCGGGAACGCGAATCACTTCGCCGTCGCCGGGTTCTCGTTCGTCGACGTACGCGGCCAACGGTGGGGACGCGCCGGGTACAAGCCGCTGAAGGCCATGGACCTCCCCGCCGCCGCACCCATCATGGGGGACAACGGGCACGGTCAGGGGTCGGCCACCTGGAAGCTCCTCTTCGGAGACACTGACCAGCAGTCGTTGGCCGTGGAGAGGCCGGGCTCGACGTTCAGCAACATCCCGCCGCCCAAGCCGCTGAAGGACTGCGGAGCCGACAAGAATTGAACGCGCTGCGCCCCTGAGTGGTCAGCGGCGCCCGTCGCTCTGTCTCACGAGACACATCAAAGTCTGGAGAACGACGGGCACCGCACCGCCCTGTAGCGCGATGCCGAGACCGTCCGGCTACAGGCCCGGTCCGGGCGGACGGTCACCTCGGCGTGGATGGATCTGGCCGTGGCCGGCATGAACTCGCTACGCCCCGGCACGGTCCTCGACGGGGAGGCTGTGATCTACAGCGAAGGGAGGATCGACTTCGCGGCCGCGCAGTCCCGCGCGGCCTCCGGCCCGGCCCGCGCCCGCGAACTCGCCGCGATACTCCCCGCCTCATACGCAACTGGAGTGCGCGCGGGTTCCTGAAGTGGCCCCCAGGGCACGATCGAGGGAAGTCAGCAGGTGGGGGGAGACCCCTCTTTGAGGCATCCCTCGACGGTGTGAGGTTCCCGCAGTTACTCGCAGATTCCAGGAGAAACGCTCGTAATCTGCCGTTCCATGGGGGATTTCGAAACTCGCACCCCGACATCTGGGCCGAGAGGGCGGAGCCTCCGGAGAGTGAATCCATCATTTTCTGAATTCAGGATGTCCTGTACTGTCGTGGGGTGCTGACTGTTGCCTCCGACATCGAGGTGCTGGCCCGGTTCGGCCGCGCGCTCGCCGACCCGATCCGCTGCCGCATCCTGCTCGCCCTGCGCCAGGCGCCGGCCTACCCGGCGGACCTCGCCGACGCGCTCGCCGTCTCCCGGACCCGCCTGTCCAACCACCTGGCCTGCCTGCGCGACTGCGGCCTTGTGGTCACCGTGCCGGACGGGCGCCGTACCCGCTACGAGCTCGCCGACCCCCGCCTCGGCCACGCCCTGGACCACTTGCTCGCCGCCGTGGTCGCGGTCGAAGGCGACAAGACCTGCCCGGACGCCGCCACGAAGGACTGCTGCTGATGACCGCGATATCCCTCGGGCCGTCCCCGGCCCGCCGCGACGCGCTCGCCCGCCGCATACGCTTCCTGGTCGCCGCGACCATCACCTACAACGTCATCGAGGCCGTCGTCGCGATCACCGCGGGCACGATCGCCTCCTCCACGGCGCTGATCGGCTTCGGGCTGGACTCCGTGATCGAGGTGTCCTCCGCCGCGGCGGTCGCCTGGCAGTTCTCCGCCCGCGACCACGCCGTACGCGACGCCCGGGAGAAGACGACCCTGCGGATCATCGCGGTCTCCTTCTTTGCCCTCGCCGCGTACGTCAGCGTCGACGCCGTCCGGGCCCTGACCGGCACCGGAGAGGCCGAGCGGTCCGTCCCCGGCATCGTCATCGCCGCCCTGTCACTGGCGATCATGCCGTTCCTCTCCGCTGCCCAACGCAAGGCCGGCCGTGAACTCGGCTCCGCCTCCGCGGTCGCCGACTCCAAGCAGACACTGCTGTGCACCTACCTGTCCGCGGTGCTCCTGATCGGCCTGGTCCTCAACGCCACGCTCGGCTGGTCCTGGGCCGACCCGATCGCCGCCCTCGTCATCGCCACCATCGCGGTGAAAGAGGGCCGCGACGCCTGGCAGGGCAAGGGCTGCTGCGCACCCACCGCCCACACTCCGGTCCCCGCCGGGGCGGCCGCGGCCGAGGCGGACGCATGCGGCTGCAAGCCGGGCTGCACCTGCTGCTCGTGAACATCTCATTGCCGCCCCGCCCTCCCTCTGGGTGCTCCCTCGATACTGACCGGGCAATCACGGAGCGGCGGGGGCAGCAGTGGAGTGGACGATCTGGGCCGGGTTCGCGGCCGGCCTGCTGATCTCAACGGTGACCGCGCCGGTCGGCGTGTCCGGCGCGGTCTTCCTCCTGCCGGTCCAGCTCAGCGTCCTCGGCGTGCCGAGCCCCGCGGTCACGCCGACGAACCTGCTGTTCAATGTGGTGGCTGGGCCCGGCGCACTGTGGCGCTACCGCCGCGATGGCGCTCTGCGCGGCGGCCTGGCCCGGCGCCTCGTTGCCTGGACGCTGCCCGGCGTCATCGCCGGCGCCGCCATCCGCGTCTTCGCCCTCCCCGGCCCCGACGTCTTCCGGATCCTGGTCGCCGCCTTCCTCCTTCCACTTGGCACGTGGCTGTGCCTGCGCACCCTGCACCCCGCCCGGCGGCGGCCGGACGCGGCCGAGCCGTCGGCGCGCGCGCTCGCCGCACTTGCCCTGACGGTCGGGGTGGTCGGCGGGATCTACGGGATCGGCGGCGGTTCCCTACTCGGGCCCATCCTCGCCGCGCGCGGTATGCCCATGGCCCGCATCGCACCGGCTACCCTCGCCGCCACCTTCACCACATCCGTCGCCGGGGCCGCCGCGTACGCCGTGCTGGCCCTGGCGAGCCCCGGGCCCGTCGCACCCGATTGGTGGCTAGGTCTGGCCTGCGGCGCCGGGGGGCTGATCGGCGGCTACCTCGGCGCACGGCTCCAGCCTCACCTGCCCGAAACCGCGCTCCGGCTCCTGCTCGGAGCCCTCGCAGGCGCCCTCGGCGCGGTGTACGCCGTCCAGGCCCTGGCCTGATCCCCGAGGCGGTTGGCTCGGGCGACGAAGGCTCCGCCAGCCCGAACCCGCGCGCTCGTCCATTTCTGAGCGCCGCGCACGATCCGGTTCCGGCGTCATGCCGTCCGGGAATCCACGAACCCGTGCGCTTCCGTGTGGGACCTCCTCGCCCACCCTGAACTCGGCGATGTCCGCAGCCGCCCGTACACCGAGCGGCGCGCCCTTCTCCTCGACCTGCTTCACGACGTGCCGCCCCCGATCCAGGCCGTACCCGCCACGGATGATCCGGACGTCGCACAGGACTGGTACGACACGCTTCAGGGCCAGGGCATCGAGGGCGTCGTCTGTAAGCGCGCCACGTCCCCGTACCGGGCCGGTCGGTCTGGAAGAAGGTGCGGCACTCGGACACCGTCGACGCCGACGTCGTCGGCTACATCGGCCCGGCATCCCGGCCCCATCGCGTGGCGGTCCGGCTGCCGGACGGAAGCCGCGTGCTGTCGCAGGCGCTGACGGCTCCCGTCGCTGCGGAGATCGCCCGTCACATCCTCGACGCCGGCCCCGGGCGGAGGGCTCGGACTTCAGCCGGTGACGCCTACGTGACGACCAGCCGGGGCCTCGTGGTGGAGGTCCTCGCGGGGACCACGCGGCACGCGGTGGTCACGGTTACCCGGATGCGCTGACCCGCAACGGCGGGACGATTCGAAAGCGGGCCGCGAGACCGCCGATTTGAGGTCCGCTCACGACGTTTTGAAAGTCTCCTCAGAAATTTTTCGCGCTGCGTGACATCGAAGTGGCAACGACACATAGCAGCGGGCGTGACCGTTGAGATATCACTAGAGAACTGCAACTCGGTCGACAACACGGGGGAGGTGTTGCCTGATCACCGATATGACGTCGCCCTCGACGTCGCGCTCGCTCTACCCGGACGCCAGGGGGAGCGGATCGCACGCGATGAAGCGCTCGTCGAGGACCTACGCCGTGGGGACTTCAAGGGGCCGCGCTACGACATGTTCGAGAACCGCCTCGCCGGCGAGGCGCTGCCCCAGCTCAAGGGCATGCTGCGCACCGGAACCCTGATCACGGATTCCCTGAGGAGGTGGAAGGAAGCAGGGAAGCCTTTCGGCGTCGCGGAAGGACACCGTCACCTACTGCGCGAGGATCTCGAGCAGCGCGACATCCTGGCCGTGGACATCCTGCTGCCCACGCTGGACTCTTTCCGCCGTAAGGCCCTGGTCGAGGGCGGATGGAACCCGCGGCACAAGGGAGGCCACGGGCCGGGCTGCCTGATGACCTACTTCATCGGGCGCTGCAGCTGGGAGTTCCGGCAGCAGTACGAGAAGTGGAGCATCAAGCAGCGGCGCATCGCTGAGGTGCACGCCAAGCTCCTCGACCCGGAGGCGTTCTTGCTGTCCGTGGCCAGCAGCGAAGGCACCGACTTGCACAGCGGCGGCGTGGTGCTCGACATGCTGCGCAAGCAGCCCCGGCAGACGCAGGCCGTCCTGGCGCTGGTGCTCCAGGGCTACGAACAGTTGGAGATCGCCGACCGGCTGCAGGTCTCGCGGGGCGCGGTGGCGAACTCGATCTACCGGTTCCGGCAGAAGGTGCTGCGCGCGGAGCATGAGGGGAAGATCCACATTCCGATGGCGCGCGCGTACACGGACCATAAGAGCGGGCCTGCCGTGCGCCCTATGGTGCAGCACGGCATGGGTGGCAGGGCCCTGTGGCGAGGGGAGTCCCGGTGAACGGGCGCCAATGGGCTATGCCTGCCCGCGTTGCCGGCCTGGTCGGCGGTGGGGCCGTGTTCGGGGTGTCTGCATTCGCGGGCGCGCCGTGGTGGGTCCTGCTGGGTGCTCTGGCCTTAGGCACGCTGCCCTCGGTCCTGCCGCAGGAGTCCGAGCACCGGCGAGACATCTTCCGGGACTACCTCCGGCACCGTGAGCGCATGGCGCGGCTCCGGCGCGAGACGCGCCCCGGGCAACTGACGGCGCCGGGGAGGGATGAGTGACGTGCGGGTCCGTGGTCGGCGACAATCGCAGCGTGCCGGAGTACGCCTCGATCACCGCGCTGGACCGACTCCTCGACGACCTCAAGGTCGGCGAGGCCCGCCGGCGTCAGCTCGCCATGGTCCGAGGGGAGATGGAGCGGGCGCTGGCCCGGGACGCGCTGCCGGTGGGAGCCCGGCGCAGCCTGCAGCGCCTCCTCGAAGAACCAACGCTCAAGTCGTACATACGGATCGCTGAGTCCGGGGCGCTGCGGCACCGCCGCGTCGGCGGCGGTTTCCCGCCCACTTCTCAGCCGACCAACGAGATCCGGCGCCGGTGCGTCGACCTGCTGCGCGAAGCGCTCGGCCTGCCCGGGGTCGGTCTCGGTGGCGGCGAGGTCGCGCTGCAGCCTGCGCCGGAGGCGGCCACCCTCGCCGCGCTGCACCGCCAGCTCGACCGGTACCTGGGCGGGGCGATGTCCCCGGCGCAGACCCGGCTGACGGCTGTGCTCGCGCTGGAGCTGGACACCGCGGCACGAAGTGGGGAGCTGGCCGCGCTGCGCACCACGGACCTGAGCGAGAACAACATCGCAGTGTTCGTCGAGCGGCACCCCCAGGGCGGCGGCACCGTCGAGGGGGAGTGGGTCGAGACCTCGGCGCTGACCCGGGCCGCGCTGGAGCGCTGGTTGTCGGTGCGCGAGGACCTGGTGCAGCGGGCCCACGGCACCTCTCGGCTGTGGGTGTCTCTCTGGATGAACCACGACGGCGTCCTCGACGACGAAGGGCGCACGGTGATCCGTCCTCCCGGGATGCCGCTGGAGGAGAACGGGCTCGTGAGCTCGTTCCGGATCGGCAGGCTGCGCTTGGCGGGAGCTGCGCAAGACCGGGGCGCTCCCCCTGGGACAGGGCATCTGGGCCGTGCCGGAGGTGCCGGTCTTCGCCGACGGCGTGCAGCGGGCCCTCGAACTCACCGACGGCGCCGGCGGCCAGGGCGTGGCCCTCCAGGCTTCCGGCCGTACGGCCGAGGATGCGGCCCGCTTCCGGGAGATGTTCACGGCCGCCCGCACGGCCGAGTGGACGGAGTTCCTCGCGGACTGCGGCAAGTTCGAGGAGGAGATCGCCAAGGACCGCATCGCGAAGTTCACCCTGGCCGAGCTGGAGGAAGAGGAGCAGAGCCTGGAGCGGCTGCGCCGCTGGCACCGGGATCTGACTGCGCGGGACGTCTTCGGCGCCCCCGAAGCCGCCGAAGCGGGGATACGGCTCAAGCAGTGCACAGCCGTCTGCGAGGACTACGCCGAGCGCGTCTTCGCCGCGCTGCACACCAGCGACGAGGACCCATCGTGAGCCACCAGCCCATAACCCAGGCCGCCCCGAAGCGAGCGATGTGGCCGCTGTACGCGGCCGGGTTCACCACCGCCTTCGGCGCGCACGGCATCGCCGCCAACCTCGGAGGCTTGTCCGAGGACGCCGTCACCTCGCTCCTGGTCCTGGGCGGCCTGCTCGCCCTGTACGACGGCGCGGAAGTCATACTCAAGCCGGTCTTCGGCTCGCTCGCCGACCGGATCGGCGGCAAGCCGGTCCTCCTCGGCGGTCTGATCGCCTTCGCCGCCGCCTCCGCGCTGTACGCGATCGCCGACAGCCCCGGCTGGCTGTGGGCGGCCCGCCTGGGCCAGGGCGCCGCGGCATCCGCGTTCTCCCCCTCGGCCTCCGCCCTGGTCGCCCGCCTCAACCCGGCTGCCAAGCGCGGGCGTGCGTTCGGCAGCTACGGGTTCTACAAGTCCATCGGCTACACCCTCGGCCCGCTCCTTGGCGGCGTCCTCGTCTGGGCCGGGGGCCTGCGTCTGCTGTTCACGGTGATGGCCCTGTGCGCAGCCGTCGTTGCCGTGTGGGCCGCGCTCGCCGTGCCCGTCGTTCCGCCGCTGCCCCGCAAGCGGCAGACGGTCGCCGACCTCGCGCGGCGCCTGGCCGACCGGTCCTTCCTCGCCCCCACCGCGGCGCTCGCCGCGGCCACCGCCGCGCTCTCCGTCGGGGTGGGCTTCCTCCCCGTCTCGGGAGCCGCAGCCGGGCTCGGCACCGTGGCCACCGGCGCCGCCGTCTCCGTCCTCGCCGCCACCGCGGCCATCGTCCAGCCCAAGGCCGGCCGCGCCCTCGACGCCGGACGCCTGACCACCCGTACAGGTCTTCTCACCGGACTGCTCATCACCGCCGCCGGACTCGCGGCCGCCATGCTGCCCGGCCTGCCCGGGGTTCTGCTGGCCGCCGCCCTCATCGGCACCGGCACCGGACTGATCACCCCGCTCGGCTTCGCCGCCCTCGCCGCCTCGACCCCGGAGGAGCACATGGGCCAGACCATGGGCTCCGCCGAACTCGGCCGCGAACTCGGCGACGCCGGCGGCCCTTTGCTCGTCGCCGGCGTGGCCACCGCCGCCACCCTCACCTACGGATACGCGGCCCTCGCCATTCTCCTGGCCGCAGGTGCGCTGCTCGCCCTTGCCAGCCGCCGCCGAACGGACCCCACGCCGAGCTGACCCGTCCCGCACCCGCAGAGTCCGGCCGCAAGCGTTCACATGTTTCGACACTATGACGGCTCACCGCCCACGGCACGTACAGGATGAGTCGGCGACGACTCCGGCAGGCGACGCACTCCCCCGTCTCTACCAGTGCGAGTCGAGCGGGGGCGGTGTAAAGAGGAGTCATGGCACAGCGATCTGCAGGGCTTCGCCAGCCGGAGCGTGCGAGCCGGGCGCTGGTCGCCATCCCCGTCGCGTGGATCGTCGCGGTGTCCCTAATTGACATTCTCGCGCCGCCCGACATCCATCTGGGGCCGCTGCTCGTCGCAGCCCCGGCAATCACCCCGTCGTTCGGCGGACCCCGAACGGTGGGCCTGGTCGCTGCCCTGGCGGTGATCGCACAGACGACCATCGGGTTGGTGCGCGATCCTGACGCGATGCTCTCGTCCAACCACCAGGCACAGATCATCGCCCTGATCCTGGTGGGAATCTGCCTCGTCATCTTCTGCGTGGTGCGGGACCGCCGGGCGAAAGAGCTGATGCAGGTGCGGTACGTGTCCGAGACCGCCCAGCGTGTGGTCCTGCCTTCGCTGCCCCGACAGCTCGGACCGCTGCGGGCCGCGTCCCTCTACCTCGCCGCGGAGGCCGAGGCCCGGATTGGCGGGGATCTGTTCGCGGCGGCACGTACCACCTCCGGTACGCGGCTGATGATCGGCGACGTGCGGGGGAAGGGGCTGACCGCGGTCAATGACGCAGCCCTGCTGCTCGGAGCGTTCCGCGGCGCTGCCCACCGCCAGGCGAGCCTGGGCGAGCTGGTGGCCTACCTCGACCGAAGCGTGTGCTGGGACCTGATGGAGCCGGGCGAGACGAGCCTCTACGGAGAAACCTTCATCACCGCCACCCTCCTGGACATCCCCGACCACGGCGGCCGGGTCCAGATGATCTCCTGCGGTCACCCGCCGCCGATCGTCCTCCGTAACGGCCGGCCTACGACCATGGACGCCCGTATTCCCGCACCCCCCTTGGGCCTCGGCGAACTATCGCATCCGCGCTACCGCGTCGACAGCTTCCCGTTCGAGCCGGGAGACCTTCTGCTGCTGTACACGGACGGCGTCACCGAGGCCCGCGACTCCACCGGCACCTTCTACCCGCTCGCCGAGCGCATCACAGGCTGGACCGAGAACGACCCCGACGCCTTCCTCGACCGCCTCCGCCGCGACCTGCTGCACCACGTCGGCGGACACCTGAACGACGACGCCGCCATGATCGCCATAAAGCGCACCGCCACGCCCCGGGCCTGATCACCCGACCCCTCTTGCACCACTCAAACCTCGATGTCACGCGCGTAAATATTCGATGGCGCCAGGTTCGCTGTCACGACAAACAGAACGGAGCAGCGAGGGACGTCAGCAGCACGCTGCAGATCTCGAACGTGGACGACCACCAGCTCCCACCCGCTCCGGCCACAATCAGCGGAACGGAGGCCTTCACCTGGATCAGCCGCACCGCTCAGCCGTACGTCGCCTGCGCAGCCCGCGACCGGCACACGCATCGCCGACATGTTGAGGTGCCAGGGGCTGACAGGCCGCACCGGCCCGGCCGCTTTCGGGCATGTAACGCGGGGACCGCAGTACCCGGCGGCAGCCTAGCCCTCGAGCATGTCGGTGGTGTTGTACTGGTCGTGCCTGATCCGGAAGGCTTTCAACTCTTCGCGGCTGCGCTGTGAGTACTCCTCCACCTTCTCGAAGTACTCCTCCCTGGGAGCTCCCGGTGTGAAGAGCAGCAGAAACGACACGGGGTCGTCGCTGTCGTTCTGGAAAGCGTGGAGCCCGCCGGGCGGTACGTAGAGGAAGTCTCCCTCGCCCCCTGTGACCCAGCGTTCGCCGTTGTAGAGCCGGACCTCGCCGGACAGGACGTAGAAGGACTCGGAGATCGTACGGTGGAAGTGTTCCCTGGCACCCATGGTCTTCGGCGCCATGTCGATCTTGTACAGGCCGAACTCGCCGTTGGTGTTCTCCCGCTTGGCCACATAGCTGATGTCGGTGCCGCCCGAGCCGGTGTCGGGCTGCGGGGGCGCAGGTCGGAACAGTGCGCTGGTCTGGCCCCTGTCTCCGAGGTAGCGGGGCTCTGGGTAGGACATGGCGACTTCCTAATTCGTGAGTGCTGATTGGACCCACGCTAGTGGCCGCTGCTGCGGCCAGAAGCGGCACGACAGGTACGGCAGCCCGACAGATGAATGAGGGAGCCAGGCCGACTCCGACCTATGGCGGGCGAGCGACGAAACGCGACACATGAGGTGACGGGATGCCGGTCGCGAGCCGGCCCCGGACTCGGAAGGAGCAGGCGTGCGACAGCCGTGCACCGAGATCGCATCCCGTCCTTGGGGGTGTTCGTTGGTCGTTGGGGCTGATCAACGAGGAGCCCCGTCGGCAGGCGGAACGGATCTTTGAAGGAGACATCGTGAACCAAGCGGAAATGGTCGCGTTGTGGGAGCAGCACACGGCGTACGAGTTCGTCATCAAGGACGCCGACCTGGCAGTGACCACGATGGTGGAGGACGCCAGCGTGATGCATCTTCCGACGATGAGCGGCGGTTTCGGCAAGAACTACCTGCGGGGTTACTACCGCGACATCTTCATTCCCGGCATTCCGCAGAACACCACCGCTGAGACGGTGGACCGGTCGGTGGGCAGCGATTTCCTCGTCGAGGAGACGATCATGCGGATGCCGCACGACCAGGAGATCCCGTTCCTGCTGCCCGGACTCGCCCCGACCGGACGGACCGTCGAAGTGCCGCTGGTCGTGGTGGTGCAATTCCGCGACGGCCTGATGGAGAGCGAACGGCTCTACTGGGACCAGGCCGCGGTGTTGACCCAGGTCGGTCTGCTCGCCGCCGAAGGCCTGCCCATGGCCGACTTCACCGAGGTCGCCCGGTTCCTGCGGGACAAGGCCACGTCCTGACCACACAGGTTGATCGCTCCAGAGCACCCGAACCAGCAACAGCCGACAGGGAATCGCCACAGATCTACGTCGGGTTCCCCACACGTCTGGCGCCGCGTTCTCGCAGGTCACTGACTTCCGTCGGTGACCCATGGCTTCACGTCGAGACGCACGAGCGCGCCGATCTCCACCAACTGGTCCGGTAGCGCCAGGTCAGAGACACCCATGACCGTGCTGGTGGGCCGGTACTCCCCGAAGTACTCGGCGTGAAGGCGTGCCGTCGTGTCGAAGTTCTCCCGCAGGTTCCTCACCAGCACCGTGCTCTCCACGATTTGGCTGCGCTCGGCCCCGAAGTGCTTCAGCACCAGGTCCAGATTGGCCAGCGTGGTCTTGACCTGGAGCTCAAAGTCGCCGGCACCCACGAAGTTGCCGTCACGGTCATGGGACACCTGCCCAGACACGTACACCACGTCACCGACCTGGATTGCCTGGCTGTATCCGTAGAGCGACTCCCACGGCATACCAAAACCGAATCTCTGGGCCTGAACAGGCATGACTCACTTCCTGGTGAGACGACGCATGGCGCTGCCAGTTACGGACAGTCCTCTTTCGAGGAAGAAGTTATGCCGTGATCGCTGAGGAAGGCCTGGGACATGCCGCGCACCAGGGCCGGGGCTTTCAGGCAGGCGTCATGCAGTGTTGGGGATCTCCGAAAGCAAGGAGCGCCAACACCTGCGGACCTTGGCCCACGATTCGGCGGTCACGTCCTGGTGCAACTGCCGTGCGGCGCTCCGCCTCTGAGGCCCAGGCATCGCGGCGTCGACGGCGGCCGCAACCGTACGGCGCTGGGCACGGGCGTCGGACTGCCGGTCCTCGCAGCGCGGTAGTCCTGGCCGGAATCGAGCAACGACAACGCACCCTCACTCGGCCGTCGCTCGCTCCCCTCCGGGTTGAGAGCAAGGGGGCTGAATCTGCATGGCAGACTCGGGCTGTGATCGGCATCGACGAGTTCATGAGCGGCTGTCGGCCAGCGGTCCGGGGGCTGGTGGAGCAGTTCGGCAGCGCGGAGGCTGCGCTCGAATTCGACGCTGACCCACTGAGCGCAGTCGGCGTCCTGGACGGCTACGTGCAGAGGCTGCCACTCGACGAGTTCGAGGCGGAGGACTGGATTGCCCTGCACACAGACCTGTCCGCGTTCGTCACGGTGGTGTTGCTGGAGACGTATGGTGGCGCCTGCCGGGCACGCCTGGACGATACTCTGCCGACGGGCTGGGAGCTGGTGATTGACGTCGTCGGCTCGGACGCCCGGCACCGTGTGATCGCGCCGATGTCTTTGGTGTACGAGTATCTGGTGCCGGTCCCTCAGAGAATCCCTCGCCTGATGGAAGCCGTGGCCCACCAGGTGACTGGTTGAGCCGTTGGCCGGCTGCACGGGGCGACTCGTTCTCGCGTACATCGGCTGTCCGCATGAGCGTGCGACTCCCCAACCCGCGTCGAAACGACGTCGCGACTCACCCACACAGCCACCTGCCGAAGGCTTAGGCGTTGTTTCCTTTGGCTCCTTATGTGGTTGAAGCGATACGTGACAGGAGCGCTGGTACCCAGTGGTTGCCGTAGCGTGCCCGCAACTCCGGTAGCTTCCAGTCGTTGCCGGTGACGGTTCCTCGGCAGCTGGTCGGTGAGCCACAAGAGCATGCCAGGACGAACTGCGAATCCCAGGTACTGGTGGCGTAGTCGCTGGTCAGTTCCTCATCCGGTGCGATGCTGTGACGGGCGAGAAGGGTGTACGGACCTTCCCACCACAGGCTCGGGTCGCAGCCGTGGTTGCTGTATCCGATGGACTGCTCATTGCGGGGTGGAAGGACGAGATGCATGGTCTCGGTCACAGCGATGGTGTCGATGTAAGGGCGGCCCGGGTCAAGCCCGGCGGCGGCGAAGAGGTCTTGTAGTTCCTGGTGGGAGACCAGCCGGCCGCCCAGCCGGGCCACGACCGTTCCGGCTGCGATGGGCGCATTGGCGAACAAGCCCGAACCCGCAACGGGAGACGGACGGACTTCAGCGTGAGGGTGCAGCCAGCAAAGCGGGTCTGGTGTGGATGCCATTGGCCCATCGTGCCGTGTCACAGGTGGGGCATCAGTGCCTAGTGAGTCAGCGAAAGACGATGAGGGCCGCGGCAAGACCCACGAAGGCCAGGAAGTGTTCAGCCTTGCGTTCGTACCGTCGGTGCAGGCGGCGGCATCCGGCCAGCCAGGAGACTGTTCTCTCAACGACCCAACGGTGGCGTCCTAGGTGGGTGGACGGCTCAATTCCCTTACGGGCGATACGGTAGCGGATGCCGATCCGCTACGTCGTCGACAACGGCGTCAAATGGCGGGCGCTACCGGCCGATTACCCTCCCTGGCAGACCGTCTACTACCACTTCGCGGCCTGGCACCGCCGCGGCGTCATCGCCTTCCTGCGCGACCAGCTCCGCCGACAGATCCGCACGGGCCAGGGACGATGCCCCTGGCCCGTGACGTTGATCCTCGACTCTCAGTCCGTCAAAGCGGCCGAGACAGTATCCAAGGCCACCCGCGGCTTCGACGCCGGGAAGAAGATCAACGGACGCAAGAGACACATCGCCGTTGACACCCTCGGCCTGCCCGTGATGATCACGGTGACGCCCGCCGACACCACCGACCGCGACGCGGCCCGCGAACTCCTCTGGCGCCTGCGGGTCGTGCAACCCCAGATCACACAGGTCTGGGCCGACTCCGCCTACGCAGGCCAGCTCATCAACTGGTCCGGCGACTTCCTCAACATGACCCTGAAAACGGTCTCCCGGCCCCGCGGCGCGAAAGGCTTCGTGCTCCTGCCCCGCCGCTGGAGAGTCGAACGCACTCTCGGCTGGATCATGAAGGCCCGGCGCAACGTCCGCGACTACGAACGTCTGCCACAACATTCCGAAGCCCACCTGACCTGGGCACTCATCACCCTGATGACCCGGAGGATCACCCGCAGCGGTCCTCGCAAGGGCTGGTCGAAAAAGGACTCAACGGCATAAGAGCTCGCAGAGGATGCTTGGGCCTGAAGAGCGGCAGCACCACCTCGGGTGCTGCCGAAAAATAGATCGCCAGGGCGGACCAGGCCTCCTACCGTTCCGCCATGCAGATCGTTGTGACGCTGGACTGTGTCGACACCGAAGCGCAAGCCAACTTCTGGCTCGCCGCGCTCGCCCCGCTGGACTACCGGCGCGGCTTCCACGGACCTCCCTACCTAAGCCTGGTCGGGCCCGCTCCTGCACCAACCCTTCTCCTGCAGCACGTCCCAGAACCAAAGCAGGGCAAGAACCGCATGCACCTTGACCTCGACTTTGGCACCGCAGAACTGGTGTCCGAGGTCAATCGCCTCGAACGGCTCGGCGCTGCGAGGCTCTCTGAAGAACTCAGCGAACACGGCTTTCGCTGGATCGTCGTTGCCGACCCGGAGGGCAACGAGTTCTGCGTATTCAATCCCCCGAACAGCACCAACGTTGCGGAGTAGTTATGAGGTCGGGCTGAGGTTCCACCATGGCCTGGGAAGCCTGTTCATCCGTCGATCCCCGACCCTTGCAGATCGTCTGGGCCTCTAGCGCCGGTATCCCGCCTTTCCAGACACTCACTTAGAAGCCGTATCTCAACCGATCATGGAACGTGTGGGTCGAACGGTTTTCCCGTCGGGGTGATCTTCCCGTTGTACGTGCATGAAGACAGGGCCTCTCGGTAGCTCGGGGATGCGAATCTAACCGAGCAGTGCCGGGAGGCCCTGGTGTCGTTGTTGTACGCGTCCGAGCCCGTTCAGTTCAACTCGGCTGCTCCATCGTGTGATTGCCTCGCGCATGTGTACGGCAACGCGGCCGACCATCCGGACCGGGAACGCCGGTATCCCTCGGACATGTCGGACGCGGAGTGGGCGGCCGTCCGGCCGCTGTTGCCGGTGCCGGCCTGGCTCCAGGGCCGGGGCGGGCAGCCCGAGGGCTACTGTCATCGACAGATGCTGGACGCCGTCCGTTATCTGGTCGCGGGCGGGATCTCCTGGCGGGCGATGCCCGTGGACTTCCCTGATTGGGGCCGGGTTTACGCCTTCTTCCGCCGCTGGCGCGAGCACGGGCTGATCGCAGAGTTCCACGATCGGCTGCGCGGACGGGTGCGTGAGCGGGAGGGCCGTGAGGCGGAGCCGACGGCGGGGATCATCGATGCGCAGTCGGTGAAGGCCGCGGCCTCGGTGCCGTCCGTCTCGCGCGGCTGGGACGGCGGGAAGAAGGTGGGCGGCCGCAAGCGGCACATCGTGACCGACTGCCTCGGTCTGCTCCTGGTCGTCGCGGTGACCGCCGCGAACGTCGGGGACCGGGATGCCGCGGTGGGCCTGCTGCAGCGGCTGCGCCGCCTGCACCGTGACATCTGCCTGGTCTGGGCAGACGGCGGTTACACCGGCGGCCTGGTCGACTGGTGCCGGCAGAAACTCGCGCTCACCCTTCAGGTCGTCAAGCGCACCGACGACACCACGGGCTTCGTGGTGCTGCCGCGCAGGTGGGTGGTGGAGCGCACGTTCGCGTGGTTGATGCATTCGCGCCGGCTGGCCCGGGACTACGAGACGTTGCCGGCCAGCAGCGAGGCGATGATCCGGTGGTCGATGGTCACGCGGATGGGGCGGCGTCTGGCACGGCCATGGGCCGCCGGGCGGCGCTGAACATCCCCGACGTCTCCTGCACGAGCCACCCGCGCTCCGCCAGGCGCCTGGCCTTCGAGCGCACCCCTTCGACCTTCGCCGACGTCGTTTGAAGGCCCAGCTCCACCGTGATTTCCTTGGCCTTCAGCGGTCCTTGGCCCGCTGGCTGCCGCTCGTCGAGCACGCCCAGGATCCGCTGGTAGTCCGGCGCCAGCACCGTCACCGGCAACCCTTCGCGCCAAGGTGGCACGATCGAGCCCGGCACGGGCGAGGGCACGGTTTCCTGCTCCGCCTCGGCCTCGGTCACGGCGGTGGTCTCCGCAGCCGAGGCTGCCAGGGCCTCGACCAGCTCTTCCCGCGCGATCACCCGCCGGTCCAGATCGATCTCGGCAGCCTCCAACACCCCAGACAACCGGGCGACTTCCTCCCGCAGCCCTTCCACCCGCACCCGGGCAGCCGTCTCCCGCTCCTCCAGCATTCCCAGCACCGACGTCATCGCGCACCCCTCGCTCACGGAGCGGAAACAAGACGCCGGATGCCTCCCTCATTCCGAGCGACACCATGCCTGACCAGCAGAAATCAAGCGATCCTGTTCGGTTGAGATACGGCTTCTTAGGGGCGCAGATGGTCAGTGGTTGAGGCTGGCGACGTAGGCGGGAGCCAGGGCGCGGATACGGCTCTGTGGGACGTCTCCGGCGAGGGCTGCAACGGCGAGCTCAGTGCCTGGGGTGGCGGCCGCGCCGAACAGAGCGTGCAGGAGTTCACCCGGCCCCCTCCTGCACCACACAAACTTCGATGGCACGCACTCAAGGTTCACTGTCACAGGACAGCTGTGCCGCTGGCCCTGTGCAATGACGAGACAGCCAGCTTGGGCGCTCGCTTTTCCGCTAGCGCAAAGCCCGTCTGAATAGGTAGCTACTCGCACCGCGGACCTCTGCCGGCCGCGCTACCTGACGCGCGTCACCGTCACCACGGCGTGCCGGGTCGTCCCCGCGAGAACCTCCACCACGAGACCGCGGCTGGTCGTCACGTAGGCCTCGCCGGCCGACGTCCGCGCCCCGCGCCCCGGGCCTGCGGCGAGGACGTGTCGGGCGATTTCCGCAGCGACGGGAGCTGTCAGCGCCTGCGACAGCACGCGGCTGCCGTCCGGCAGCCGGACCGCCACACGATGGGGCCGGGATGCCGGGCCGATGTAGCCGACGACGTCGGCGTCGACGGTGTCCGAGTGCCGCACCTTCTTCCAGATCCGCCCGGCCCGGTACGGGGACGTGGCGCGCTTACAGACGACACCCTCAATGCCCTAGGCCTGAAGCGTGTCGTACCAGAGCTGCGCGACGTCCGGATCATCTGTCGCGGGTACGGCCTGGATCGGGGGCAACACGTCGTGGAGCAGGTCGAGCAGGAGAGCGCGCCGCTCGGTGTACGGGCGGCTGCAGACGTCGCCGAGTTCGGGGTGGGCGAGGAGGTCCCACACGGAAGCGCGCGGGTTCGCGGAATCCTGAAGCGCGAACGAGTCGAACTTGCACTGAACTTCGGCATCTTGCTGGCTTGGTGGGCGGGTTGTCACCTCAGAACGGTGCCGAGCGCGGGGATGTCGGAGGGGTCAGATCAGTGCGGGCGCGCACGAGCTGCGCCCACTCCCGCACGCCGATCGACGGCTCCGGCCGATCGATCAGTGCCGCTTCCCGGTCTCGCGGGAGCTGACGCCATGGCTGGCGCGGCGCATCGCCTCGTACAGGGCGGCGTCCTGCGGCGGGTCCGGGAGCGGTCCGCGGGATGGGGCCTGGAAGGACTGGATCATCCACGCCACGACGCGGCGCCAGGCGTCCGGCGCGGCGTCGCCGGTGGCGCTGAGGACGCCGGCGTTGGCCATCAGCAGCAGGACGAGATCCCGGCTGGTGAAGTCCTCGCGGAGCTGCCCGCTGTCCTTGGCGCGGCCGATGAGTTCGAGGAAGCCCTGGTACGCCTGGGCACGGAGCGCTTCCAGTTCCTGGGCGTCGGAGAAGCTCATGGTCAGGATGTCGGCGAAGCCGCGGTCGGCGGCCTGCATCGCGCAGACCTCCTGGATGTAGCCGGTGAAGCCGTCCCAGGGGTCCGGGGCCGCCAGGGCGTCGGCGGTGGCCCGCGCGTATACCTCCATGCGGTCCGCGAAGACCGCGACGACGAGCTCCTCCTTGCCGGGAAAGTGACGGAAGAGGGTGGCGATCCCCACCCCGGCCTGCCGCGCGACCGAGGCCATCGACGCGTTCAGTCCGTGGCACCCGAACACCGTGCGCGCGGCGGCGATGATCCGCCCCCGGTTGCGCTCCGCGTCGCTGCGCTTGGGCGGGGCTGCGGAGTCGGGGTCTCGGGAGGTCATGCCCGTCAGGCTAGCAAAACGGAAGGCCCTATCCGATTACCGTGTTACCGTCGATCGTGAACCGGATAGGGCTTTCCGGATCGATCCGAAACGGATAGCCCTATCCATCTCCATCATGTCCACCTTCACGAAAGGCCCCTCATGCCCACCATCGCCATCGTCGGCGCCGGCCCCCAGCTCGGTCTCGCCATTGCTCGCACGTTCGGCACGCACGGCTACGAGGTCGCGCTGATCGCCCGCAATCGCGCCAAGCTCGAGAACCTGGCCGGTGAACTGACCACCGAAGGCATCAGCGCCGCCGCCTTCCCCGCCGACGTACTCGACCGCGACGCACTCACCCAGGCGCTCAAGGACGCCGCCGCGCACTTCGGTTCCATCGACGTTCTGGAGTACTCGCCGGTGGGCGGCCTGGGCTCCACCGCGATGACCGCACCATCCGAGACCGACCCGGGACACGTTCAGCACGAGATGGAGTTCCAGCTGTACGGGGCCATCGCCGCAACCCGCGTCGTGCTGCCCGCGATGCGGGAGGCAGGCGCGGGCACCCTGCTGTTCACGACCGGGGCGGGATCGCTCGACCCCGTTCCTATGATCGGCAACGTCAACGCCGCCGCGGCGGCGCTGCGCAACTGGGCCGTCAACCTGCACAAGGAACTGGACGGCACCGGAGTCCAGGCCGCACACGTCGCCATCGACGTGTCGATCGGCGCCGCCGTCATGCCCGGCCACCCGGTCGCCCAGGCCGAGGAGATCTCCCCCGTCTACTGGGAGCTTCACACCACGCGCCGCGACCAGGCGGAACTGGTCTTCAGCAGCTGACACCCCACCCGCGCTCGCCCGTTTTTCATGCAAAGGTCTTCTCGTCGATCACGAAGCGGCAGCGCATGTCCGCGCCGGGTGCCGGCACGGACACCCCACAGACGGGAGATGAGGGACATGGCACTGATCCTGGTGACCGGAGCCTCCAGCGGGCTCGGGCGCGACACGGCGGACGCGCTGGCCGGCGACGGGCATGACGTCGTCGTCCACGTCCGCAACACGGCCCGACTCGCCGACGCCGGAGACACCGCGCGCTGGAAGGGCGTCGTCACAGGGGATCTCTCCGACCCGGACGAGATCCGCGATGTCGCCCGGCAGGCAGGCGAGTTCGGCCGCTTCGATACCGTCATCCACAACGCCGGCGTCATGCGCTCCCCCGAAGCGGTCACCGTCAACGTGGTCGCGCCGTATCTGCTGACGGCCCTGATGGACAAGCCGGACCGGCTCATCTACCTCAGCAGCTCCATGCACCGCACTGGCTCCACCGACCTGCGCCGGCTGGGCGAGGGCACCGCCTCCTACGACGACACCAAGCTCTGGGTCACCACGCTCGCGCTCGCCGTCGCACACCGCTGGCAGGGCACGTCCAGCCACGCGGTGGACCCCGGCTGGGTCCCCACCCGCATGGGCGGTCCCGGCGCACCGGACGACCTGGCCGCCGGACACCGGACCCAGACCTGGCTCGCCACCCACCCCGAGGCAACCCCGCCCACCGGTGGCTACTGGTATCACCAGCAGACACAGACCCCGCACCCCGCGGCACAGGACGAGGACTTCCAGGGCCGGCTCCTGCACGCCCTGGAGAACCACACGGACGCGGTGTTGTGAAGGCGTGATGGGGTCGCGCTGTGAGCACGCTTGAAGAACTCGCGTGTACTCCAGTTGCGTATGAGGCGGGGAGCACCGCGGCGAGTTCGCGGGCGCGGGCCGGGCCGGAGGCCGCGCGGGACTGCGCGGCTGCGAAGTCGCCCCTCCCTTCGTTGTAGACCACCGCCTCCCCGTCGAGGACCGTGCCGGGGCGTAGCGAGTTCATGCCGGTCACGGCCAGATCCATCCACGCTGAGGTGACCGCCCGCCCGGACCTGGCCTGTAGCCGGACAGTCTCGGCATCGCGCCACATCACGGTGCGGTGCCCGTCGAACTTGATCTCGTACCACCAACCCTTACCGCGGGGCAGCGTCGGCACGGCCTCGGCGAGGGCGACAGCGACGGGGTACTCCACAGGGCCAGCCTGCGGCAGCCGAGCCGGGGATGCGCGCTGGCCTCCGCTGCGCGGAGAGGCCCGGCGGTGCGCCCTATGTCCGGCCGATGCTGCTGCCGGGCCGCTCCCCTACTGCTGGCGGGCTTCGGTGTTCTCCCGGATGGCATGCGCGACGTCCAGCAGCGCGTACGCGACGGCCGCCAGGCCCTCGCCGATCGCGTCGGTGCCGCCACGGTGACCACAGGCGGATTCGCGCGTTAGAACTGCGTGACCACGACGACCCAGCCCGCTCCGGTCACCGGCCGCGAGGAAACGGTTCCGCCTCCGCCTGGTGAGCCGATCTTTGCGGCGTTGGCCGCCCGGTGGAGTGCGCAGGGGCGTGTCGTGCCGGGGCAGGTGGACCGGGAGTGGGTCAGGCTGGCAGAGAACTGCCCGTGGCCCACCCGATAGGCCAGCGTGGTGCGGGTCCCTCTCCCCCCATCCCCGCACCCGCTGTACCGGCCGGCAGCCTCGCCGACCTGCCCGGTAACCGAGGCTGCTGGACCGGCCGGGCAGGGTTGGCCCATCCCTGCCCGGGGCAACGGACTTGCTGGCTGGGGAGGCTTCTAGGCGGTGTTCGTGGCGAAGAGGCGTTGTGTCGCCGTGGTGGCTCCGGTCAGGCTGAGGGGGATGTCGAGGCTCTTGCACGTGCGATGGGCGCGGACGAGGACGCTGAGTGTGGCGGGCGTCGGTTCCCCGGCGGGGACCTGGACGGTGACGCGGCGGGGCGTGTGGGTGTGGACGAGGGCTTCGATCTCGACGGCGGCCGCGGCCCGGGTGTTGACGTCGACGTTGTGGTGCAGCGTCACGTGCAGGGCGTCGCCGTCGACGCTGTGACTGGTCAGCATGATGGCCTCCGCTCGCCGTGTCCTTGGGCCGTACTCCGTCGGGCGGGCTGGAGGGAGTACGGCCTTCCAGGATGACAGTCGGGCGGCGTTACGGCAGCTCACGGTCTGTCCTGGGCCGGTCGCGTCGCACGTCCAGGCCACGCCGGGGCCGGTGATCGGGGCGCCGAGAGGGCGGCTGTTCGGTCGCGTGTGCGGCGATGTACTGGTCCGCGCGGTGCGGGCCCGGCCCCCACCGCGCCCGCACCGCACCCCCACGAGGCCGCAGGCGCCACCCCCGTCGGCGCCGCGCTCCAGGCTGCCCGTTGGTGGCACCGAGGTTGGGGCCCCGCCGCTTGGGCAGCCCCACCAGTCCATCACCTCGGCCGGTTCGCCAGAACCCCGCCCCGGCATGAAGCCCTCCGTGCACCCAAAGGGGCGCGGCCAGGGCTGTCGGTCACGCGGTCCGGGGAAGGGGAACCGGGGCCGTTGTCGCGCACCATCTCAACGCCCGGCCTGACCCGCGAGGGGACACGCTCCGGGGCCACGCGGCGCCTGCGTCTGTCTCCTGGGAGGATGCTTGTCATGGAGCCGCTGCCGACGCCCTGCCCCGCCGACCGGATCCCGGACGCAACCGGCATGGACGCCTTCAACGCGGCGTGCAAGGCGGCCAAAGAGCAGCGCGTCGTGTTCATCGCGGTCGAGCAACAGGGCCCGCAGTGGGCGGTCAAGGCCGACGCGCTCACCGCCCCGCAGCACACCATCCCCACCACCGCCCATGACGCCGTGCGCGAGGCCGTCGCCCGTCTCATCCGCTCCCGGGAGATCCGCCCCGACTCCTCCGCCGGCCCCGTCGACTTCGTCCTGCACGACGTGGACAGCGAAGGACTGGCCCGTGAACTGGCCGCCGCCCTGCACGCCGCCCTCTACGGCGACCTCGAACCCCTGGCCCGCGCCGTGTCCCCCACATCCTGACGACGCACCCGGCCCAGGCAGCGAGATCAGTGAATCCCTGACGGGCGCCGACAGGGTGCGCGATGATCGCCCTCTGGACGGGGCAGCGAAGGAGAGGTTGTGGACAAGGGCAAGCGGATCACCGGTGCAGCACGCGACAAGCTCGCCGCCGAGCTGAAGACCGCATACGAAAGCGGCGCCTCCATCCGGAGCATCGCCGACAGCACAGGACGCTCGTACGGCTTCGTCCACCACATCCTCACCGAGGCAGGCGTCACCCTGCGCCAACGCGGCGGAGTCACCCGCAACAAGTCCAGTTCATAACGGTCTGCCGTGAACCCCACGACCGGAATGCCGTAACCGCACCGTCCGCCACGGCCGGGTAGGCCTTCACCGGCGCGGTGCTACGCACCGCGTCGGTAGCGCACCGCAGTTGGCATGACGCGCCTTCGCCAAGGCAGAGCCAGTGCGTCGATGCGCGGCATCCACGCACCGGATCGCTCTGCCGTCGTGCCCGAGTTCACACGTCGTTGGGATGCGGCTGTGAGGTGGTGTGTGAACCTTTCCGAACATGTTGCGAAGGGTTGGCGCCCAACCCGGCCGGTGTCGAGGACATGCCCGGCTGCATGGCTAGGTTCGATCTTCGAGACGTACGTGCGATGACGCACGAGTCATCGGCGTGCCGCAACGGGGAAGGGAATGGCCAGGGTGAGTCCTGACAGTGACAGACAACTCGAGGGCATCGCACGGGGGTTCGTCACCCTGCCCGGCGGCGAACGCGAACGGTGCGACATCACGCTCAGGTACTCCACCGACGACCCGCTCGTCGTCGGCCTGACCGTGTCCCGGCCCGGCCACGGCAGCGCCGGCTGGGTCATCTCGCGGGACCTGCTGTCCGCCGGCCTCACCGGTACAGCGGGCATAGGAGACATCACCGTGGAGCCCGTGGCAGAGCAGAGCTCGCCGCTCGGGGTCCTGCTGCGAGTCCGCAACGAGGTGGGCGAGGCCCGCATCCACATCGACCACCAGGCGCTGCTGCTCTACCTCGAGCGCAGCCACGCCATGATGCCCTTCGGCAGTGAGGCACAGTCGAGACAGGCCGACGCGGAACTCGACCAACTGCTCGACGAGGATCAGGACCCGCCCGTCGTGCGGTAAACGAACCGCCTTAACCCCCCGCCGCGGCGGCACAGAATCGCCGGCGCCGGAGCTGCCATCGAATCCACGCCACCGGATGGACCCCGGATAACCTCACATCTCCCTGACCCAGACGAGCCTCCCCGGGCTGGCCGCCGCTGAGGGCCCGGCGTTCGGGGGACGCCTCACGACGCGGGCGCCTCGGGCCACCCGGACCGGGACGTAGATCACGAGGATCAGTGCGTGACTGACCCCAAGGTGAACTTCGCGGGCGAACAGCAGCATGTCGTCGTCGATGACCTTCGGGCGTCCGCCGTGGGCCAGTTCGCCCACTTGCCGTGCGCCCTCCCCCCCCGACCCTGGAGCGACAGACCGGCAGGCAGGGGGACGGGCATGGCGAGGCGTAGGGGTGTTCAGCCGCGGGACCATCGGGGCCGGTGGACTCGCCGGCCCAGCTCGTCGGCGCCGCCGTGGTGGTTTCTCGTCGCGGTCGTGGCGATCGTGCTGATCGTCGCCGCCACGCAGTAGCGGGCTGCCGTCGGCGCATCGCAGGCCCGTGGCAGAGTGCGCCTGTGGATGATCAGACGCAGTACCGACTCACCCTCCTCTCGGGCGGCCGCATGGTCATGGAAGGCACCTGGTTCGACGCGGCAGTCGCGGACCGCAAGTTCCGGTCGTGGATCGGCGAGTACAGCGGGCTGAAGGACATGCGGATCGTCCTCGAGGAGCAGGCCGGCCCCGCCGGGGAGTGGCTGGTCGTGAAGACCTGGCCACAGGAGACGGGCGCTCAGTAGCGCCGGCGGGGTGTAAGCATGCCCATGCACGATCAAGACTGCGCTGACGCGCCGCCGGTTGCAGCCCGCGCCCACTTCGGGGCGGACGGAGCGGACACCACCCCTTGGACTCCGGATAAGCTCACATATCCGGGATCCAGACGCTACGAATCCTGGTACGGAAGAAGCGGCATGACGGTCACTCAGGGGCGTGCATGACAAACACGGACCTGTCGGTCAGTGTGAGCACCACGACCCGTCAGCTCGGCGTCCCGGCTCCCGGACGGTTCGCCCCGGAGACCGAGGCACGCCTCGACCGGCTCGACCGCGACGCGCCCCGGCACGTCGAGGGCAGCCGGCCGAAGAAGACCCGCGACGGCTACACCGCCGACTGGAACGCCTGGCCTGCTGTCGTGCCTGCTCGTCGTCTGCGCACAGGGCGCGCAGTTGGCCGGGAACATCGGCGGCCGTCCCGTGGGCATGGTTCAGTTTCGACCAGTGCACTTCGTCCAGGCTGGCCAGCAGGTTGTCGTCCGCAGTGATCACGGCCGCATGATGTCAGACACCCCGACAACGGTACCCGACCCCACCGGCGGTTCAACCGGCCCTCCTGTCCGTGCAGTTGAGGCACCGGCTACATCCCGATGACCACGGCCCCGGCAGATTTCCCGGCCCCGCCACAAGAGCGATGGTTCCGGAGCCGACCCCAAGCGAGACAGGGTGCGACAAGGCGGCCTCTCCTCCCGGGTTGGGAACCGGCATCCTTCAGGAATCTGCCGAACCCGTCGGTTTCGAGTGTCGGGGACAGCATGGTGAAGTTGGCCCGTGGATCGGGCTGGGTGGCCCGCGAGGTAGCGGGCGAGGCGTGTTCCGTGCGATCGGACGAGGTGCTCGTGATCTAGCGCACCTTGTCCAGACCGATGACTTTGCCGGTTCCCGTCGGTCAGATGAAGACACCACCACGCGAGGAAGGCTCGTGCATGACCCAGACGCTCAGGGCAGCGCAGCACGCCGCTTCGCGGCCCCCGCCGCCTCCGTCCTGGCCATCACCGCCGGCGCGGGTCTCGGCCTGCTGTGACCCACCGCGCTGACGACCCGCCTGACCACCACCCCGGCGAACCTTTAACCGGTGCCGACCGCCGCTCCAATGAATCATCGACAGCATCAAGATCATCCAGACAGGAAACGAGGACACCCGTGGCCACCCAAGTGAAGGGCCCTGCCAGCTACTTCCCCTCCATCGAGAAGAAGTACGGCCGCCCGATCGCCGAATGGAAAGAGCTCATCCGCGCCGCCCCCCTCAGCAAGCACATGGAGCTCGTCAACTGGCTCAAGTCCGAACACGGTGTGGGCCACGGCCACGCCAACGCCCTCGTCGCCCACACCATCGCCGAGGACGCCGGCAAATAGCCGGGCACCGGCACCGCGAGCGGGAGGTCCACTACAGGCAGGGCGTCCGGCCACGGCAGCCACCACTGCAGCCAAGCGCGTCACGCATGATGACCCTGCCGCTCAACTCCGGCTCCCCCGCACCAAGCACCTACCACCTTCGGCGCTATCCGCAGATACGCAAAGGGGCCGTCCACCACGCGTGGGTCCCAGCCGAACCTGCCGGCGAAAGCGTCCACTGCGTCCACCGGCACGTCCCGGTGCGTGAAGCACTGCGCCGCACCTTGGAGCAGCACGACATCGAAGGTGTCCGGCAGTGACAGGCGCACCCTCGGATCTATGCGCACCTTACGCACCATCGCCAACGTCACGCTCGCGCACACCCAGACCGCATCCCCGTCCCACACGAACCACAACGGGACCTGGCGCGGGCAGTGATCGAAGTGAGCTGTCGCCGGGCGCCCCGTCTGATCAGGCACCCGTGGCAGCCTGGCGCTGCGGGGCAGGTGTCTGGGCGTCAAGCCCTTGGGCTTCTCTTGCCGCGACCGGGCCCCGCGGGGGTCAGCCGGTGGTGTCCGGGAGCCGGTACTCGTACTTGCGGGGCCTCAGGTCCTCCTCGGCCGGCTCCCAGTCGGTGAAGAGCGTGATCTTGTTGCCGCTGGCGGTGTAGGGGTCGGTCTGGGTATCGACCTTGATGTCGCTGACGACGTAGAGGTCGACGGTGTTGTCCTTGTCCCTGGCGTGCAGGACCTCGTTGATCGTCAGCTCTACGCTCGTCGCGGCTCCCGTGGTGCCTTTGACCTCGACATGGAGTTCTTCCGTGCCGCGGGTGCAGCGCAGGTCGTAGGGCTTGCCCAGCCTCTCGACCGTCCAGCCGTGCTTCTCGTAGTGGGCAACTGCGTGGTTCTCTGCGTGCAGTTCGATGGCTTTGCGTTTCTTCGGGTCGGAGATGTAGCCGGCGCCGCGGCGGCGCCGCTGGGGCTTCTTCTTGCCCTCCACCTGTTCCGCCGTGAAGCCCGGTGACTTGTCCAGGGGCACGTCTTCGGGCTCGTCGGGGTCGAAGGGGATCCTGGCCAGCTCCAGGAGGCGCTGGGCCGGCATCTGAACGAGCTTGCCCATGCCCCGGTCGGTGCCTGAGCGGCGGATGGCGTCGCTGCCTGCTTCGGTGAGCGGTCCCTTGGGGCCCAGGGGGATGTTCTCGAGCCGCGCGAGGGGTTCGATGCCGAAGCGCTGGGGGTACTTCAGGCGCCGCTCGGCCTCTTCGTCGGGCCAGTGCCAGGACCGGCCCTCGTAGAAGCCGCCGCGGACCTGGAAGAGGTAGAGCGTTGCGGTGTCCTGAAGCCAGTTCTCGAGCTGGACTCGCGGCGAGGCTCCGGTGGCCAGGAGCGCGAACTGCGGGTGGGCGTCCCTGTATTCGGGTTTTTCCTCGGGGAAGCCCCAGGACAGTGTCTCGATGCCGTGGACGAGGTTGCGCTGGGCTTCAGTGCTCTGGCCGACATGGACCATGACGAACGTCGAACTCTTCATGCAGGGCATCATAAGCATGCCCTTATCGAGGTGTCGATAGAGTTAGTTTTGAAAGTGTGCATGGGTTCAGGATCCAGCAGATGACGTCAACTCGCAGTCTAGGGACGGCCACTGACAATCCGGCAGGTCCGCTGCCAGGAGCAGGTCACGGTCAGGGACCAGCCGGGCCGGCGGGCGGTACAGGTGGCTGTGGGGGCGTGGAAACCCGGGGAAAGAACGTGTCCGACCAGACGGCGACCATCCGAGCCCGACAGCCTCACCGTCCCCTCCCCCACGCCACGCGCCGGGCACATCGGCCACGGGCAGCAAGGGTGGTGGCGTGTGCGGCGGCTGGCCGGGTGGGTGAGATCGCGGCCCGTGTCAGTGACCCCTCGTTCCTCCAGGCGTGCGCGGCCCGGTACATGGCGGCCGGGTTCGGAATGCCGGAACCCCGCGGGGCAGCGAGCGGGCGCGGGCAGCAGGCGCGGGGACGTGATCTTTCGGGTGTCGGGGGTGCTACCTCTACCTCGTATCGGGCGCTCAGCCAGTCGTCCGTCTCGAACTGGTCCGGCTCGGCGACGTGCAGCTGGACCGGCAGCTCGTCCACCGAGGCGCTCTCCGCGATGCCCGAAGTGCCGTGCAGGAGCAGCAGTCCCCGGGCCTGTCGTCGCCCAGGGCGAGGGTCTGCGCGATCGACGCGCCGACGGAGAAGCCCACGTACACCAGGCCTCGCTCGGAGCAGGGCACGGCGGCGAGCACGGCGCGCTTGAGGAGCTCGTCCTTGCCGATCTCCTCGTTGAAGGCCATTCCCTCCTCCACGGTGTCGAAGGTGCGGCCCTCGAAGAGGTCGGGTGTTCACACCTCGTGCCCCCGCGGCACGCAGCCGGTCCGCCGCGGCGCGCACCGCCGGCCGCAGCCCGTAGGTGGAGTGAAGGAGCATGACGTTCATGGGCTCCATGGGGCCAGCCTGGACCGACGACGCCGCACGGGCCCGCGTGGCGGCTTCCGGCTCCAGGTTTGGACCGCGACGGGCCGGTTACGGTCGGGGGCATGGAGAACGTACTGCGCCCGGTGATCGTCGTCGGCGGCTCGGTCGTGCTCACGCTGCTCGTCGGGTGGGCCGTGGACCGGCTGCTGCGACGCGCGGACGGCCGGCACCACGAGACCCCGCTGTGGGGGCTGCTCCGTCGCGGCCGTGTCCCCTTCCAACTCGTTCTGTGCACCGCCATGCTCAGAGGGTCTTACGCGGAGGCCAAGCTGCTGGAGGAGCACTCCATCGGCATCGGCCGGATCCTGACGCTGACCCTCATCGGCTCCACGGCCTGGCTGGTGGTGCGCATCGCCGCCGCCATCGTGGAGACCTCGTACACCCGCTACGCGACCGCGCACCGCGACCCCGCCCGGGTCCGCCGGGTCCGCACCCAGGTGTCGCTGATCCAGCGGGTGGTGTCCGCGATCGTCGGTGTGGTCGCGGTCGCCGCGATGCTGCTCACCTTCCCGGCGATGCGGGCGGCCGGCGCCTCGCTGCTCGCCTCGGCCGGCGTCCTCGGCATCGTCGCCGGTGTCGCCGCACAGTCCACGCTGTCGAACCTCTTCGCCGGGCTGCAGATCGCCTTCGGCGACATGGTGCGCCTCGGCGACACGGTCGTGGTGGACGGCGAGTGGGGCACCGTCGACGAGATCACCCTGACCTTTCTGACGGTACGGACCTGGGACGAGCGGCGGATCACGATGCCCGTCTCGTACTTCACCTCGAAGCCGTTCGAGAACTGGTCGCGTGGCAGCGCCCAGATGACCGGCATCGTCTTCTTCCACGTCGACCACTCGGCGCCGGTGGAGGCCATGCGCGAGAAGCTGCGCGACATCCTGCGCGAGTGCCCGGCCTGGGACGGACGCGACTACGGGCTCGCCGTCACGGATTCCACTCCTAACACCATGCAGGTGCGCGCCCTGGTCACGGCCAAGGACGCGGACGATATCTGGACGGTGAGGGTCACGGTCCGTGAGCGGATGATGCGCTGGCTGACCGAGGACCACCCCTACGCGCTCCCCCGCGTCAACACGGCCGGCGCGGCACCGCCTCCGGGCAGGACGCTGCAGGGCCCGCGCCGCGACCAAGACGGCGCCGCGACCCACTCCTTCGAGCCACGCACAGGCACGGGCCGCGGCTAGCCCCATGCCGAGGCCGCCACTGCCCCGCCACATCGCCGACTGCGCACCCCGCGGCAGAGTCCAGCCGCCCGGCGAAGGGCCACGGCTGCTGCACACCCACCACGGCCAGAGCCCACCCGAGACCGCCGACGGCGCGCACACCAGCAGCCGCAGCCTGCTGCTTTGGCGAGTCCGGGCAGCGCGTGCGCGAGTACGTGGTCACCGACCAGCTTGAGCAGGCGTTCCGCGGCTGCGACCGTGGACGGCATGACCACCACGGTGGAGGCCAAGCGTCCCTTTGAGTGTCATTCGGCTGCTCTCTCCCCTTGCCTCTAGCTCAGGGCGGTGCCCCTCGGGACGTGCGGGGGTGTGATGTCAGCTGCGCGGGTGCGCATCGTCATCGCCATGTACAGGGCCACGAACCACAACACGCCCGTGATGCCAGCCAGGTTGACCACGACAACCAGCCACAGGCGTGCCACCTTCCTGCGGTAGGCGATCACCGTCGGCGCGATGAGGAGAAGGAACGCTGCTGTGACGAAGAGCAGCCCAAGGGGACCTATGTTCGAAAGCACCAGGTCACCCTATCCGTCGACCGGTCGGCGGCAAGGGTGTTGCCCGTGGCCCGTCACCAGGCGCCGCACGACCCGATGTACCCGGTGATCCGCCATCCCCCGAGGTGAGACAGCAGGGTGGGGCGCCTCCCGGCTGAGGCGCCCCGCCTCGTCATCGCAGTCTCATGACGGTGACAACCGAATATCTGGTGGTGCCCGCCGCGACCTCCACGACCAGGCCGTGCGGGAGCGTGGCGTGGCCGAATTGACCGCCCGCGACAGTCGGACCGCATGACGATCCGGCATGCGCATTGCTGGCGTGAACCTTTCGGCTTCCCTGGCTTGAACGCATCGCAGGCCACGTTTCCTTGTGGGCTGCGCCGCCCAAGTGGCGCGCCATGGCTCCGGTTTTATATTCCGCTTCTTCATTGAATTTAATTGACCGTTGGCCATGGATCGGGGCGATCGTTGGCCAACGATTGGAGGGTGAGCGGCACTTGACGGTGTGACAGGTGTGACGTGAGAGGCCGTTTGGCGCGGGTGCCGGAAATTGAATGTCGCAGTTGTGTCACGGGATTCGATCATGCTTGTGTGTCACTGACCTGGCATTACTCTCCGTTGCCGTACCGGATGGTGCCCCTCCGGTGGGCATAGAAAGCTCTTTCAAAGTTCAAGGACTGCACGGAACCTCCACAGTTGCTCCTATCATTTTTTCCATCCAACGGCCGTTCCCACGGGGGGGATATACGTATGCCTGGACACGCTCAGCTTGCGCAGACGGGGGCTCCGGTTCTGGTGATCGGTGGCATCAGCTATCCGATCGGCGGCTCGATGTTCGCCACCGCGGCGGGCCTGCTCTGCTCGGGTCTGCTGTGCATTCGTTTCGGGTTCCGCCGCACGCTCGCCGCCGACGAGGCCACGTCCACGTCCACGTCCACGTCCCCAGCGCGGCACGGCAAGTGAGTCGCCGTCAGCGCAGTGCGCCGGTGCTGAGCGCCCATCAGCACCGGTCCGCGACCGTCGTCATGGGCATCATCGTTGTTCTGTCGGCCGCCGCGTGGGCCACGCATCACGCAGTGGTCGCCTTCGCCACCGACGCCGAGACTCGCAGCCAGCTCACCGTGGTCTGGATCAGCCTGTTCCTGGTGTTCCTGCTGCAGGCCTTCATGTACCACCTCGAGCGGGTACCGCACCTGACCGGCCGCGCCCGTCGCCGGCTGGACGCGCTGCACGTCTCGATCCTGATACCCGCCTACAACGAAGACCCCGGCTACCTGCGGCTCGGCATGGAGAGTTTCCTGCGCCAGACCCGCATGCCTGCGAGCCGGATCAAGGGGAGGACACCACCATGCACATCTGCGTTCTAGGGCAGGGCTATGTCGGCCTGCCTCTGGCCCTGCAGGCCGCCGAGGCCGGCTACATCGTGACTGGCTACGAACCCGACCAAAACCGCTGCCAGCGACTGGCCACCGGCTCGTCCTACATCGAGGACATCGACTCGACTCGTCTGCAGGACGTGCTGCAATCGGGGGCCTACACCCCGACCTCGGATCCGAAGGATCTCAAGGGTTTCGACGTCGCCGTCATCACGGTACCGACACCGCTGACCGACCGTGCCCCCGACCTCAGTTGTGTGCGCGAGGCCGGCCGAACCCTGGCCAGATGGCTGGAGCCGGGCGCCACCGTGGTACTGGAGTCGACCACGCACCCCGGTACCACCCGCGATGTGCTCGTCCCTCTGCTGGAGGAGGGCTCGGGCCTCATCGCCGGACGCGACTTCCATGTCGGGTTCAGCCCCGAGCGCATCGACCCCGGCAACACGCTCTGGCGTCTGGAAAACACGCCCAAGATCGTTGCTGGTCTCACACAAGCCTGCCTGCGCCGCGTGAAGGCCTTCTACGACTCCGTCACCGACGTCACCGTGCCGGCCTCCGGTCTGGAAGAAGCCGAGCTGGCCAAGGTGTTCGAGAACACCTACCGGCACGTCAACATCGCCCTGGTCAACGAACTCTCCCGGATGGCACACACCCTCGGCGTGGACGTCTGGCACACCCTGGAGTTGGCCGCGACCAAGCCGTTCGGGTTCACCAAGTTCCTGCCCGGCCCCGGCGTCGGCGGACACTGCCTGCCCATCGACCCCGTCTACCTCAGCCATCACGTCAAAACGCAGCACGGGCAGACCTTCAGGCTCGTTGAGCTGGCCCAGGACATCAACGAAAGCCAGCCCGACTACGTGGTGCGCCGCCTGCAGGATGCACTCAGCCGCCGCTTCCGCCGCAGCGTGCACGGGGCCCGCATCCTCGCCCTCGGCGCCGCCTACAAGCCCGGCACGTCCGACGCCCGCCAATCACCGGCCATCCAGGTCATCGACCGGCTGCGCGCCATGGGCGCCGATGTCACCGTCGTCGACCCCTACCTGACCGAAGGCGGCCGCCGGGACATCCCCTTCGCATCCGCGGGAGACGGCACGAGCGTTGCCGACTTCGACGCCGTCCTCCTGCTCACCCAACACGGCGAATTCGACCTCACGCAACTCGCCGCCGAGGCCGCCTACGTCCTCGACACCCGCGGCGTCATGACGCGCGCCCAGCACATCGAGCGGCTCTAGAGCACAGACGGAACAACAGCGGGAGAGCTCCGCCCCGTCACGCGGTCGAGCTCTTGGCGCGGGAGCCGCTGTGAACGTCCTGGACCCCCACGGACGACGTGGGACGCGGGAGCGAGATCCCGGTCGAGGAGTACGACGCTGTGGTGCCACTCACGCCCCACAACACCCTCGACCTCACGAAAGTCGCCGACCAGGCGGCCTCCGCTCCGGCACACGCGTGGTGCCATGCCGGCCCGCGACAACGTCGAGCGTCTTTGACGCTCGGAAAGGAGGAACACATGTACGGACACAATGGTGTGGGTGCCGCGATCGGCACCGCCACTGGAGGAGCCGCTCTCGCCGCCACGGGCGGCACGGCGCTGGGGTGGATCGTATTGGGAGCCATGCTCCTCGTGATCAGCGGCGTGGCGGTCTTCCGCCTGGCGACCCGGACTAAGCGGGTGACCGCTTGAGCACTTCATCACGGGCGAGATTCACCGTGGTGACTGCTGTGGTGGTAGCGGCTCTGGCCGCTGCCACCGTGGTGGTCCACCTCCAGTCGAAGAGCCCGATCCTGACGTTCTACTGGTGGCTGGGCATGATGGTGATCGTGCTCTGCCTGGTCTCGTTCCTGAAGGGCCGGTCCTTCACACACCTGCCCGTGGCTCGCGGCCGCACGGTAGCCATCATCCCGGCCTTCGAAGAGCCCACGGACAAACTGCACCGCACCGTGTGGTCGCTGCTGGCCCAGACGCATCCCCTCGATGAGATCCATGTGATCGACGACGGCTCGCAGCAACACCCCGTGGAGCCCTTCGACCACCCCCAGGTCTTCTGGCACCGGCAGGAGAACAAGGGCAAGCGCGGGGCCCAGGTCACGGTACTGCGTCACCTCCAGGCGCAGGGCAAGCACTTCGACTTCGTCCTCACCATCGACTCAGACGGCGAGCCCTTCCCGGATGCTCTGGAGCAGCAGCTCCGGGCCATGAGCAACCCGCGGATTCAGGCCACCACTGGGATGATCTACATCCGCAACTTCGAGGAGACCTGGGTCTCCAGGGCTGCGGACATCGACATCGGCACCTCGTGCGTGATGATGCGCTCCTCGCGCTCCATGCTCGGAGCACTGGAGACCACGTCGGGCGCCTTGGCCCTGTACAGGGCAGAGCTGCTCTACGACCACCTGGACGCTTACGAGGTGGAGTGCGGAACCGGGGACGATCGCTGGCTGGCGCTGAGGGCCCTCATGCGCGGTGAGGTCGTGGCCGTCAATGAGGCCGGCGTGGTCACTGACATGCCCACCACGCTGAAGAAGACCTACCGCCAGCGTCTGCGCTGGGCCCGGTCATGGTGGTGGATGCTGCCGTTCGTGTACTCGCGGCTGTCCCTCAAGCAGCTCATCTCGCCGACCTTCGGTCTGCTCCAGCTCGTCATCACCCCTGTGATGCTGGCCTGGACTGTCGTGATGACGGTGATGACCCTGGGCGGCCGATACCACAACCCCGGCGTGGCCCTGGTGTACCTCGCGGTGTACCTCGTAGTCCGATACGGCCAGTCAGGTCTGTACGTACTCATGCGGCCGGACATGACCACACGCCAGCGGTGGCGCTCGTGGCTTGTCGGAACCCCGTCGTCCGTGTTTATGAACATCGTGCTGCTGTGCCCCACCCGCTACTGGGCTCTGTTCAAGCTTCGTGACAACGCGTGGCAGTCGCGAGGACTGACGGCCAAGACGGCTCTCCCCAAGGGGCGCCACCGCGCCGAGTCCAAGAACGTGATCAACGCCTAGCCCTTCTCGGCCTCCAAGCCCTCGCCATCAACGCGATGGTCTACAACCGCAACCGCGCGATCGAGCACCTCGAATCCGTTCCGGCCGCGTAGCGCGGCCTACTTCTGTGGCCTCGGCTGATCACCGGCGAAAGCGATGCCACCCCATCGGACGTCGCATCCGCAATCGCCGACGCGCACCCCCGAGCCGCCAGCAGCGTCGGCACTTTCCCCGACCTCAACAACCCCCCAAGGAAACATGAACCCGAAAGTCGCAAAACCCCTGATCGACACCCATGTCATCCTCCGCGACGGCGACAAGCTGCTCTTCTCCCAACGCGGCGGCCCCTACGGCTACGGCCGTTGGCACCTGCCGTCGGGCAAGCTCGATCAGGGGAGCCCCTGCGCTTGGGCGCCGCACGGGAGCTGCGCGAAGAGACCGGGGTCACCGTCGACCCGGACCATCTGCGCCTAGTGCACGTCGTCCACCACCACCAGGACAACACGTTCTTGGTCACTGCGGTCCTCGCGAATTGCTGGGGCCGCTGACCAACCCATGAACCCGTGCGCAGCAGAAGACACCGAGCACGCCACCGAGTGCAAGGCCAGTCGCGGCGGCTACTACCCGGTCAGGAGAAGCCGGTCCCGTGCGCGCCAAAGAAAAAGTAGCGGCGGTGTACAACCATCCGCCTCCTTCACAGGTCACACACATGTCGCTCACAGAAAGGGCACCCTTGCCAATGAACCGCGCCGCCAAGACCGTTGCAGCCCTGCTCCTCGCGGGCCTCCTCCCCCTCACCGCCGCATGCAACAGCGGCTCCGAGGTCACCACCACTCCGAACAAGAAGAGCGACATCAAGGCGGACGACAAGCCCGCCAAGAAGCCGGCCGAGAAGCCGGCCAAGGAAGCCGCAAAGAAGGACGCCAAGACCGGCGACACCATCACCCTCAAGGGCATGGAAGACGGTAGTCAGCTCGACGTCACCGTCGTCAAGGTCGTCGACCCCGCCAAGAGCAGCGACGACTTCATGACCCCGGAGTCCGGTAAGCGCTGGATCGGCGTCCAGTTCAAGCTCGTCAACTCCGGCACCAAGGCGTACAACGACAGCCCCTCCAACGGGGCTCAGGTCGCCGACGCCGAGGGACAGCAGTTCCAGTCCACGTTCGGGGACATCACGGCCGGCCCGTCCATGTCGTCCAGCGTCAAGCTGACCCCTGGCGGGAAGGCACTCGGCTGGATCGTGTTCGAGGCCCCGACTAGCTCGAAGGTGACGCAGGTGCAGTTCGCCATGGACTCCGGCTTCTCGGACCAGACCGGCCAGTGGGGCATCGGCTGAACCGCCGCTGATCCAGGCCCCGCTGCGCCCCCGTCGCGGCGGGGCCTCACTCCACGCACCCCGCGTGTTCCAGGCGCACCGACGGACGAGCGCTGACACACTGAAGTCCGGGCCCCGCCACGTTCCCCCGTCATTGCGGGGCCCCTCTATGCCACAACCTGAACACTCCAACTTCACACGGTCCCCACATCTGCGCATCATGCCCACCACTACACCGAACCTGGGGGACACCATGCGCCGCACCGCCACCGCCTTACTCGCCGCCGCCCTGCTCGCCAGCCTCACCGCTTGCGGCGCAAGCGAGGACGGGAAGGCGACCACGACACCAAAGGCCAAGCCGACCATCAGCAAGGAAACCCGTTACCTCAAAGCGGCCCACGAGATCACCTTCAACGGGGAGCCGTCGGACGACGAGTTGACCGCGTTCCCGCCACAGTGGTGCGACGGTCTGAACACTGGACAGCTCCTCGGCGAGGGCAACTTGTACCCGATCGGCGACGACTGGGGGACGGTGAAGCAGGACGCGTACACACTTGTGGCGACGGGGACGAAGGCGTATTGCCCTGAGAATTTTGACGCCGTGCGTGACGAGCTGAGAGATGCCGGCGCGTACTGATCTCGCATCCCACCGTGGCCCCGCCTGGAGTTCCAGGCGGGGCCTTCGTTATGCGGTGGGTTCAGCCGGTGCGCGCTCGGGCAGGCTGGCGGCTTCACACCGCGCGCAGATGAATCCGGCTGGCGGCGCGCCATGGCAGTGCTCACAGTCCGCCGGCGGCTCCAGCAGTTGCTCAGGGCTAAGTCCGAAGACCTGTGCCAGCGCCACGAGTTCGTCAACGTCGACACGGCGCGTCCCAGCATCGATCCCGCTAAGTTCGAGGACGGGGATTGGGTGGCCTGCTCGGGCGGTCCGGTCGGCGACCTCAGACGGTTGTGTGCTGCGTTACAGCGGGGGGAGTACACGCCCGACAGGCCGAATGCGCCCACTGGTTCGTCTGGTGACCAGCACGGCTGATACGAGGAATCTTGGTGGGGCGTTGCAGTTACCAGATCCCGTCGAGGATTTCATCGAGGATGGTGTTCCACTCTGATTCGTCATCTTCGAGGGGGGTGGCATCGAAGGCGGTGACGGCCTCGCGGAAGTGGTGAACGATTACTTCAGTGTTGTCTTTGTGGGCGTGAGCATCCTGGAGTTTGCGGAACTCGGTCAGGCAGTAGGCGAGTGATTCCACGTCGCGGTGCAGCGGCAGGCTGTCTTCTTCGCCCTCCGGGTAGCCGTGTACGGCACCGGAGTCCGGGTCGATGACGATGAGGGTGGTGCGCAGGTAGCCGAGGGTCTGCCAGTGTCGGCGTTCGGCCGGGCAGTCGAAGTCGTCGTCCTCAAGGTCGAAGAGGGCTCCGAGCTCGACGGGGTCGGGGTCCTCGAGTCCGATGTCGGCTCGTGTCTTGAACAGGCGCATGTTGGGGATGCCGACAGCGCTGAGGAAGGCTGCTGTGGCGGGTTCCAACGGCGTGCCTGTGTGTTGAGGGAAGTACACGATGTTGTCCAGGCCGTGAGCGCGCACGAGCTGGTCGGCGGTCAGAGTGCTCTTCAAGGGATCACGCCTCAGTTCTTCCCGTGCGCCTTCTTGAGCCGGTCCATGTAGGCCGCGTGCTCTTTGTTCTGGGTGGACTTGTCACTCTGATCGTAGTCGGCGGCATGGGTGACGGTCAGGTCGGGGTTGGCCGGCTTGAAGTAGTAGTCAAGCCATTTGTTGCATCTTGGATTCTTCTGACATGGTTCTCTTTCTGTGAAAACCTCTTGCAGGCCTGACTGTGCTCCGTTGTGCAGTAGGGGGTGGCCGATGTTGCGTTCGGAGTGGAACCGGTCGTCGCTGTAGCCGACGAGGATGGATTCCTGGTTGCTTTTCGGGTCGATGTAGCGGCCGGCGGCGTAGTTCCCGGCCCCGTAGTCGTCGCGGGCCTTGCGTGCCAGCTGGGTGGCCTGGCCGAGGTCGTTGGTGAACGGGTCGACCTTTTTGGAAGTGACGACGCCGGTGTGCCCTTTGCCGGTGCGCCACTTGCGGAGATCCTTGTCGGTCTGGGGGCGCCAGACCGTCCCGTCCGGCTCGATAATGCTGGTCAGGTTCCTGCGGTCTGTCGCTGTCAGGCCGTCCGAATCGATCTGCCCGTTGGGTAGTAGCCGGTCCACGGAGCCGTCCGAGTTGAGGATGTAGGTCCGGACGTCCTTGCAGCCGTCGAGGTCGCGTTTGGTCTTCTCGTCGCTCTTCTTGTGTTCCTTCTTGGAGTCGTCGATCTTGCCGCCGTGCTTCTCCAGGACGTGGACGGTTTCGTCGGTCTTCTTCTCGACGGCGTCCTCGGCCTTGTCCATGACGGTGGACAGTTTGTGGAAGCGGCTGTCCTTCTTGACGGAACTGCGGCGCTTGGCACCGCCGGTCTTGTGCGCGTTCTTCTTCTTATCGAAGTTGCGCTTGGTCTCGTCGTAGCCGCCCGAGGCCTTCTCGAACTCATCGAACTCGATGGCCAGGTCCTGGGCCATGTCGGCGCTACCGGTGGCGTAGCGGGAGAGGTCGTTGTCGTCGTGGGCGTCGAGCTGGTCGGTGAACAGGTCCTCGATCTTGCCGAGGATCTTTGCCTCGATCTTGTCAGTGACGACCGAGGTGATCTCGCCGATGGCGTAGTCGATGGCTTCGTGCAGGGCGAAGCGGCAGGCGGCGATGGCTGCTGCGCTGAGCAGGCCGCTGAGGCCGACGGTGAAGAACATGCCGATGACGCCTGCGGTGGCGGCCGCGGCGGCGGTGCTCAGCTCGGCGATGCAGGCGATCTTGCAACCTTCGATGAAGCCGGCGCAGTCGTCGAGGGCATCTGCCAGATCGTCGAGGGCTTTAATGAAGGTGGTCAGGTCTTTGGTGGTGAGTTTGCCCCAGCGCCGGTCGAGCGCATCGACGGTCTTGCCCTTACTGCGGCCGGCGACGATATGAGAGCAGGCCTTGTTGCCCTCGGTGATGACGTCGCGGATGCCCTCGGCCAGGTGGCGGTAGTCCTTGGCGCTGCCGCGGACCTCGTCCTCGTCTATGTTGGGCCACTTGACGCCGACGAGGTCGAGCACCTCGACGAGCTCGTCGGGCAGCTTCTTTCCCACACATTGTCCTTCCCCCGTAAAGCTTCAACCTCCCTACCCTTTACGGTAAGTAAAAGATCGTCAACCGTGGACCGTTCTGTTTGAGCCCCGGTGGGTTCAGCAGGGGCGCAGGCAGCCGACCATCTCATCGGTTCCAACAATCAGGCTGCCGACGGCGGTTAGGGCGAGGGCATGCACCGCCGAGCCCAGGCGCAGGGGGCGCACTGTGCCGGAGCTGAGCGAGTGGTGCTCGACCAGGCCGTCCGTCCAGGCGATGGCGAGCGTGGGCTCGCCTTCAACCTGTGCGGCGGCCAGGGCAGAGACCGCAACCTCCCGTGTGGCAACCGGTGTTGACAGTGGATCATGACCGGGCGACCAGACGCGGACGTGGCCGTCGGCCCCGCCGCTGTACACCAGGGGCAGGGGATCCGTGTCGTCCGACGATTTGACGTCCATGACTGCCAGGGCTGTGACGGGCGTCGGGTGAAGGGTTGCCACTTGCGGCCGGGCTGACGGCTGGTCCAGTAGATGGGCGTGCACACAGCCGGCTCGGTCCGCGGTAGCCAGCAGGGTGCCGGATGCGGCGAGGACCTGGCCTGGCTGGCGTGCCAGGTGGGCGCGGACAGTGTCGAGGAGTTGTTCCGTGGGGCTGGTTCCGTCGTCCAGGAGGGCCTGGATGCCGGTCGGTTTGGGCGCCGCGGGGCTGTGCTGGGTGTCCAGGTGGCCCTGACTGTTCAGGGTGAGGGCCATCCCGCCGGGCAGCACGGCCAGGGTGCGGGTCGCGGGGAAGGGTCTTGGCAGGCGGCCTTGAGGGGCTGCGTCGGCCGCGCTTACGGCACGCACAATCCCTCGGTGGTCGGCCATCAAGACGGTGCCGTCGAGCGCGTCGCGTCCGGTCGCCAGCGCGCGGACGGGGCCGGGCCAGGGCGGTCTGACGTCGCCGCTGGCCCGGCTCCAGACGAGACGCCAGGGGGCGTCTTCGGCGAGCTCTGCCAGATGGTCCGCCAGGCGTGGGTCGGCGTTGTCGCCGAGGGCGGTCTGGAGGATGAGGGCGCGGGTTGCGGGGTGTGGTTCGTTGGTGAGCGACTGGCCCGCGCGCAGCCAGGCAGTGCGCAGCCCTGCGTGGTCTGTGGGGCTGGTCTCGTACCGGGTGGTCACCGTCATTGGGTCGGCGCCAACGACTTGAGCCGGGTCGTCCAGATCGATGGCAAAGTCCGGCGTCTGCGGGTGCTGGGCGGGGACGGCAGGATTGGCTGCTTGCCAGGCAGCGAGGCGGGCGGCGTCAGTCCACTGGTCGTGGTCGAGGTCCATGACGGCCGGTGCGCGTGTGCTGAGCCGTGCGGCCGGTGGGCTGTCGTGGGTCACTTCGACCAGGAGTCGGACGTGCTGCAGGTTGGCCAGGGCCAGGGCCAGTTCGCTCAAGGACTCTGGGTCTGCCGAGTGGTCCAGGTCGGGCAGCACGATCGTGGTCGGCCGCTGGTCGGCTGCCAGTGCGGCTATCAGCTCGCCGGGAGTGCGGGCGGCGGCGCCGAGCTGATGGGCCAGGTCCCAGACCGCGCCGTGCAGGCCGATGCCGTGCAGGGGGGCCACGGCGTGCACACGGCGCTCGGTAGATGTGCCAGGCCGTGAGCCGTGCGCGACCAGCCAGGCCAGCAGTTCCGATTTGCCGCAGCCTGCACTGCCAGTTACCAGGCACATGCGAGGTGCGTCCGAGTCTGTCAGCCAGGCCAGCAGGGCGGCCGCGGCCGGCTCCCGTCCGGCTGCCGGCCGCCGCCAGCTCTGGATGCTCACCGCCGGGCCTGCTGCGCCGCGTAGGTGATCAGTTCCTTGAGGCCTTCCTCGCGGGACGCCGCTTCCGGCCCGTAGTCGAAGCTGTGGGTGAACTCGGCGTGAGGGAAGGTGCGTTGCAGCCAGACGGCGCAGTAGTGGCCCGGCATCATGCACGGCTGCAGTTCGCAGTAGACGCGGCGGACCTGTTCCGGCGCAATGCCCTGTTCCTCGAGCCGGCTCCAGAGAAGTTCCTCGGGGTGGGCGCGCCCCGGTCCGGTGGCGTCGGTGACGATCTGCTTGCTGCCTGCGTCGTCGAGGTACTCGAATGCGGAGGAGAACGGGAAGTTCAGGGTGTGACGGACGTCGTCCAGGACACGCGGCCACCAGCGTTCGCGCGCGTCGAACGCCGCCTCGTCGATCAGGCGCAGTTCAGCGTTGAGTTCGCGGAACGCGGCCGCGGCCACCGAGAGGTCCCTCGATGCGGCGATCACGGGCAGTCGGCGGTCCAGGCAGGCGAGTTGGGCGGTGAACGCGGCCAGGCTCGAGGAGACCAGCATGTCGTCCTCCCCCACCGCGTCCAGGAACACGGCCTGCACGGTGCCGTCGGGACGCACACACAGGTGCGCCAGGCGGTCGGTGCCGATGCGCAGCCAGTCGGTCATGTCGGCAGGCGGCGGCTCAAGGTCATGGTGACCTGCGAACACGCCGAGCGTGAGGGCGTCCGAAGGGCTCGCCGCGGTGAAGTAGGGGGCCACGATGAGCGGCACTCCCACGCTCTCCAGCTGCCGGCGGGCTCCGTCGGGCAGACGTACCCTGTAGGCGCCAGGAACAGGAATCCGGCGCATCCCGTCGGGGCCGAAATGGTCAAGCGACGAGTCCTGCACGGGCCCGGACATGAAGACTGCCTCTCTCCTGGCGACGACATCAACGACGCATCAAACGGCGCTGCAGCCATCGGGCGACTGCAGCCGGTGTAGGGAATCCCGACCTGGGCCCCATTGGCCCTTGTTACCGCTGTGCGCGCACTTCCTTCCAGCGCGCAGCGAGGTCCTCGGTCACGGTGTAGAAGAACTCGGACTTGAACCCGTCGCTCTGGCCCGGACCTTCCTCCCAGGACATGGGCCAGTTACGCCGCCGGTAGTGCTTGTGCACCACGCGGGTGAACGCGGCCAGCGAGCCACGCAACTGATTCCGCTCGACCCCGAGCCTATCGACCAGAAACGTGTAGCCCACCTTGCTCCCCGGCTGCTCAGCCAGAACGTCCAGCAGACCGATCACGGTCTGCACCGAGGCCAGTTGACTCGCGGCCAGGTCCCCCAGGTCCTCGACGCCCCACTCCCGGTACGGCCAGCCGCCATCCCCGTCCGCCCCAGACACCTCCGAAGGCGCCGCAGGCGAAGGGACCGTCGCCCCGGACAGGCTCGCCAGGAACGCGTACACCTGCGTGACGTACTCCCGCGGAACCGGCACCGAAACAAACTGCTGATCAAACTCTGCCATGACTCCCACCCCTCTCCCCAGAAGCCGCGTACACGCGGCGGCACCAAGAAGACTGACAGAGACGCAACTCTCTTGTCTACCCAGACAGAAGAGTCTACGGGTAGACCGTCTAGCAGGTGAGGACGTATGCCGCCGCGGCATCACACCGCCTGCATGCGCAGCAACACCCTTCATCAGCCTGCAATGCATAGGCCGCGCCAGGCATCGGGCGGCAGCCGCTCGCCGTCAACCATGCGAATCGGCGCCACTCACTGGCGCAACACCGGTTCCAAGCGCAATTGGGTGTCCTCTCGGTCGAATACATGAAGCGTGTCTTTAAGCAGTTGACGCCAGCCGCCGGTCAGCTCATGGAGACGCACCAGGCGGTCCTCCGTGTGGAACATGTTGACCCACTGAGCCCAGCCGCGCAGGCTGCGGGGGTCGCGGCGGCGCAGCACACTGGAAGCGGCCGAGGTGGGTTCGACTCCCGTCAGCAGGGTGCGTCACAGGGCCAGCTGGGTGGTGCCGGTGACGAGGACGACCGCGCGGGTGCCACCCGGGGGGGCGGGCAGCAAAGTTTCGGCCAGGTCGACGGCCTCCCGGCAGGTCTCAGGCCGCACCGGGTCCCGGTAGTTGACGAAGTCACTGATTACGACACGTTGTTCGCCAGGGCGTCCACCGGTGAGCACCTGCGTACCGCCAGGTCGAAGTGGCACCGACACGAGAGCATCTGCCCCCTTCCTCCAACTCCTGTCGGTGTGCAGGGTGTTCACCGTGACATCAGCCTGTCAGCATCTCTTTGTCCGGGTTCTGGCTCCTTGATGGAGGTGCTGCATGACGTCGGCCCAAAACAATGACCAGCGGCTGCTGGACCGCATCCTGGAGGACCAACACCGAAAGCTGGCGCCTGAGAAGAGCCGCGACGACTTCTTTACCTTCTTTGCTGCCGACAAAGCACTGCAGGACTGGGATCTCGACACCGACGAGATCATGGACGGCATCGTGGACGGGGCGCACGACTGCGGCATCGACGGCATCTGGACCTTCGTGGACGAGCGCTACATCACCGCCGACGCTCATCAGTTCCTGCCGTCGCGGGCGGGGAAGATCGAGCTGGTGATCCTGCAGGCGAAAAACACCTCGGGCTACCAGGAAACCGTAATCGAGAAGCTGCACTTCCATCTGCCCGCGCTGCTGGACATGAGCCGCGACGAGGACGACCTGGCCAGCCACACCAACGCCAGACTCCTGGACCGCACACGGCGCTTCCTGCACATCCTCGAAGAACTGGCGTCCTCCTTCCCCCAGGTCCGCATCAAGGTGATCTATGCCAGCAAAGCATCCGAGGCGCCGCACCCGAATGTGAAGGCCAAGGGCGACCGGTTACGCAGGGAAATCGCGAAGATCACCTCCGATTCCGAGGCCACCATCGAGTACCTCAACGCCGCAGATCTACGCGAGCGCACCGCCCGGGGTGCCAAAGCTGTCGCACAACTGGTCTTCACCGAGACCCCGATGAGCACCTCGCTCGGCGAGGGGTACGTGTGCCTGGCACGCCTGGACGAGTACTACCGCTTCATCACGTCCGGCAACGAGGCGTTGCGGCTGGAGCTGTTCGAGTCGAACGTGCGCGACTACGCAGGGTCCACCGCGGTGAACAACGCCATCGGTGAGACCCTCAAGTCCGGGACCGGCGAGGACTTCTGGTGGTTCAACAACGGTGTCACGGTGGTCGCGGACGCCGCCCAGATCGCCGGCAAGAGGATCGTCGTCAAGGAGCCCCAGATCGTCAACGGGCTGCAGACTAGTCACGAAATCTACAGCTATTTCCAAAGCGGCGGCCAGCACCGTGACCGCTCGCTCCTGGTCAAGGTCGTCGTCGCCCCCGAGTCCGGCACCGCCCGTGACCGCATCATCCGAGCCACCAACAGTCAGACACAGCTGCCTGCCGGTGCCCTGCGGGCTACCGAATCCATCCAGAAGGATATCGAGGAGAGCCTCACGCACGCCGGCGGCTACTACTACGAACGCCGCGCCAGCTACTACCGCAACCTCGGCTTCCCACTTGAACGGGTTGTCAGCATGTCCCGTCTGGCACGGGAGTTCACGGCCTTCGTCCAGCATGAGCCGCACACGGCGTTGCGGCACTCCGATGCCCTGCTGCTGGATGATCAGCACTACACCCAGATCTTCTCGTCCCGACACGACCTGGACATCTACCGCCTCTGCCTCGATGTCCACACCAGGCTGCGCATGTTCCTCACCCGGTACGCCGAAGACCGGCCGCTGCTGGGCGATTCCCTGGAGAACTGGCTCTATCCCCTGGCCTCCATGTCCGCCTACACCCTCACCCGGCTGCGCCAGCCCACCACACGAGATCTCCTCAACATCGACCTCGCCCACCTCAGCGACGACCTGATGACCCGCATGACCGGCACCCTGGAGCAAAACTTCAAAAGTGCCCTACGCCACAGCAAAGCCGGCGGCGTCGACCGCATCGCCCGAACCCCCGACTTCACCACAAAACTCCGCCAGGCCATCATCTCCCAAAGCCGCTATCACATCGAACGCTGACCGAAACCCGAGCGCTACAGGCCCCGCGAGTGCCAGTCCCGCCGACACTCAGAGGGCGGTATGTGACGTGATGCCACGTTTGTTGTCGCTGGAACGTGTGGCGCAGGCGCATCGGGGCTGATCGGGGAGTCCTGTCGTGCTGGAGTGTTCTTCGTGAGCGACCGCCAGCCCTACAAGAGCGACTTGTCCGACGAGCGGTGGGCTCTGATCGAACCCGTCATCGCCTCCTGGAAGGCTCAGCATCCCTCCGTCAGCGGCCACCAGGGCGCCTACGAGATGCGGGAGATCGTCAATGCCCTGCTCTACCAGTCCCGTACCGGCTGCCAGTGGGACTACCTCCCCCACGACCTGCCCCCGGTCGGTGCGGTGAAGTACTACTTCTACAAGTGCCGCGACGACGGCACCGACCAGACCATCCACGACCTGCTGCGCTGGCAGGTCCGCGAGAGCCGGGGGCGCAAGGCCGACCCGAGCCTGGTGGTGCTCGACACCCAGAGCCTGCACGCGGCCGTCGGGGTGCCCGCCGACACCACCGGAAGGGACGCGGCAAAATAAAGTCCCAGGCCGCAAGCGCGGCCTGGCAGTTGATGTTCTCGGTCTGGTGATCGCGGTGGTGGTGCTGGCCGCGTCCGCGCACGACAACGCCGCCGGCATCGCCCTGCTGGACAAGGTCGCCGCCGACACCGACACGGTGCACAAGGCCCTGGTGGACCAGGGGTTCAAGACCGCCGTCATCGACCACGGGCAGAAAGTGGGCATCGACGTCGAAGTCGTCGAGCGCAACCCGGCGACCAGCGGGTTCGTCCCGCAGCCCAAGAGGTGGGTGGTGGAGCAGGTGAACGGGATCATGATGCTGCACCGCAGGCTGGTACGGGACTACGAGCACCGGCCCGCCTCCGCCGAGTCGAGGGTGTACTGGGCCATAAGCGACCGGATGGCCCGGATGCTCACCGTGACCTCCACCCCCACCTGGCGCGGCGCATGAGCGGCAGCGAGCTGACCTTGGGAGCGGTGCTGGCGCACCTGGAGGAGCAAGAGCGCGAGATCGCCGTGCAGGCCGAGGCCACGCGGGGACGCATCGCGGAACTCACCGCACAACTGGAGGAGTTCGACCGGGTCGCCGAGGAGGTCCGCATCACCCGCAAGACCCTGCAGGCGCTGCCTGATCCGTCCCCGCCGACGCCGCCGGCCGCGAAGCTGCCGGACCATCCGGACTACCGGCAGATCATGGCGGTGTCCGCCGCGGCCGACGCCCCGCTGCGGGCACGGGCGGTCTGCGAGGCGATGGATCTGGAGATCGCACCCAGCAACGTCAACAACGTCCGGCTGAAGCTCAAGCGGCTGGTCGAACGCGGGATCCTGATCGAGACCGAGCAGGGGTTGTTCACCCAGCCACGGCCATAGCCACCCGGAGAGGCCACCACCAGCCCGACAACCCCAGCCGCAAGCGCGAAACAGGCAGCACGTCACTTACCGCCCTCTCAGGCTGGGCGTTCGGTGGTGAGGGTGATGCGGCCGTCTGTCCAGGCTGGTAGGCGCTGGGCGAGTTTCCTTAGGGACGGGCCTCGTACGTGGTGCAGGTGCACCACGAGTTTCGTGCCGAACAGCGCATGGAAGTGGACTCCGAGGCCCCGCCCGGTGCCGGTGAATAGTTCGTTGGCCGGGACGTCGGGCTCCGGTGGTTCGTTGAGCCGGTACACGCACAGAGCCTGACGGTCCGGGACCGGTCCGGGGAGGACGGCGACCGCGCGGACCGCCGGCCAGCCCAGTTTGATCACGGGAACGTATCCGTACGCCTGGTGGTACGCGACTCCGCCGGGATGGAAACGGACGGCCGGGTCGTCACGGCGACTCGGCGCGGGCCCGCCCGTATACGCACGGATCGTGGTCAGCAGCGTGCTTCCCGGCCGATAGAACAGCGACTCGTCGCCCACCGCGCGGCTCCTTCGCAGGCTCGTCCGTCGAGTCTCGCTAGTTTCCCAGTTTCTCCCATTGCTTGACGTGTGTGCAGCTGTCTAGTCCGAAACCCTCGGCAGAGGCTTTGGTCGCCAGTGCTGCTCTCTGAACGATGCCCACGACCCCCACCCGCCGGAACGCCACACTGCTACACATTCAGGCGACGACAAACTATCTACTCACTCACATACCGCCCTCTGAGAGCGTCGTCGTCACCCGGGCGGCCCCGGGCCGGTTCCGTTTCCGTCCACGGGCAGGCCGGCGCAGTGCGCGGCAGCCTCGAGCACTTCGCGCACCATCGTCGGAGTGAGCCGGCCGGTGAACACGTTGCGCTGGCTCACGTGGTAGCAGCCGAACAACGTGATCGCGGGGCCCGTCCCGTCCGACGCAGTGAGTGTCGTCCGCGCGCCGTGGCCAAACATCGGGCGCGGCCGGGGCACGCTCCAGCCAGCCTCCTCCAGTGCGGAGAGCGCCGCCTGCCAGCCGAAGGCGCCCAGTGCGACGACGGAGCGCATCGTCGGCCACAGCAGCCGCAGCTCCTGAGCCAGCCACGGGCGGCAGGTGTCCCGCTCGCCAGGCGTGGGTCTGTTGGCGGGCGGTGCGCAGTGGACGGGCGCGGTGACCCTGACCCCGTACAGCTCCAGTCCGTCGTCCCGGCGCGTCGATGCGGCCTGGGAGGCCAGGCCGAGGTCGTACAGCGTCGCGTACAACAGGTCGCCGGCCCGGTCGCCGGTGAAAATGCGGCCGGTCCGGTTGGCGCCGTGCGCCGCAGGTGCCAGGCCGGTGACGACGAGCGAGGCGTCCGTGGGCCCGAAGCCGGGCACGGGCCGCGCCCAGTAGTCCCAGTCCTGGAACGCTGGACGTTTGACGCGTGCGCTCTCCTCGCGCCACGCGACGAGGCGCGGGCAGGCCCGGCACAGGACGAGCCGCGCATCCAGTTCGGCCAGGGTGGGGCTGTCGGCAGCCGCCCGGCCCGGATAACCCTCGGCCGCGGACATGATCCACCCGCTTTCACGCTAGCCGTCACTGGCCGACCGTCATCTGGTGTCATCAAGAGAACAGATGTTGGCGAGTTTCCGCGAGAAGAGTGTGCCCGAGAGTCGTCGCGTCCAAGGGGAGGTGCTCGAGTTGGCGGGTGCCCGGCCAGGGGAGACCATGGGTCGGTAGCTTTCCGAAAGCCGCTCAGCCTGTCCGTCCGCAACAAGGAGCGACCATGTTGCCGAAGCTGACCGAACAGGTCGAGGGCCTGCAGGCGCTCGACGGCGTCTCGCACAAGGCTGCCGGCTGGGTGGCGCGGGCAACGCATCCCGACGCGATCAAGAACGCGCTGTCCGGCACCTGGCTGGGACACCCGCTGCACCCGATGCTCACGGACGTGCCCATCGGCGCCTGGACCATGGCCTCCGTCCTCGACCTGACCGCGGGCAAGGCCGGAGCCGCATCAGCCCGTCGACTCGTCGGCATCGGACTGATCGCCACGCTGCCAGCCGCGGCGACAGGAGCGTCCGACTGGTCCGACACCTACGGCGCCACACAACGGGTCGGCCTCGTGCACGCGGTCTGCAACATGACGGCGTCCGCAGTACAAGCGGCGTCCTGGATCGCCCGCAGGCGGGGACGGCACGAGCTCGGGATGGCGCTGAGCGGAGTCGGGCTCGGCATCACCGCGTGCGCCGCGTACTTGGGCGGGCACCTGTCGCTCGTCCAGGGCGTAGGCGTCAACCACACCGCGTTCCAGCAGACCGTGACCGACTGGACCGACGTCGCAGCGGAGTCCGACCTGGGCGACGGCGAACCCCTCCGAGTGACAGCGGACGGAGTGCCGGTCGTACTCGTCCGGCACCACGGGTCCCTTCACGCGCTCTCGGCCACCTGCACGCACGCAGGCGGGCCGCTCGACGAAGGCGAAGTCATGGCCGACGGCTGTATCCGCTGCCCCTGGCATGCCAGCGTCTTCCGGCTCAAAGACGGCAAAGTGATGCGCGGACCGGCGGCCGTCGACGAGCCCCGCTGGGAGGCGAAGACCGACGGCGGACGCGTCTACGTACGGTCCGCCAAGGACTGACCGGGCGCGCCTGAACGCCGAGCAAAAGGAGCTTGGGATGGCGGAGAAGTTCGCTGTGGGGGACCACGTCCGATGGAACTCCGAAGCCGGGTACGTCGAGGGCGTCATTATCAAGAAGCACACGCGGGACGTGGAGTACAAAGGGTACGTGCGGCACTGCACCGAAAGCGACCCGCAATATGAGATCAAAAGCGACAGGACCGATCACATCGCCATCCACAAAGGGGTAGCTCTGACGAAACTGTAGGAAATGAGCGAGACGGCAGGCTGGTGAACCGGATCTGTACGGTGGGGCATTCGACCCGCGACTTCAGCGAAGTGCTGGAGATGCTCCGGGCCCATGACGTGACCTGCCTGGTCGATGTCCGCTCGTTCCCGTCGTCAAGAAAGTTCCCGCAGTGGAACCAGCCAGCGATCATCGATGCCTTGCCTCCCGATATCGAATACCGGTGGATCCCAAAACTGGGCGGCCGACGGCACACCCCAAAAGGCGTGCCGAGCGCGAACGGCGCATGGCAGGTAAAAGCCTTCCGCGATTACGCCGACTACATGGACACCGACGCCTTCAAGGAAGGCCTGCACGAGTTGCTGGAGCTGGCCGAACACGAACGGCCCGCGATCATGTGCAGCGAAGCGGTTCCCTGGCGCTGCCATCGCAGGCTGATCACCGACGCGTTGATCGTCGCGGGCGTCGAAGTCTTGGACATCACGTCCGCCGCCACCGCGAAGCGGGCTGTCCTGAACAAGAACGCGCACGTCAAGGACGGCCACCTGACGTACCCGCCTCAGCCGGAAAGCGACGCCGACTCGGATCCGACGTGTCCCGCGCCGTGACGGTGCTGACAGGGACCCTCAGGCCAAGGAACACGGCACATCGGAGAAGCGGGCCCAGAACGCCGCCCACCCCAACAAGGGAGCGCGCCCTGGGGAGGCCGAAACCGCCAGCAAGTCCTCCACCCGCGATTCGAAATCCGCCTCCCAATGCGGCGGGAACGCTCCCCCAGCGGGCCGTGGGTGACTGGACGCAGCACGGTCAGCGAAGGACCTGAACTGTGTAGAGCGCGCCGACGCTGGTAGCGAGGGTGCCGAGCAGGAGCCGGAGCGCGGTTTCGGGCAGGTGCGGCTGGAGGTGTGCGCCGAGGTATCCGCCGAGAAGTCCTCCGGCTCCGCAAGACAGGCCCAACAGCCAGTCAGGAGCGACGTCGCCCGTGGCGGCCAGGGAGAGGAGGGCGTAGGTGGCCGCGCCGACCATGGAAGTCACGAAGGTGGAGGCCAGGGCGGCCGGCGCGATGGTGGAGACGGGGGCGCCGCGGCCGACGAGGATCGGGCCGAGCAGGGAGCCGCCCCCGATTCCGTAGATGCCGCCGGCGACACCAACGGCCAGGGCCAGCGACGTCGTCGCGCGGGGCGAAGGCTGGTCGCGGGCGCTCTGTGGAGCCGGGCGTACGCTCCGGAGCCACAGCCACAGCCCGAGCGGTAACAGCAGCACGGCGACGAGGAGACGGAAGACGCGCGGGCCGGGAACGGCGAATACGCGGATCACGGCGCCGATGACGACGCCAGGGACGGTGCCCGCGATGAGTAGGCGGGTCAGTGGCCCGCCCAGTCGCCCTGCTCGCCAGTAGCGCAGGAGGGCACCGGGGCCGGCCACGACGTTGTAGAGCAGGTTCGTGGGTGTCACGGCCGGGCTCGGCACGCCCAGCACGCTGACCTGAACGGGCAGCAGGAAGACCGCCCCGGAGACGCCTACGGGCGCAGTGGTGACCGATAGCAGGAGCCCGGCGGCGAACCCGAGCAATCCCGTTGACCACTCCACGACAATCCCCTCAACACTCACCGACCGGCACCCGGAACAGGCTCCGGATCAGGTGCCTCCCGTTCTCGTGAACATCGACCCCGCCCCGATCCAACCGACTCCCGAGACGGTGAACAACTGCTGTCCAAACTCGGGCTCTGGTCCACTTCGTGTGGTCGCGTACCCAGGGTGACTGTTGATCTTCGTGTGATGGCGATTGAGTTCGCCCGAAAATCGCCCGGCGGGAGGGCAGTGTGGTCGACAGTCCTTCGCCGTGAACGAAGTGCTGCCGCAGCCGGATGAGCTGCTGTTCTCCTCGGTCGAGGGCGTGTTGGTGGAATCGGTGAAGGTGACCGACACGGTCGTCCAGGTGGAAGCTCGGACGACCGTAGGGCGGGCGGCCTGTCCGGAGTGCGGATGCTGGTCAGGGCGGATACATGGCTCCTACCTGCGTTTTCCTCGTGACCTGCCGAGCGCGGGCAAGTTCGTCGTGGTGACCCTGCAGGTGCGGCGATTCGTCTGCGCGGAGGACTCCTGCCCACGCAAGACCTTCGCTGAGCAAGTCCCTGGTCTCACTCGCCTGTTCGGACGACGGACCGAGCGGCTGCGATCGACGTTGGTGTCGGTGGGGCTTGCGCTCGCAGGCCGGGCTGGCGCCCGCATGACGGACGCCTTCAAAGTCCCGGTCAGCAGGAACACTCTGTTGCGGCTGATCGCCTCGCTCCCGGACCCCGCCACTGCCACACCCCGTGTGGTCGGCGTGGACGAATACGCCCAGCGCAAGGGCCGTATCTATGGAACCGTGCTCGTCGACGTCGAAACACGCCGTCCGATCGACCTCTTGCCGGACCGGGAGGCAGACACGCTCGCGGCCTGGCTCGCCGAACGGCCTGGCATCGAGATCATCTGCCGTGACCGGGCTCCCTTCTTCGCCGACGGTGCCACCCGCGGCGCCCCGCAAGCCCTCCAGGTCGCCGACCGATGGCATCTCTGGCACAACCTGGGCGAAGCCGCCGAGAAGTGCGTCTACCGGCAGCGCGGCTGCCTGTGGCCCACGCCCATGCAGCCGGAGGAACCTCAGGAGGAGGCCGAGTCGGCCGCGTTGTCGCCCTGGCCGGCCGGGCACCGGTTCGCCGAACGCACCCGTGCCAAGCACGCCACCATCCACGCTCTCCTCGCCGCCGGTCACAGCAAGCGTTCGGTCGCCAGGCAACTCGGCATGACCCTGAACACGATCTTGCGTTTCTCCCGCGCCGCCACCCCGGAGGAGATGTTCACCGGGCAGTGGCAAGGTCGTGTGACCAGGCTCGACGCCTACAAGCCCTACCTCGACCAGCGTTGGCAGGAAGGCTGCACCAACGCCTGGAAACTGTGGGAGGAGATCAGGGAACAGGGCTATCCACGCGGCTACGGCGGCGTCCGTGACTACGTCAGCAGGACCCTTCGCGGCAAACCCCAACCGGTCGGCCCCCGGCCGCCATCGGCCCGCGCCGTCACTCGCTGGATCCTCACACACCCCGACGCTCTCCCCGAAGGCGACCGGCGCCAGCTCAAGTCCGTGCTGCGACTGTCATGCCCGCCCCGGGCTCAGGGCGCTCGACAGCTTGAACCCCATGGCCAGGGCGGCGGCCGCGCTGATTGTAGAAAGTGAAGTTGCCCGGAACGTTGTGCGTCCCGGTCAGCATGCGCGGGACGCAGTCGCGAAGCTCCTGGGAGAGTTGCAGGTCTCAGCTGCTCAGGCCGCGGTCGTCGGGTTCGCTGATTCGGCGGCGCGGCGGTATTCGGCGTTGATGCGCTGGGCCTCTTCGAGCTGGTCTTCGAGGATGACGATGCGGCAGGCAGCCTCGATCGGGGTGCCGTGGTCGACGAGCTCACGCGCGCGGGCCGCGATGCGCAGCTGGTAGCGGGAGTAGCGGCGGTGGCCGCCCTCGGAGCGCAGCGGGGTGATCAGGCGGGCTTCGCCGATGGCACGCAGGAAGCCCTGGGTGGTGCCGAGCATGGCGGCGGCCCGGCCCATCGTGTAGGCGGGGTAGTCGTCGTCATCGAGACGGCCGAATGAATCGTCTGCTGTCATTACACCTCTCTGTGGAACGCGTGGAGGGGCCCTGGTGCCATACCGGCACCAGAGCCCCGAAGGAACTGCTACACCATCTGCCGACCCTGGTTACTGCGCCGGCCTTCTGTATCCGCTGACCCGACCTGGAAGTTGTCGGGGACGCGGGGATCGCGGTTGCTTGACCGGAGACCACCTCACTATCGATGTCCTGCGGTACCCGGGCTCAACACTCCACCCGGGCGATCCTGATGGCGCTCAACTCCTCCGTTCTTCCCTCTTGATCAACTACTTACCAAACGGGAACTGCGGAACTGCGTACTGCTGGTACTACGAACTGCTCGTGGCCTCGAACAGCGCCACTCTTCGGCAGCCAGCCCCGTCGCCCGTCCTGCATCTGCTCTGGCTTAGAACCCCACTGCCGAACCTCCCGGTGCGCGCGCCCGCAGCTGACGCCTTCACCGAGGTACTGCTCACTGACTTCACTGCTGAGTACTGCGAACTGCACTTACGGGTACTGCCACGGCGGCCCCTGATAACTGCGAGCCGCCCGGTCCGGTCGCCAGTCCCGTCGCCGTCCTGCAACAACCCTGGCTTCGAAACTCCGCCACCGCACCGTCCTGCCAACTGCAACTGCATGTACTACTGACCGGCAGTTCGTCTCTGCCAGGCCCTGCTCGATCTCGGCTACGAGAGAAACCATAACCACACCGCCATCCAATGTCTACTCCAGCCAACATAGATTTCCGCGTGATCGACGGTGAGGTAATCGACCTCGAACAGCGACGCGGACAGGTGCGAAGCCGTCACGCCCCGCTCTGGCGCCGACTACTTCCCCGACGGCATGGACCACGAGACGTACTACCAGCCCACCCGGCCACAAGGGTGGCGGTGAGCGTGACGACTGCGGCGGCAGCGATGGAACGGCGCATGGAATCCCCCCGTACATTCCCGTTAGGACCAGGGGGGCGCCGGTTGTGGACGACAGTTTCCTCGCGGTGCTGCATGCCGGGGATCGGCCGGCCAGCTTCGTACTGCCGGGGAGGCCGTGGGCGCAGCGGTACGAGGTTGCCGTCGACACCTCGCGGGAGGAGCAGGGGCGGGCGCCCGGCGTCGTGCATCGCGCGGGGGGCGCGATTACGGTGCCGGCGCGGGCTGTGCTGCTGCTGCGGGTGGTGGGGTGAGGGTTGTTTCGTCACCGCCACCCCTACCCGTCCCATCCCGTCCTGGGGCTGCGCCCCCAGACGCCCCTAAAAGACTGCGCAGTTCCCCGCGCACCTTTCAGGTGCGTCCACTGCATGGACGTTGGCTTGACGTGTCGGGCTGCCCGCTGGCACCGTCGCTCAGCATGAGGCCCTCCGCCGATCACCCGCGCGCGCTCGTCGCGCTCGTGGAGCGGCGCCACGTCGACCTGTGCCGGCAGTCCAGCGCCATCTGTCGCTGAGCCCACAGTCTCCTCGCCCGCCCTTCTTCTCTTCCCTCTTCGTGTCCCGTCGTGGCACCCGTCCGTTCCGAGGAACCCGCATGCCCGAAATATCCCGTCGTACCTTCGGCGGTCTCGTCGGTGGTGGCGCGGTCACCGCCGTCGCCGGTACGGCCACCGCCGCCGTGGCAGCCCCCGACCAGGCCGCCCCCACCGAGCGCCCGTTCCAGGCCCGTACCGCCTCCGCCGGTTCCGGCCGGCGCCCCAACCTCCTGGTCATCCTGGGGGACGACCTGGGCTGGGCCGACCTCTCCTCGTACGGAGCGCCGCACATCAAGACCCCGAACCTGGACCGGCTCGCCCGGCAGGGGGTGCGCTTCACGGACGCGTACTCGGGGTCGGCGACCTGCTCGCCGACCCGGTTCAGCCTGTACACCGGGCGCTATCCGGGCCGTACGAAGGGCGGGCTCGCCGAGCCCATCGCCAACAGGACCCAGGGTCTGGACCCGAACCATCCCACCCTGGCCTCCCTGCTGAAGAAGGCGGGCTACTCCACTGCCCTAATCGGCAAGTGGCACTGCGGCTGGCTGCCCGACTACAGCCCCACGAAGTCGGGTTGGGACGAGTTCTTCGGCAACCATGGCGGCGTCCTGGAGTACTTCTCCAAGCTCGGCCAGCTCGGCGACTACGACCTCTACGAGGGGGACGCCGAGTACAAGGACCTGCGCTACTACACGGAGGTGCTGACCGAGCGGGCGGTGGAGTACGTCGGCCGCAAGCACGACAAGCCGTGGCTGCTGAACCTCAACTTCACCACCCCGCACTGGCCCTGGCTGAGCGAGGAGGACGCCGAGACCGGTGCGGAGATCGCCGCGAAGATCCGGGCCGCCAAGAGCCAGGCCGAGATCACCGCCGCACTGCTGCACGACGACGGCGGCTCGGTCGCGAAGTACACGCAGATGGTCGAGAGCCTCGACGCGGCGGTCGGCGAGGTGCTGGCGGCGCTGCGCCGGTCCGGGCAGGAGGAGAACACGGTGGTGTACTTCGCCAGCGACAACGGTGGTGAACGCTGGTCGTACCTCTGGCCGCTGAGCGGTGAGAAGTTCGTGCTCCAGGAGGGCGGCATCCGGGTGCCGACGATCGTCCGTTGGCCGCACCGCATCGACGACAACCAGGTCAGCCGCGAACCGAACTTCTCCCCCGACTGGACCGCGACCCTGCTGGAGCTGGCCGGCGCCCGGCCCGACCCGGCGTATCCGCTGGACGGCAGAAGCCTCGCGGGCTATCTGCTGAAGGGCGAGAAGCTGCCCGAGCGGGACCTGTTCTGGCGGGTGCGGGCCAATCGGGCGCTCAGGCGCGGCGACTGGAAGTACTACCAGGACTCCGCGGGCAAGGACCACCTCTACGACCTCGGCGCCGATCTGCGCGAGCAGGCCGATCTGGCGCCCGACAAGCCGGAGTTGCTCGCCGAGCTGAAGGCGGCCTGGGAGAAGACCGCGAGCGGGCTGCTGCCGTACCCCGCCGCCTGATCAGAAGGTGAGGCGGTCGACGATGGCCGCGCAGTGGCGTGTGCTGCTCGAGGCGGGGGCCACCGGTGTGTGGACAGCAGTCGGCTCACGGGCGCAAAACGGTTCGGCCGCAGGGTAGGCGAGAGCTCAGTCGATGATGTCGACGCCGAAGCTGCGTGCCAGGTCGGCCAGTTGGTGGTCGTATCCCTGGCCGATGGCGCGTACGCGCCATCCCGGGCCACGCCGGTAGACCTCGGCGAGCAGCAGCGTTCGTTCGGTCGTCGCGGCGTCCAGGGTGGCCTGGGCCAGTGCTCGCGCGTCGGTTGCCTGGGCAACGGTGATCTCGATTGCTCCGGCATCGGCGAACGTCGCGGTTCCGTCGATGGCAGCGGCGATGACGATTTTGCGGACGGCGTCGGAAAGGGTGGTCAGCTCCGCTGTGATGGCTTGTTCGCTGGGGCCGTCGGTGATCAGGCGCACCGTCGCGTCGGGGCTTTCGGGCGCCCCGTAGAAGACGAAGTCCTCGTCGCACAGGACCTGTTCGTCCTCGTCGAGCAGGAAGGCGACCACGTCGATCTCGCAGTCGGCCTGATGGCCCCAGGAGGCACTCACCGTCCATGTTCCGGCGCCGCCGTGTGCAGTCGGAAGGTCGAAAACGCCGCCGCGGGGAAGGACCGGGTCGGCCGTTCCCACTTGTGCGGCGGTGCCCGATGGCGGCTTGAGCGTGGCGAGCCAGTCGCCATCGTGGACCGGCAGTCCGCGTGCCGTGATGTGGGGCATGCGACGGTCCTCGGCTCCACCGGTCAGGAGAATCACATCGGTGACGCCGGCGGAGAGATTGACGGCGGCGGCACCGCCCTGCTCCGTAATGCGGGTGCGCAGCGCCGAGGCTTCGTCGTGGTGGCCGCCCAGCACCAGGACCCGGCGCCCGGACAGCGGTTGGGCGGAGGCTGGGCGGCCGGTGCGCCGCTGTGCGGGTAGGGACGGCTTCGATGGTGCCGGTTTGGTGTGGGCGGTTCCAGGCTGCACGCCGGTGAGCAGGCCGAGGAAGGTTCCTTCGGTGATCACGGGCACTCCTGCACCACGTGCCGCACGATACTTGGCGCTCTCGGAGTCGCACTCGTTGGTGACCAGCACGCTGGTGTGCCGGCTGACCGAGCCCATCACGTTCAGTCCTGCCGCGACGGAGCGTGCGATGAGTTCTTCGCGTGCAGTGCGGGTGTCACCGGTAAAGGCGACCTTCATGCCCTGTACCAGCGGGGCCCGTCGCGGAGCGGAGGGTTGCGACGTTGACGCTCATCGTGTCCATCAGGTTCCCCTGGTCTCTGGATCGTCAGTGTCCGGTCCTGTGTGTCCGTGGCTTGTGCCCCGGCTGCGGCCCGTTAACCCGGCTTGCTCCCGCCCTCCACCGCTGCACGAGGTCGATTACCTCACCGTCGAACACGCGGAAATCTATGTTGGCTGGAGTAGACATTGGATGGCGGTGTGGTTATGGTTTCTCTCGTAGCCGAGATCAACAGGGCCTGGCAGAGATGAACTGCCGGGCAGCAGTACCGCAGTTTGCAGGACGGTGCGGTGGTGGAGTTCCGAAGCCAGGGTTGTTGCAGGACGGCGACGGGACTGACGACCGGACCGGGTGGCCCGCAGTGATCAGGGGCCGCCGCGAGCAGTACCGCAGTACGCGTAAGGGCAGTTCGCAGTACCAGCAGTGAAGTTAAGTGAGCAGCACCTGGGTGAAGGCGTCGGCTGCGGACGCGCGCACCGGGAAGTTCGGCAGTGGGGTTCTAAGCCAGAGCAGATGCAGGACGGGCGACGGGGCTGGCTGCCGAAGAGTGACGCTTACTCAGGTCACCGAGTAGTTCGCATCACCAGCGGTAGGTAAGTGATTGATCCCAGAGGGAAGAACGGAGGAGTTGAGCGCCATCAGGATCGCCCGGGCGGAGTGTTGAGCCCGGGTACCGCAGGACATCGATAGTGAGGTGGTCTCCGGTCAAGCAACCGCGATCCCCGCACCCCCGACAACTCCCAGGTCGGGGCGGCGGACACAGAAGGCCGACGCAGTAATAGGGTCGGCAGATGGTGTAGCAGTTCCTTCGGGGCCCTGGTGCGGTACGGCACCAGGGCCCCTCCGCGTGTTCCACAGAGAGGTGAAATGACAGCAGACGACTCGTTCGGACGTCTCGATGACGACGACTACCCCGCCTACACGATGGGCCGGGCCGCCGCGATGCTCGGCACCACCCAGGGCTTCCTCCGTGCCATCGGCGAAGCCCGCCTCATCACACCGCTGCGCTCCGAGGGCGGCCATCGCCGCTACTCCCGCTACCAGCTGCGCATCGCCGCCCGCGCCCGGGAACTCGTCGACCACGGGACCCCCATCGAGGCCGCCTGCCGCATCGTCATCCTCGAAGACCAGCTCGAAGAAGCACAGCGCATCAACGCCGAATACCGCCGGCGTGGCGAGTCCTCCGCTCCGTCGGCCTCGGCCTGAGACCCTGTGACTACCCCAGCGGTTTCGCGGCTGCCGCCCGCACATGCTGCCCGGAACGCCTCACGTCCTGGGCAACTTCGTCGGACTGTGTGACCGACAGCCCTGGTCTCCCGTCGGGGCCAGGGCTTCATTTCTGCGGGCCCTGTCCCGTGCCCTGCTGGGGTGGGGTGGTGGACTACGGCAGCGCAGCCGGTCAGGCTTGCGGCGGGAAGAGTTCGAGCAGGCGTGCCTTCTGGCGGGAGCCGAGGCCCTGGACGCGGCGGCGCTCGGAGATGTCGAGGTCGGCCAGGAGCTGGGCGGCGCGGATCTTGCCGATGTTGGGCAGTCCTTCCAGCAGGCGCTTGACGAGCATCCTGCCCACGACCGGGTCATCTCGGTCGAGTACCTCCTGCAAGGAGGTGCGTTCGTGCTTGAGCGCGTCGAGCAGTTCGCTGCGTTCGCGGCGGACGGCAGCCGCCTTCCGGAGGTTTTCCGCGCGGGCTTCGGCGGTTAGGGCAGACAGGGGCATCGCTCTGCGGTCCTCTCGTCGTACGGCTTGCGTCGGCCATCATGACGCGTCCGCAGGGGCGGTGACCAGCGGGTTCGCCGTGCCGCGGCCGGTTATGCGCTGGGCTGGCTGCGGGTGTCTCCGCCGCGGCCGCGCAGGGTGACACCGGCTTCGGTGAGGATGCGGTGGACGAAGCCGTAGCTGCGGCCGGTGTCCTCGGCCAGGGCCCGGATGCTCGCTCCGCCTTCGTACGCCTTCTTCAGCTCGTTCGCGATCTTGTCGCGTGCCTCGCCGGTGATCCGCGTTCCCTTGGCCATGGCCGTCCCCTTCGTCGTTCGACGTTCGGAGTGGTGATCATCGCGCATCGATCGGGCGTCCGGCAGCCCGATCCGCACACCCGGGCGAGAACCAACAGGGCGCGATTGCGCTATCGGTGACTCCGCTTCCCTGACCCTTTATCGGACTTGTGTTCATTGACGGCGATGGGCCGCCCGGCACGTGCGGTCACAGAACTTCTTGTCACTGCGAGCGCCCGCCGGCAGCGGCCTGGAGCAGAGGACGTACGCGCACCGGCACACCCGCCCGGCCATGACTTCACCCCGGCTGCTCGATGGTGAAGGCGCTGCCGGTGTGGGACAGCCGCAGCAGCCGGGCCAGGGCGTGCGGGACCGCGTACAGCCGCAGTTCCACCCCTTCGGCCTTCGCGGCGCGGGCGGCGGCCAGCAGCGCGGACAGGCCGGAACAATCCACGAAGGTCAGCCGACCGCAATTCACGTCGACGCGGTCGTGGGCGGACACGGCGGCCCGGAGGGCTTCCCTGATGTCCGGGGCGCTGACCAGGTCGAGGTCCCCGGCCACGGTCACCCGGCAGCTGCCGGGCCCGGTCGGGTGCACTGCGACCTGGAGCGTGTCGTGCACGGCGCCCCCTTCGGGACTGCGATGTCGCGTCACTGGGCGGGGTCGTGATTCCAGAAAACGCCCTGCCCAGACGCCGTGTCCATCCCCGTCACTCACCGCCTGGCGCCCGTCACGCGGCCAAGAAGAACCGTCGCGGCCCCGCCGCCCGCCATGACGCGAGGCGCCCAGGCTGGTGTGGGCGGGCTTGGCGGGGCAGGCTGAGAAGTGCACCGGCTCAGGCATACCGCCGCGCGAAGGGAACCCGGGATGATCAAGATCGCGGATATTCGCGAGTGGCGCACCCACGACGTCGTCGACGCGGGCGGCCACAAGATCGGCACGATGGAGGCCGTCTACGTGGACACCAGCACCGACGAGCCGGCCATGGCCACCGTCCAGGTCGGGCTGCCCACCCGCCGCCACCTGGTCTTCGTCCCGCTGAACGGCGCGCTCGTGGGCCCCGGCTACGTGAAGGTCGACTACGACCGGTCGCTGGTGAAGAAGTGCCCGGCGATCGGCACGGACGACGTTCTGCCCGCCGAGGACGAGGCGGCGGTCTTCGCGCACTACGGCCTGCCCTACCAGAGCGGCGCGAACGGTGAGCGGCAGCTCGCCCGCCGCTGACCGACCCACCGAGGAGGTGCCCGCTCCATGAGACTCTTCCTGATCCTCGTCATCGCGGCGATCGTGCTAGGCATCATCGGCGCCGTCGCCAAGGGGCTGCTTTACCTGCTGATCATCGGCATCGTGGTGTTCATCGCGGCCCTGGTGTACCTGGGCGTGCACCTGCGGCGCTCCGGCCGCCGCAGCCGCACGCTCCGCTGAGACGTCTTGAGCTGCCGGGCCGGCAGGGGGCCCAAACCAGAACCGGCCGGTCCCGGCAGCCCCGGGTGGCCGGGCAGGCTTCCGGGGCTGCCGGCCGGTGGCGTGATGCGGGCCCCGGGGGAAGGCCGTCGCACCGACGCCGGTCTATCGGATGGGCCACAGGCAGCGGCTTGCCAGCATCGTCCACTCCCGGTCAGTCTGGCCGGGCACGACACGCCCCGCCGCACTCCAGTGCACTGCCAGCGCGGCGTAGATCGGCTCGTCCGAGCGAAGCCGGACGGCTTCACTGGTGCGGCCGACTAGGTCGATGACGGGTGCCGGCCGCACGGTCATCGCGGTCATGGTCGTACTAACGCGCCGCCCCGGTCCTGGTCACCCTGCGGTACGGCGCCGCTGGGCGAGGGCGGCGCGCCTGGGCCTCGTCGAGAAGCAGGGCGAACTCCGTCAGCGCGATGCGCTGGACGTCCTCGGCGGTGACCGGCTCGGTGTTGGTGCGGCGGGCCTGGGCGAGTTCGGCCGCGCCTCCCGGGCCGTGACCAGGGCCTGGCGCGCGAGGTCGACCCCGCTCAGCTCGCCGCTCACGCCATCACCGCCCCGGCCATGTCAGCGTCCAGTGGACGCGCGACGAACCCGGCGAGCCGGTCCGACCACGGCGCGGGCACGGCCGCCTCGGTCCGGACTGCGACCTGCTCGCGCAGCTGCTCCAGCCGCGTCGCCAACAGGTACTGCGCGGTGCGCTCCCGGGCGGCGTCGGCGGACTTGGTCGCAGCGACGATGGCGTCCGCGCCGTTCGGGTTCGCCCGAGCCGCCCGAGTGCGCTGCTGCGGTACTCCGGCAGCGCCTGCTCCACGGTCTGGAGCGCGTTGAAGGCGAACGCGGACGCTCGCAACGCCGGGTCCGTGTCCAGCTCGCCCGGCTCCACCAGCTCCAGGAGGTGGCGCCGGGCGCGCTCGATGTCGGCCTCCAGCGACGCCCGGACGTCGGCGGTGACGGTGGCGCCGTCGCCGTCACCGTTCAGCGCGGCCGCCGCGACCAGACCGGCCTCCACGATCAAAGCCTCGGTCCGGCGCCGATAACCGCACGCCTCGCACAGCCCGGCCGCCGCGCCCTGCCCGCGGTCCTCGCACGGCAACGCCTGACGGACCGCGTCGGCGGCGGCCGCGGCCTGGCGCTCGCGCTCCGTCCGCTCCTGCGCAGCTGCACGTGCCGCGTCCCGGCGGGCTTGCTCCGCGCGGGCCTGCTCACGCCGGCACACGAAGCTCTCCGCCTCGATCGCGGCCTGTTCCTGGAGCCGCTCATCGAGGACCTGGCGGCGCTCGCCGATGGTCAGGCCGGGCAGCTGTCGGTCGACCTCCGCCGCGATCTTCGCCCGCCGGGCACGCCGGATGTGGACCACGTTGTGGCAGTTCTCGCAGTCGCCGCCGGTGTCCAGCCGGATCCCGTCGTCGCACCGCCGGTCCGAGCATGCCTGACGCTGCACCAGGCCCCGCCGGGTCAGCCACGGGTACGGACGATCGACCAGGGCCTCTCCGCCGGTCTCCTCCAGCCGGTCGGTGAACCGGTCGGCCAGCAGCTGCGGCGCCATCTCCGGCCGCATCAGCATGCCCGCCAGCCGGGTCAACTCCGCCTGCGCCGCCGCCTCGACCTGGTCCTGCTGCCAGCCGGACAGCCGCTCCCACAGCCCCGCGACCGGCCCCAGAGCCACCCGCACACGAAGATCAGCCGGAAGGCCCACCCTCCGCTGCCGCTGCGCCTTGTCCCACCCCACGGGCTTTTGCCGGCCACCGGCACCAGCCCCGCCAGCGCGCTGTCCATCCCGCTCATCGACCGGAGACTCCTTCGGCCTTTCCCCGCGAAGCGGGCCGACCTCCGCCACCGGCGGCGCTGATGCCGCTGCGGCGTCGGCGGACTGGCCCTCGCGTACGCACGCGCGCTCCGGCCGACGGCCCTCACCCCCACGGACTTCGCCGGAAAACCCAGACGAGAGCTGCGGAGGAACTACCGGAGTAACCACACAAGCGTGGTCTGCGTGGAGCTCTGCACCATCAGGACGCTCCCGATCCCCCGCCCTCTCGACCGCCTCAGCACCGCACAGCCCAGATGTACCAAGGGCAGCGGCACCCTGGTCCGGAGCATGATCTCCGACTGCACCATCGGGACGCTGCGAAAGGATGGTCTCGGGGCCCGAAGAGGCCTCCACAGGGGCCAGCACCCGGCCGTAAGCCTGGGCGACCGGCAGCAGCATGACCCGGCCGCGGCCGCGCATCCGCGTCTCCGTCGCTTTGCGGCCCCGCGCGACGACCTCGGCCTCCGTCAGCCGCGCCAGGACCTTCCGCGCGCCGGACGGCGTGCAGCCCAGCAGCCGCGCCAGCGTCGCCGCCCCGCGCCCCTCCTTCGACTTCACCGAGCCGGCGCACAGCTGCAGCCAGCCCGACGCCCGGGTATTCAGCATCATCATCAGCAGCCCGAGCCGGTCGGTCGCCGCCCCCTTGCCCGTACGGCCGGCCAGCAGCCCCGCCGGGATCACCGAGCCGTCCTCAAGCGTCCAGCCTGGCGAGAACAGCGTCTCGATCAGGCGCAGCAGCACCGCCAGCTCCGCCTTCGACAACGCCAGCGGGTGCGCCGCTCCCCCACCCTTGCGGGCGTTCCACAACGGCATCACCAGGCAGTCCAGCCCCCTCACCTGCCCCTCGGCGTCGGTCACCACCCGAGTGCGCAGCGCGCCCGAGCCGCGCAGCGCGGGCAGCACCTTGTGGTGGACCGTCGACTCGTTCATGCCCAGCCACCGGCCCAACTGCGGACCCTTGATCGAGGTCTGGTTGTCGTCCTTGCGGCCCTTGGGCGCCCGCGACTTCGCGTACAGCACCACCGCCGACAACCGGGCAGCATCCCCGAGCCCGACCAGCGACTCATCCGCCAGCAGCGCCCGGACCGCGGCGAGCAGCCGCAGCCGCATCTCCCGACCCAGCCGCAGCGCGTCGTCCATGCTGCCGTCGCCGGGCTGCCCGGCAGCCGGCACCCACCGCAACCGGCGCGGCGAACTCCAACTCGCAGGCCCAGCCCTGGTGTTACCCAGGAACTCGGGCGCCAGTGCGCCCCCATCCGTTGCTGTCGTCATGACGCGGTTGTGTGCGCCAGAGGGGATACCCCCCGCGAACACGCGCGATGGGAGCACCGGAGCTGCGCAGAGAGTCAGGTGATCGTTCCGCATGCCTTCCCCAAGGAGCGGAAGGGGTCGGGACGTGACTGTGAATGCAGAAGAAGTTTTGCCCGCGGCACTCTGGCAGCCGACGAACGGGGGATGAGACGGATTTAGACGGCAGAGCGCCCGGTGAGCCCGAGTTCCAGGAGCCAGTCCGGGGGAGCGGGCCGGGCGGTCTCACCGCGTTTCCACACCGGCGACTGCCACATCGAGCGGCCGCCCTGCCCCGCCGCCGTCCGCCTTCAAGCACCCGGCGACAGGGGTCTTCAATCGGCTCTACCTTTGATCTTGGCCAGTGCTCCGCCGTTTACGGCGGGGGTGAAGGCCATCTCAGGGCTGCTCTGACCCGCGCGGTTCGCACGGGTCCGCAGTGTTGTCCTCAGCCGGTGGGGCGCTGCTGGTTTTCGATGTACTGCTTGACGACGGTCAGCGGTGCGCCGCCGCAGGATCCGGCGAAGTAGGAGCCGGACCAGAAGTGTCCGCCCCACAGGTAGCGGCGCACGTGTGCGCTGTGTTCCTGGCGGAGCCTGCGGGAGGAGACGCCCTTGAGGGAGTTGACCAGTTTGGAGAGCTGGACCTTGGGCGGATAGTGCACAAGCAGGTGGACGTGATCCTGTTCGCCGTTGAACTGCTTCAGGTCGGCTTCGAAGTCCGCGCAGACCTCGCGCATGATCTCCTCAGTGCGCGTCAGCATGGCGTCGGTGAATGCCTTGCGCCGGTACTTGGTAACAAAAACCAAGTGGACATGCAGGTTGTAGACGACGTGGCGCCCGGTGCGCACGTCAGGATTCGGGTTCCATCGTGGTGACATAAGCCAACCGTAGTAGGGTGATTGTCATGGGCGAACTCGTGTGGGAGAAGCGGCAGTTCGGGCATCGCGCCCGGCTGGCGCTGACGCCTGCACAGGTCCGGCTCATGGATGACCAGGCGCACGCGGCACGCGCGATGTGGAATCAGCTCCACGACCTGTGGCGGATGACGCCGAAGTGTCAGCGCGCTCTGACGCGCATGGATCAGGCGTTGCGGCAGGCCCGCAAGGAGATCGACTGGTACGCGGTGCTGCCCGCGCAGGCCGCGCAGGCGGTACTCAAGACGTACTTCCAGGCGTGGCGGAACTGCTGGGACGGGCGTGCGGACGAGCCGAACTTCAAGGCCCGCTTCCGCACGGCATTGTCGGTGGACATCCCGCAGGGCCGGGATCTGCAGATCAAGCGAGTACACCGACGGTGGGGCCTGGTCAACATCCCCAAGGTGGGCCGCGTCCGCTTCCGCTGGACCAAGGACCTCCCCGTCGGCAAGCACGCCAACAAGGAGAACCGGATCACCGGGGCACGGCTGGTCAAAGACGGACTCGGCTGGCACATCGCCTTCCGTATCCAGACCCTTGAGCCCAAGCCGGAGCCCCACCAGGGTCCCGAGGTCGGTATCGACGCCGGGGTGAACCTGCCCCTTGCGCTGTCCGACGGCAGCCACCAGGACCACGACCGGCCGCCCCGACTCCCGGACGGCACCGCCGACCGGGACAAGTGGCTGAACCCGGATGAGAAGGCCAGACTGCTTCGCCTGGAACAGCGCGCCGCGCACCGCAAGAGCTTCCGCAAGCCGAAAGAGCGCAGCTCCAACCGGCTACACCGCACCTACGACCAGATCAAGCAGCTCCGCGCAAGAGCCACGCGCCGAGCAATCGACTGGCAGCACAAGACCACCACCGCCATCGCCAAGCAGTACGGCACGGTCGTGGTGGAACAGCTCAACATCACGAACATGGTCAAGTCCGCCAAGGGCACTACCGACCAGCCGGGGAAGAACGTCGCGCAGAAGTCCGGCCTGAACCGCTCCATCAGCCAAGAGGCATGGGGTCGCACCGTGACGATGCTGACGTACAAAACCGCCCGAAACGGCGGAACCCTCGCCAAGGTACCCGCCCCGAACACCTCCCTGCGCTGCTCCGCCTGCGGTTTCATCACGCCCGGCAGCCGGGAAGACCAGGCCACGTTCGTATGCAAGAACCCCGACTGCGGATGGTCCGGCAACGCCGACTGGAACGCAGCCCGGAACATCTTGCACCTGTACCGGATCGGCCTCGTGGCGATCCCGGCTGCCGGGAGGGCAGTCGTCAGGCGCACCCGTGGCGTCAAGCCCGCTGCCGCAAGGTAAGCAGGAATCTCCTTCCTGAGCCTGCGAAGGGAGGAGAGCACTTCAACTTCTTGGTCGGGTTGATCGAACCATTCGTAGGGTTGGGTCGCCCAGGGGCGCTGGGTGTGGCTAACAGTCGGCTGCCGTTTCTTGGCTCCGCAGGCTTCGCCGCCCAGCGCCCCACGACGACTCGACCGCCGATTAGGAAGTGCGAACAAGTCGCTGTGTAGAGCAATGCCGGCGAGGTCGTCCGTGGCACGAACAACACGAGCACGAACGTCAGGAGCGCGATGAGCCGGATATGGGCGGGGATCGACAGCTGCAAGGGCCACCACCACGGCCTCGCCCTGGACGCCGACGGCATGACCCTGCTGTCACGGCGGGTCGTCAACGACGAGCCCGAGCTGGTGAAGCTGATCGGGGACGTCCTGGACCTGGCCGACGGCTACGAGGGCCCTCGGCGACGAGGCCGTGGGGCCAGCGCGGACTGATGCCGCTCTGCCACAACGGTCCGGTCTCGGCGACGAGTTCAGCAATCACATCGGGCGTGAGGCCCGTGATCCGCTGGCTTCGGATCATTGCTGCACGTGCCCGGTTCCCCACCACACTGACCGTGATCAACGTCCCGACGCGCCACCGCCACCCCTGCACGAGCTCGTTAGACCAGAAACGCTACGGGCGGCGCACTCGCACAAGGCGCGACCTCGCTGCGTAGGCCACCGAGTGAGCCGCTGAGGTGTCCGCACGGCAAGGAAGGCGGCCGGCGGCCGGTGCCGCCGGGGTCAGCCCGACTTCGGCGGCTTCTGCGCGTCGAAGGCGAAGAGTGTGTTCTTGGCCGCGGCCACGATCACCGCACGCCCCGCAACGGTCACGCGCGGGCTTGCGCCCTGCTCGCCCGTCAAACCATCGGCCTGCGGGTCTGTTGTCCACAGGGGTTTGCCGTCGTACGGCGACAGCGCGACCACCCGGCCGGTGGCCGAGCTGAAATACAGCGCGTCGGCTCCCGCAACGGGACCCGACGCGCCCTCCACGCCCGTCTGCCGCGACCACTTCTTCCGGCCGGTCACGGGGTCGAGCGCTGTGACGAGACCGGTCTGCCCGCTCACGTAGACCGTGCCGTCCACCACGCCGGGCGTCCCCGCGTATGTCTTGGCCAGTCGGGAGTACGTGACCTTCCGCGAGGCCGGGTCGACCCGCGCCACCCCGTCGTACCCGGCCAGCGCCGTTCCCTCCATGTGCTCCTGAAGGAGTACGAGCCTGCCCTTGGCGACGCCCATCGGCACGGCGGGGCCGTTAACCGCGATGGGCCTGCCCAGTGTCCCCGAGGCGCGGTCGACCGTGTACAGGGTGGGGTGGCGCACCTCTGAGGCATCCACCTCCGCATCCGTCGCGCACATCGCCAAGAGCTGTGGGCCCACCGGGACGGGAGCGCACTGCGTACCCGCGGGGAACGACGTCGTCCAGGTAACCTCACCACTGTGCGCATCCCGGGCCTCGAAGCGGGAGTTGGAAGCGTCGACCGTCACGACGGCGGAGCCGACCACAAGGGCATCCTGAGTCCGACCCGTGACGGCCGTCGACTGGGCGCCGGACGGGACGGACCACAGCTCCCGGCCGCTGTTCGCGTCGATGGCCACCACCTCGCTGGCAGGGTCATGCGGGGCGTCCTGCGCGGCGAAGCGGTAACCGAGCACCGTGTCGTCGGTGGCGCCCACCAGGTGCATGCCCTGGACGGGGACGCCCGGACTCTTCGCCGTCCACACCCGCGAGCCGTCCAGGGCCCTGATACGGGTCGCGACAACACCGCCGCCCCCGCAGAAAAGCGCGTCGCCGCGCGCGACGCAACGCAGCTCGTCGGGGGTGTCCTCGCGACCGCCCTGCACGGTATTGCGCCACGGCTCGAAGCCGTCCGGAAGTGCGGCACCCGGCGCCGCAACGCTGTTGCCCTTGTCGGCGCCGCTGTTCCCGCCAAAACCGCCCGCCTTCAGCGCGGCGACTCCCCCGCCGATCGCCGCCACCGCGACCGCGGCCGCGAGCACAGGACGCCATCGGCGACGCAGACGGCGGCCGATGGGGGTATCGGTGCTCCCTGTATCGGGACCGGCCGGGGCGGTGGTCGGGGCAGTCGGCGCCGGGGTGGCCCGCGTCGCCAGGTGATGCTGGGTGATCATGTCGCGGGTGCGGCTCGTGCCAGCCCCGTTCGCGTCGGTTCCGCCGAGGTCGGCCGGCAGGTCCCGCAGTAGCACGAGGAGTTCGTCCGCCGAGGGGCGCCCCTTGGGCTCCTTGTCCAGGCACGACTCGACGATCGCGCGCAAAGCCGCCGGCACGGCACCCAGCGACGGCTCCTCGTGCACCACCTGATACGCCGTCATGTATGGGCTGTCCGCGTCGAAGGGCCCGTGGCCCGTCGCTGAGTACACCAGCAGCGTCCCCAGCGAGAAGACATCGGACCGCGGCCCCACACCACGCGGCGCCTGCAATTGCTCCGGCGACATGAAGGGCGGCGTACCGATGACCCGCCCTGTCATCGTCAGCGTCTGCTGGTCCACGGCGCGCGAAATGCCGAAGTCGATGACGCGCGGGCCCTCGGGCGAGAGCACGACGTTCGAGGGCTTCAGGTCACGGTGGACGACCCCCACCCGGTGGATGTCGCGCAGCGCCTCCGCCAGCCCGATGGCGAGCCTCCTCAGCTCCGCTCCGTTCAGCGGGCCCTTCGTGGCGATGCGCTGGGCGAGCGTGTGCCCCTCGATATAGGTCGTCGCCATCCACGGCTGCTCGGCCTCAGGGGCAGCGTCGACCACGGCGGCGGTGAACGCGCCGCTCACCCGCCTCGCCGCCGCCACCTCCTGCCGGAAACGGATGCGGAACTCGTCGTCCCCCGCGAACTGCTGGTGGATCAGTTTGATCGCGACAAGTCGCCCCGAACTCGTACGGGCCAGAAAGACCGTGCCCATGCCCCCCGAGCCGAGCCGCGCCTCAAGCGGATAACCGCCGATCTCGGCTGGATCACCTCCGCGCAGCGACACTCTTCCCGACCTCCCGTCCCCCGTGCACCTCTGCCGCCACGGGCCTGCGTACCTGTCCTGCACACAAACTAGCCGCAGGGCAGTACGGCAGAGCAAAGCGGGTGACGAACCGGGAGCCCAGGGCTGCTCCCGTGCCGCACACGACGAAGCCCCGCCGAGAGGACTTGAGTTCTAGCTTGACTCTGTCGGGGATCTTGGTGGCTCGCGGTCAACTGCCGAGGGTTCGCCAGGACTTCGGCCGGTAGATCTTGTGCTGGTCGAGGTAGTTCTGGAAATCGGTCGGCTGGCGGGGTGGGGGTGCTTCTGCGGCCGGTGGCAGCTCGCTGAGGCGCTCAATGTTGACGGCGATGGCGGTCAAGACGTGCTGGAGGTGGGCTTTGTCCTGTCCTCGGTAGCGGCAGCGTCGCATCCCGTGTCCGTGGGCGAACGGAGCTGGGCGTGACCAGATCGCGCGGCGCGGTCGGCACGAGTGCGGACAACGCCGCCGCGGAGAGTCTGAACGCGACCATGAAGCGCGAGACGCTGCAGGGTCGCAAGCGGTGGAACGGGGCGCGTGAGGCCCGCCTCGCGGTCTTCCGCTGGGCGACCCGCTACAACACCCACCGACGGCACTCCCGCCTCGGCCAGATCAGCCCGATCACCTACGAACAGCGATCAACTACGCTGGCCACCGCCGCATGACAACCGGTGTCCACGATCACGGGGAAGGCCCCGTGCGCGTCCTGGGGCCCGGTGCCAAGGGTGCGGCGGGCTGTCACGTGATCATCGTACGGGCGGCGACTGCCGCTCCACGCCGGTCCTGGGGACCAGCGGAACAGCCAGTAACGCTAAGCCGGTTCCGCAGGTAGTGGCGCCGCAACCGCGTCTCTCAGAACGGCCTTGCAGAACCCGGCGGTTGCGAGAGGGGTTCTGCGAGAACCGGCCTGGGCAAACGTGCCTGGCGCTGGCCAGCAAGAACGGTCCTCACAACCGGTCATTTATGCGAGGGACTGGGCGTGCCTGCCCGCCGCCGAGGTGGAACCGGTGTGAGATCGCATGTGAACAGTGCCCGCGGTCAGGCTGGGACATTCGCATGAGCGGAGGCAAGGATGCCGGGTGACCCGTTCGGGCTGGCCGAGGTGCTCGCCGCTGCGGAGGACGCGGCACCGGCGGCGTCTCTCGCCGTGGTGGCGCGCAATCTACGCGACCGGTTCGACGCGCGGGCGGTGTCGTTCCTGTTCGTCGGCGTCGCTGGCCGGCAGATGGTGCGGGTCGACGAGGGGATCGCCCCGCGGGCCGGCCTCGACGCCGATCAGATCCAGCTGGCCGGCAGCGTCTACGAACAGGTGCTGCGCACCCAGGAGTTGGTGCAGGCCCCCGACGCAGGGCACGGAAAGCGGGTGTTCGCCCCGGTGACCAACCGCGGTGACACCATCGGCGTCCTGGAGATGTCCCTGCCGCACGTCAGCCAGGAGATCCTGAACGAGGTTGGCGAGGCCGCGCACGCGCTGGCGTACATCATCGTCACCGACCGCCGCTTCACCGACCTCTACCGGTGGGGCCAGCGCGCTACCCCTCTCAGCCTGGCCGCCGAGATCCAGCGCCAGCTCCTGCCCGACGCGCCCTCCTGCGAAGCCGCACAGTTCGTGCTCGCCGCGTGCCTGGTCCCGGCCGACGACGCCGCCGGGGACACCTACGACTACGCCCTCGGCCACGACACCCTGCATCTTTCCGTCACCGATGCCATGGGCCACGACGTCGACGCCGCACTCATGGCCACCCTCCTGGTCAATGCCTCGCGCGGCGCTCGTCGCGACGGCGACAGCCTGACCGAGCAGGCCCGCCGGATCCACCAGGCTCTCCTCGACCACGGCCACGACACCATGGCCACCGGCCAGCTCCTGCGCATCGCCCTGGACGGGACCGGCGCACAGGTCGTCAACGCCGGACACCCCTGGCCGCTGCTCCTGCGCGACGGCACGGTGAACGAGGTGCGCCTGGACGTCGACCTGCTCTTCGGCGCCCCCGGACCCACCCCGTACCACGTACAGTTCCTCGATCTGCGCCCCGGCGACCGGCTCCTGCTCCACAGCGACGGCATGCAGGAACGACAAGCCGAGTCCGTCGACCTGCCCGGCCTCATGCGCGAGACCGCCTCCGAACATCCTCGCGAGGTCGTGCGCATCCTGGCAGCAGCGGTTACCGACGCCTGCGGCGGCCACCTGCCCGACGACGCCACGGTGCTGTGCCTCGACTGGCACGGCCCCCACCACGACGGCCGCCACGCCCACGCCGGAACCGGCCGATAAGCACTTCCCCGTGCCTATCCGGAGACCGCCGCCGAGAAGAGGCCATTCCTCTCCACCGTCCGCGTCGCCATCGCCGGCCACGGCCGGGCCGCGCAGCGGGCGCAGGCCGTCTCGGATGCGCCGCCCCTCAGCCGTCTTCCCCTTCGTCCTCGATGGCATCGGGGTCGCGGAAGGGCCGCAGGCACTGGCCGGGTCCGCTGGCCTGACCGGTCGGCATCGCCCCGCGCGGTTGTGAGAACCGTTCCTGCTGGCCAGCGCCAAGCACGTTTGCCCAGGCCGGTTCTCGCAGAACCCCTCTCACAACCGCCGAGTTCTGCGAAGCCGTTCTGAGAGACGCGGATCCGTACTGCCCAACCGCCTGAGCCCGATCGCCTGCCCTGTCTGGGCGTGCAGGCGAGGGTAGCTGCGAGGGCCTGGCTAGCCCTGCCTCCAACTGCTCCCATCCCTTGGCGGCCTCGCCATTGGCGAAGCAGCGGATGTCCCACTCGTCGGGGCCCGGCGGCGGAGCGGCGCGCTCTCCGCGCTTTGGGCTCACGCGGCGGTCCCGGGCTCGGGCACCGGTCCGTAATCCTCGCCCGAGTCAGTGGTCAGCACGGCGTAGAGCTCGGGATCCGCGTGCACCTCGGCGGTGTGCCGCCACTCGGTGAGCAGCTGGGCGACGCCCGCGGTGTTGTCCAGCAACGTTGCGGCGCCGAGCGCATCGACCAGCTCGACGGAGAAGGCGCGCACGTCGTGCGCGGGGAGGTAGCGCACCCACGGGAAGGTCGCAGGCAGCACGTCCAGGACCAGGGTGCGGCCCTGGGGGGTGCGCATCATCTCCACGAACATCCGACTCGTCGCGCCCATCACCTCCAGGTCCTGGTCGGCCCGCGCAGCAGTCGTCAGCACCAGGTCCTCGTCATCACGGCGTCGGAGCACTATCCGCCGCGTGCCGCGCAGGTTCGCCAGCGTTTTCTTCGGCTTGTTCAGCAGCTCCGAGAGAGTCAGCTCCAGTGCGCTCATGACTTGAAGCTTAGTTGACAAGTCCGGGATTCGCGCGGTCACCGGGACCGGTCCCAGCGGATCGGGTACGACACAGTCAGCGTCGGCCGGGGCGCCGGATTCCTCCAACCCCGGAACTTGACCGGATACACCGACGTCGACTGCGGCCGGGGCGCCCCCTTCCTCTTTCCTCCCCCGCCTTCGCCGCTCGCCCCGGTCCCGCTGAATCCGACGATCACCAAGGCAACGACCGCCAGGACCGTCATCTGTCCCCGCGCGCCCGCCGCCCACCGGGAGTGGGACATGACCTTTGTACCGTCCGCGCGCTCGTACGCATCCACGTGCACCATGGGCTGCTCCTCCCCCTCCAGCACCGGAATGCCCCTTGGCGTGCCGGACCCACCAGGGAACCAGCTGCCACTGACAACACGTCAGGGCGCCAGCTCGATGTCCGGCGACCGCCGCGCCCTGCGTCCCGTGAATCGCGAGAACCGCCCAGCTCCCGCTCAGCCCCCGGCAGGATGATCGCCGTGGAAGCAGAGACGTTGGCTGGACTGTTCGGCCTCGGGGGTGCCCTGGTGGGTGCGGCGATCTCCACAGGGGCCGTGATCTGGCAGCAGCGCAAGACCGCCCAGGAAGGAGAGCGGACCCACCTGCTCGGCCTGTCCGAGGCGGCGGCCAATGGAGTCATCCAGATCACGTACAGGATTGAGGACCACTTCGCCGGCGGTGTGCCCCGCAGAGGAACTACTGACGGCAATCAGTGGCACAGGCATCTAAAGGCGCTTCTCCGAGACCTTGAGTCTCAGTCGCTGAGGTTCCCGGACCTCAAGACCAGACAGCTCGTGCGGTGGGGCCACGCGGAGATCCTGCGGGATCCAGAGGGCGTGGCCGAGGAGGAGGACTGGCCGACGGCGCGATACCGAGACATCTGCACCCACTTCCGGACAGTCATGGGCACGGTGATCCGCAGGGAACCCTTCCCGGATGGGATATGGACCCAATTCCCTGGCGCCTGGCCCCCGTCCTGACGCCCCAAGGGCTGGTTCAGCCTCCTCGCCATCACCGCCAACGGCCGCCCTAAGGGCTGTCCCGTAACGGCTGGTCACGGGTGAGATGATCTTGGTGTGTCTGGTGTGATCACGGCGTCGGAGCCGTCCTGGATAGCCCCGTTCACCGGGATGAGCCCACGATGCTTCGGGAAACTGGTGACCGCGCTGCGCCGCGAGGGTGCGGACGCAGTGCGTAAGGGGCGGCCGTGGGGGCTATCACTGGGGGACCGGGTACTGCTGGTCGCGGCGTACTGGCGCACGAACTTGACGATGCGCCAGATTGCCCCGCTGTTCGGCGTCTCGAAGTCGGCGGCCGACCGGATCATCGACCAACTCGGCCCGCTCCTCGCGCTCCAGCCCAGGCGTCGCTTCGCGAAAGACACGGTGCTCATCGTGGACGGCACCCTGGTCCCCACCCGCGACCACACGATCGCCGAACAGTCCAAGAACTACAGGTACTCCACCAACCACCAGGTCGTCATCGACGCCGACACCCGTCTGATCGTCGTGGTCGGCCAGCCCCTGCCGGGCAACCGCAACGACTGCAGGGCGTGGGAGGAATCCGGGGCCAAGGCCGTCGTCGGGAAGACCATGACGATCGCCGACGGCGGCTATCCGGGAACCGGACTCGTGATGCCGCACCGCCGCCGGGCCGGTGAGGAACTCCCCGACTGGAAGCAGGAACACAACCACTCGCACAAGCAGGTCCGGGCCCGCGTCGAGCATGCCTTCGCCCGAATGAAGACCTGGAAGATCCTCCGCGACTGCCGCCTCAAGGGCGACGGTGTCCACCACGCCATGCTCGGCATCGCACGCCTGCACAACCTCATCCTCGCCGGATAGACGAGCAAATCTGCCCAGCGACGGACCGTGTCCGCAGCGACTCAAAGATCATCTAAGAGGCGGCACTTAAAGATCGACAGCGTGGAACGATAGCCACCATGTCTGGTCAAGTTTGGGTGTCACTCATATCGTTGGGCGGCGTCGCGCTCGGTGGCGCGCTGTCCTTCCTCGTCCAGTTTGCGACGCAACGGTCGGCTGAGCGGACGGAGCAACGGCGGCAGCAGACCGAGTTGTCGGAGGCCCGGCGTGCGGAGCGGCTTACGCTGCTGGAACGGTTCGTCGAGGTGGGGGCCGAGGCGGAACGCGCGGCTTTCAGTCGGCCACACGAATGGGACGACACGACCCCTTGGTTCCTCACGACTCAGGACGCCATGAACAGACTCTGGGTCGCGGAACGGCTGATCCGTATCCAGTTTCCGCTGCCCGTGCACGACGCGGCACGTAAGTACTTCCTCGACCTCAACCGGACCGTGTGGGAAGGCGTGCCCGACGGTGAGAGCGTGCGCGACTACCTGGAGGACAACAGACTGGCCTTTCTCGACGCGGCCCGAGCGGTCATGGGATAGCCCACCGCGGACCTCGAAGGTCATTTACGGGACAGCCCTTAAGCCGCCGCGAGGGCGTCGATGCCGGTGAGGTTGGCTGACAGGGCCCACAGGCGTGCGGCCTGCTCGGGGTCGGTCGCGTGTGCGTGCACGCCGCCTTCCGAGCTGTTGCTGGCAGCCTCGGCTATTTCGCAGTCCTCGCAGTACACGCCGCCCATGCCCGCCAGCTGGGGGGAGGTCGCCGCCCATACCTGCGTCGCCGCGCCCTGCCCGGGCGTCTTGAAGGTGGGATCGGTCGGGTTGCCCTTCTCATCGATCCAGCCCGCGTCGACCATCTCCGCCTTCGCAAGGTGGCGCTGTAGCGGGGTGAGGATGCTGCCCGGATGCACCGCGAACGCTCTGACTCCGGCGTCGCGGCCGAGCGCGTCGAGCTGCACGGCGAACAGCACGTTCGCCGCCTTCGCCTGCCCATACGCCTGCCATCTGTCGTAGCCGCGCTCAAACTGCACGTCGTCCCAGCGCATGCCCATGCCGTGGGCGCCGGAGGACACGGCGACCACGCGGGCGCCACCGCGGGCGATCGCCGGCCAGAGATGGTTGATCAGCGCGTAATGACCGAGGTGGTTGGTGGCGAACTGCGCCTCCCACCCCGGGCCGACCCGCGTCTCAGGGCAGGCCATGACCCCAGCGTTGTTGATCACGATGTCGACCTTGCGACCCGAGGCCAGGAACCGCTCGGCGAAACCGCGGACGCTTCCGAGGTCGGACAGGTCGAGGTCGTCGGTCTCGACGCCGTCGATGCCCTCGACCGCCTCCTGAGCGGCCGCCCGTCGCCGGGCGGGGACGACGACGCGGGCTCCGGCGTCCGCCAGGGCGCGGATTGTCTCCAGACCGAGTCCCGAGTAGCCACCGGTGACAATCGCGGTGCTCCCGGACAGGTCGATCCCGCTCAGGACGTCGTCCGTGGTGCTCCGGGCACCGAAGCCCGATCCGATCTTGCGCTGAGGTGTCGTCATGACAGAGACGCTAAGTGCTGGACCGCACTTCAAGTCAAGGGCCGGTGAAGGCGACCGGGTCCAGCCGTTGTGTCTGTGCTAGGCGGTTTCGTTTGGATCAGTCGGTCGTTGGTCCGGGTGTGCCGTTGGCTGATGCGCAGTGGGCGCGGATCGAGCCGTTGTGGGCCCCGCGGAGCACCAGGTCCATGAGTCGGAAGTACTCCTCCCGCTCAGGGACCAGGATCCGGCGCCCCTGCGGCTTCCGATCCTTCCGGATCTCGAACGTCATCGCACCCCTTGAGCTGGGGTGTTGCGACGACCACTAGAACGGAAGTGATCAACGATCACGGCGTCGACGCGCCGCCGCCAACCATGCACGAGCTCGTTAGCTGTGCAGCTGGCGCACCACGTAGGCGAGCTAGCGGACGATCTAGCCGCCTCATTACGCCGGTGCCACGGCCGTAACGGTCGCAACTCGCAAGGGTGAGCATTTCCAGACGGCACGCTGTGGTGTCCTGCGCCGGGATCAGGCTGGTGGCATCCGCAGTCATGTCCTGGATAACGACCGCCAGAGCCAAGAGCATCTGGAAGAGCTGCCCGAGCACCCGCACGGACGTACCCCTCACTTCCCATGATCGCCCGCAGTACCGTTAGGCGATGGCTCGACGCTGGGTGCGAAGGCCGGCACGGCCGGTCGACCACGGCGCCGTTCACTGTGGTGCCGACGCACCGACGGCTCGCCAGCCAGATCGGCGTCCGGCCTGACAGCTGTTACCACCGGGTGGGAGAGCCCTGGTAGACACGGCCTCGCCCGCCCAAGGACAGCCAGGAGGTGCAGCGCAGTACGGGCGCGACAGTTCTCCGCGGGGATGCGCGCGGCAAGCTTGGTGCGCGGGCGAAGCGCCGTCACCTCTATGCACGTTCAGTGCTTGGGTCGCTGGTCGGCGCTGCCGGAGCTCAGGAGCCGACGGGGACAGCGTCGGGAGTGCCCTGTGACCGTGCCGTCTTTTGTCCGACTTTTCCGGGTGCGATGGTGCGGGGGTCGGTCGAGGTCGGTGGGGTCTTCGAGCCACACGACCTCGGCCTCCTGGGCGAGATCGCCTTCTTGCGGCATCGCGCTCATCGGGCCTCCTGTGTTCGGGCAGCCGGTGGACGGCCTGTCCTGGTCTTTGATCGGCTGCGGCGTGCGCAGCCGATCCGCTGCTGCTCTTGCCAGCGGTCATTTTTCGTAGGTTCGGGCTGCCGGGCGTCCCAGTGTGCCTGGTGGTGTCACGAGTTCGTGCCTGCCTCGGTGTCGTCGGGCAGCAGGGCCAGGCCGGGGTAGAACTTGGTGGCGTTGTTCTTGATCATTTCGGCGGGTGAGGCCAGACCGAGTTCCTGGCGGATGCGGCTGGCGAAAGCGCGTGGAGTGGAGGCGCGGATGCCTTCGTCGGAGCACCAGCGACCATAGGTCTCGTAGAGGAGTTTCTGTTCGACGCGCAGGTCGGGGTCGCGGCGGCCGTCGGTGCCTGTTGGTGCAGCTTTCGGTGAGGAAGCGGCCGACGTGGTCTTCGGTGGTTTCGTAGGCGGCTGTGGCAATCCTTACGGAGGTGGGGCCGGTGAGCGGGTCTCGGGTTGCCAGGTACTGGCTGGCACCTTCGATGAGCCACTGGAGGATGCCGGGGCCTTCGTCGGCGACGAGTTCGGCGGCCAGGTTGTCGATTTTGCGTTCGTCGGGGACGCGGCGCTCGAAGGGGATGATGCGCATGCGGCGCCAGAAGGCGTGGCCGCCGGTGCCGACTTCGGGGCGGTGATTGCCCAGCAGCCAGAGCTTGTGGGTGGGGGTGAAAGTGAAGAAGTTCTGGCGCATGCGGCGGGCGGTGATGGTGTCTCCGCCGGTCAGCAGTTTGACGCGGGCCTCGTTGAATTTGTCGTTGGGCTTGAGCTCGCTGCATACGACGATGCGCCGGCCGTGCAGCTCGGTGAGCTCGGTGGAGTGTTCGGTGAACTTGCCTTTCTCCATGAGGAATCCGGGCGAGGCCGCGTTGGCGTAGTCGCCGAGGATCTGCATCGTCACTTCGAGCAGGACGGACTTTCCGTTGGCTCCGGAGCCGTAGAGGAAGGGCAGGATCTGTGCGCCGACGTCGCCGGTGATGGAGTAGCCGAGCAGCAGGTGCAGGAAGCGGATCGTCTCCTGGCCTTTGTCGTCGTCGCCGAAGGTGTCGCGCAGGAAGCTGATCCAGCGCCGGGTTGGCATCTTGTGGGGTGCGACGGTGGTGGCGCGGGAGTGCATGTCGGTGAGCGGGTTGGGCTTGCGCAGCTCGCCGGTGCGCAGGTCGAGACGCCGGCGGGCGTGCAGAGGGCGTAGATGTCGCCGTCGAGGATGTCGGGGTCCAGGCGCAGGGCTGGGGCGGCCTGCGCCTGGTAGAGGAGGGCTTTGACGCCGGAGGAGGATAGGGAGTGGCGTCGGTGGGAGGCGAGTTCGCGGTTGCTGAACGCTCCGGTCGGGTCGTGGCTGGGGAGTTGTTCGGCCATTTCCCCGGCGGCCCATACGGCTGCTTCGTCGCCGCCTGTGAGTCTCCAGCGGTAGGTGTCCCAGGAGTGCCAGCCCATGCCGATGACGTAGCGGAACTGATCGCTGTGGAGGCGGGCGAACAGCTTGGCGTTGCCGCGGTCGGTCAATGAGGTCGGCATGAAGCCTGCGGAGGGCTCGGCGTGGCGGCCGTCGGTCTGCTGGGTGGGAAGCCTTGGAGCAGGCGCGGTTTCCGGTGGAGGGAAGCTGAGGCTCTGTTGGTGGATCTGCGCGGCGGCGGTGGCGGCGTCGAAGCGAACGGGTTCGGCGCTCATGAGCGTCCTCGGGGATGGAGCGGGCGCTGTGCGCCGGCGGACAGAGCGGACTCAATGATCGCGAGGTTGCGGCGTTCCTGGTGCGGGCGAGGCGTTCGTCCTTGGCCAGGATCTGCTGCCCCCGTAGGGGAACGCCCTGACACCTACCCTTACCCATCGCTGAGTTGGCCTGCGTGATTGCCCGGGTGTGCACAGTCCCTTCCGACGATCCGACCGTACTGCGTGAGCGCCAGGATGGGAGCTACTCGCACACCGCGAGGTCGACTCCTATCCCTGGAGCCTCACCATGACCGTCCGTACCCGCACCGCGCTGGCCACCTCACTCGTGCTCGCCATCGCGGCCGGCCCGGTCGCCGCCTCACCGGTCTTCGCTGCTTCGCCCTCCCTCACCGCTTCGGCTCCACGCCCCGACGCCAAGGCGCTGCGGGCGGCGATCGCCGGCCTGCCGGACGCTGACGCCACCGCGGCCCTCGTCCGAGTCGCCGGAACGGACGGCAGTTGGCGCGGCTCCAGTGGCGTCGCCGAGATCGGCAGCGGGCACAAGGCACTGGAACAGGGTCGCTTCCGTGCCGGTTCCACGACCAAGGTTTTCACGGCGGCTGTCGTACTCCAGCTCGCCGCCGAGCACCGGATCGACCTCGCTGCGTCCGTCCAGGACTACCTGCCGGGCCTGCTGCCCGATAGCCCCCCCATTAGCGTCCGTCAACTCCTCAACCACACCAGCGGACTTCAGGAAGCCCACGACGACAAGCCCTTCGCCGAGGCGTACGAGCACCGCTTCGGCACCGTCACCCCACGGCAGCTGGTGGCAGCCTCGGCTGCCAAGTCCCGCGAATTCGCCCCCGGCACCCAGCAGCATTACGTCGGCGTCAACTACACGCTGCTGGGTCTGCTGATCGAGACGACGACCGGTGGCTCGTACGAGCAGCAGGTCTCCCAACGCATCTTGCGTCCGCTCGGCCTGCGCCACACCTCATTCCCCGGCACCGACCCGCGCATCCACGGCCCGCACAACCACGGTTACCAAGCCGTCAAGAGCTCCGACGGGACGACCGAACTGCGCGATGTCACCCAGTGGAATGTCACGGACGTCTGGGCCACGGGCAACCTCATCTCCACGACAGCAGATCTGGAACGCTTCCTGCACGCATTGTTCCGCGGCCAAGTGGTGCCTAAGGCCCAACTGAAGGAGATGTTCACGGTCCCGCAGGGCATACCCCTGTACGGCAGTGACCAGCCCGCCATGTACAGCGCCGGCCTGACGCGCTTCACCTTGCAGGACGGCACGGTGGGCTGGGGCAAGACCGGCGGCCTCTACGGATACAACACCGCCGTACTCGGGGTCCGCGACCTGAGCCGCACCCTCGTCTACTCGGTCAACTCCACGGATGCCAAGGGCAGCGAGATGAACAAGGTCGTCAGACGTATCATCTCGGCCGCGTTCACCCACTGAGCACCGTGCTCCTCCTCCACGGCCCTACGGGACCGTGGAGGAGGTTCGGGCGTCACAGGAGGGACTGTCCAATCAACGGCCCTGTCTCACTTTCGGTGGTGACGAGGGGTGATGCCGTCCTGTGCCCAGTGGGTGAGGGCGGGCAGCGCACCGGCCAGGTGCAGTCGGATCGTCGTCTCTGTGCGTGGCCGCTGCCGCGGTGTGCGGGTCGTGCCGTCGCGCATCACTGCCAGCCACACTTCTACCTGGGCCTGCATCGCCTTGGGGAGGTGGGCGATGCGCCTCTGTGCCCAGGCCGTCATGGCGCATGCATGTTCTGTTCGCGCCAGCAGGCCGGCTTCCTCAAGGATGTCGGTGACGTGGGCGTGGGGCAGGTAGGGGATCTTCTTCAGCAGTGCGGCATCGGTGGCGCTCAGCCTCACTCCGGAAGCGTCAAGGAGACCGAGGAGGAAGTTGACGCCGATATGGGCCTGCCTGGTCAGATCCCGGCGCCATCCCAGACGGGCCGCCTGCCGGTCGGTGAACTGGCCCGCCCAGGCCGCCAGATGCGGCTGGGCGCGGTCCGCCAGACGTTCCGCGCCTCCGCGGTGGTGCAGGCTGCGGGCCATGTCGAACAGAACCAGCTGCTGGTGGGCGGGATCGGGTGCGGGCGTGGCGGGAGGCGTCGGGGGGTGAAAACGGAGCTGCGGAAGAGGCCGGTGATGTAGAGCTGCTGCCCGCCCGTACGGACCTCCTCCCAGGATGCGGCCTGGTCATCGCGGTGGAGGAGGGTGGCCTGCCTGCGGCACAGCCGGCAGATCCCCTGCGCATCCAGGAATGATCTGGCCCGTAACCGCGTGAACCTGAACAAGGTGATCACGCAGTGGCCGGACATGCTGAAGGTCGCCGGTTCCCCGCGTGCGGAGCCCAGCGAGGTCTCGGTGGCCGGAGAGCTGCTGGACGAGGGACGGCACCTCGAGCTCCGCCCGAGGCAGCGCCTGCAGCCCCTCCACGGACACGATCTCGACTGTTGGGCTCAGCACCGCCTGCCGCGTCCGGTTGCCCCGTTCGACCCGTGCGTCCGGCTGTGCCGTGGATATGCCTTTGCCTGCCACGCGGGGAACCTGGTGCGTGGCAGGCAAAGGCTACTCATCCACGGGGATCTGCGCCCACGGGGCACGAACCGGGGGCGTCCGTCCTTGGGGGCCGTTTGCCCGGCCCCAAGGGGTGCCGCTGAGGTCAGAAGTTGAGGAGGCTGCTCTGCCCGACGGTGTCGTTCATTTCGCAGGAGTTCGCAAAGGTGTGTTTCCAGGAGGTGCGGGTGCCCTGCCAGACGCCGTCGACCGTGACGGTGATGGGGGACCACAGTCTCGTGCAGGCCTGGCCGGGCGTGGTGGACAGCAGGGAGTCAGGCCGGCCGTCGGCGGCGCGCAGGTCGGTGCAGGCCGCGGCGGGGTTGGGATGGGTGCCGCTCGCGCCGGGCATGCAGCTCAGTGTGACGGCACGAGCTGCGGTGTCGGTCGATCCGCCGGGCTGGGAGACGGTCAGGACCAGTGCCGAGGGTGCGTACAGACTGGCGGGCGCCGCGGTGGCGGTGACCGAGGTCGCGATGAGTGCTCCGCCGATCAGGGCGGTGGCGGTGGCTGCGGTGGCGGCGAAGCGCATGTTCGTGCGCATGAGGGCTCCTTCAGGAGGGTCGGGGGCCTTGTGGGCCGGGAGCAGCTTCGCCTAAGCAACGGGGCAAGGCCACTTGACTGACCGTGTTTGAGACGTGCCCGACCTGTATGCATGGAGTGAATGCCATGTGTGCAGGTCATGGGGGCTGTGGCGACTCGTGAAGATTTCCAATCAGTTCGAATAGGTGTGAATCCGACTAGTCTCGAGGAGGTGAAAGGCCAGGTCGCCATGGTCGTCGCACCGCACAAAATGGCCGGAAGCCAGGGCCTTTCTCGCTGGGGCGGCGGTTCGGTTTGGTTGGAGTACGCTCGCCGTTCACCTGATCGCCGGCCGTGAGGATGTGGTGGTCGTGACCCGGCCCCGTGTGGGTGTCGCCGTGCTGACCATGGGCGACCGGATCCCTGAGCTGCTGGCCCTGTTGGGGTCGGTTGGCCAAGCAGGACGAACCGGCCGCCCGCATCGTCGTCGTGGGCAACGGCACGGCCCTGGAGGGCCTGCCGGACGGTGGGACCGGGGTGGAGCTGGAAGAGAACCTGGGGGTGTCCGGTGGCAGGCACGGGCCAGTGACTCCAGCAGCGCCTGCATGGAGTCAGCAGCCGGGAGAAGTCGGTGAGCTCTCCGACACGGGCGCGGGCGCCCTCGAGGGACTCCATGGTGAAGTCGATGCGTGCAAAGGCGATGTGATGCAGCAACATCGCGTGTCCTTTCGGTGGCCCCCGACCGGGCTCTGAACAACGCGGTGTTGTTGATTCGAGATCGAACAAGAAAAGGGAGTCGTCGCGAAGAAGGTTCCCCGGCAACGCCGGCAGGTCGGATAAGACGCCCGGAACCGGCCCCTCGCTCGGGCCAGGCTGAAAGCGACGATCATGTCCCCTGCCAGCCAACTGCTCCCCCACGCCTACGCACCACCCTCCCGGGTGAAGAACGCACGCAAAGCGTCATGCATCCGCTGCACGTCGAGGAGACCAGCCCTCCAGCCTGCAGGGGACCACTGCGAACTGCGTGAGCGTCACACGCTCATCCGCTCCCGACCGGTCCATGAACCCCGCTCCCACCCCCGCCAACACGAACCGGTCCACCAACTCCCCCTCCAAAGCCCCAGATACCCCGAAGCCCGGTCGGCCTCCGGGAAGGACAAGGAACCCACCACCCGCAACGCCACACCCACCACCCCTCCCCCAGCCCCGTTTAGCTCTCTCCCTCTCATCCTGGATACCGCTCCACCCTCACGAATCCTGAAGCATCCCGAGCCAGGCCAACCGACCCAGTGAACCCCAACACCCCAGGCCAGACAATAGATCCACGTCTGCTACGCCCCCGCGAACCCAAGCCCCTTCCTACAGCCAAAAGCCATATCGATGCCGGCGGCACACTCCCCCGCGAGGCGGGTGTTCCGGTCGTGCAGGGCGAAGACCTCGGCGTGTGCGTGCAGGTACAGCGGTTGGGGTGGGACAACCTCGGGGCGGCGCAGCAGTGGCTGCTGGGACACGTCCTCGGCCTGGAGGCAGCGGGCGAGGACGAGCGGCCGGTACGCCGCACCCGGGACGACAAGTGGATGCTCAACCTGGCGGCTGCCCGTCAGTTCCACAGTCGGGAGGGGCACCTGAACGTACCCAGGAAACACATCGAGCTAGTGCCCTTGGACGAGGCCGGACGCGGCGCGCACAGCGCGGCACTTGAGGGAGACAGCGTGCCAGTCGCCCTCGGCATGTTCCTCGCCAACACACGTAGGCGGGCAGACAAACTCACCCCCGAACGCCGCACCGAACTCGACGCCCTCGACATGCGCTGGTAGGTCGGCTAGGAGGACAGGCGCGCTTCGCAGCGCCCGCGCTGAACCTGCCGGAGGGGCTCTCGCGCTGTGGGCTCGAGGTGCCTGTCAGAAGCTGAGTTCGGGCGGCAGTTTGCGGAATCGGGCCATGGGGTCGGGTTCGCTGTCCTCGGTGCCGAAGAGGTGGCGCAGGCGGGCGTCTTGGTCGGCTATCCAGAGGACCGTGCTGTCCGAGTCGTTCCACCAGAGGGCGAGTGCGCCGCCGGGGTGCAGTACTCGGAGGGCTTCCGGGACGGACTTGTGCGGGTCGGTCCAGTGCCAGGTCTGGGCATAGATGAGGACGCCGATGGACTCGGAGGCAGGTGGCAGGTGGTTGCCGTCACGTGGCGCACTGCCACCCGGTTGGGCCATTTCGGCAAGGGCCCAGGCGTGGCGGGGCCGTCGTCTCAGAGGTCCAGGACAATCCCTCCTACGGGTTTGGAGCAGCAGATGAGGATGTTGCCCTCGGCGGGGGGTTCGACGGGGTCGGGTGAGTAGTTGACGGTGCCGGACATGAGGGCGAGTTCGCAGGTGTGGCAGACCCCGGTGCGGCAGGACCACTGGACGGGGACGTCGCAGACTTCGGCGAGTTCGAGCAGGGACTCCTGGGCGTCGTTCCAGGGGACGGTGAGTCCGCTGCGGGCGAAGGCGACCTCGGGTCCGCTGCCGGGCGGGCCCGCGGGCTGGTGAGGCGCGGGCCCGGTTGCCGAGCCCTTGATCCCGGGGGTGATGGCGGGGCCCGCGCCGAAGATCTCGGTGTGGACGCGGGAGGCGTCGAGACCGCAGTCCACGAGCGCGGCAGTGAGGCTGTCCATGAATGCGGTGGGGCCGCACAGGTACGCGTCGGCGTCGGTGGGTAGGCCGAGCCGGCGGACAGGCCCGGCCGAGAGACGGCCCGCTTCGTCGTAGTCCACGCCAAGGTGGTCGTTGGAAGCGGGCCTGCTGTAGTAGACGGTCGACCGGGCGTTGGGCAGGGTGGCGATCAGGTCGCGACTTTCCTGGGCGAAGGGGTGCTCGCTGCCGTCACGGGCTCCATGCAGCCACCACACCTGGCGGGTGGAGCGGTCATGGGCGAGGGTGTGCAGCATGGCCAGGACGGGGGTGACACCGACCCCGGCCGACAGCAGTACCACCGGGTTGTCGCCCCCGGTCAGGCAGAAGGTGCCGCGGGGCGCGGCGGCATCCAGTTGGTCGCCGACCCGGATGTGGGCACGCAGCTCGTTACTGGCGGCGCCGTGCGGTTCGACCTTCACGCTGATCCGGTACGCGCCAGTGCCTGGCTCGCCGGACAGGGAGTAGCTGCGGATCAGGGGTGGCACGCCGCCCGCGGGCTGGACTTTGACGGTGAGGAACTGGCCCGGCAGCGCGGCCGGCAGCGCCGAGCCGTCTGCGGCGGCCAGGTGCAGAGAGAACACGCTGCGGCTCTCGGACGGGATATGCGTGACAGTCAGCGGGCGGAAGCCCGGCCAGGCAGGTGGCGGTGCGGTGGCCGCGGTGTTCAGTCCGGCGCTGCCCGAGGAAGCACCACCTTCGCCGTCGGCCTGGTCCAGCAAGGTGCGCATGGAACCCTGCCAGCCGGGGCTGAGCGCGGGGATCCGCAGGGCCCGTTCGACCTGCTCACGGGTGTGTCCGGGCAGGTAGAGCACCCGGTCGATCTCTTCGACGGTCATCGCCTCCGGGCCGGTGGAGACCTTGACGATCTTTTGCCCCGCCTCGACCTCGCCTTCCTCAATGACGCGGAGGTAGAAGCCGGGGCGGTGGTGGGCCACGAGCAGTGCGGCCATCTGTGGCTCACCCATGCGCAGGCCCACCCGGTAGCAGGTCACCCGGGGTTGAGTGACCTCGAACAGGGCTTCCCCGATGCGGTAGCGGTCCCCGATGCAGACCTCATCGTCGGGCAACCCATCCACGGTGAAGTTCTCGCCGAACTGCCCGGGAGTGAGGTCGTCGCGGCCCAGCTCGTTCGCCCAGAAGCGGTAGGAGTCGGTCTGGTAGACCAGCACCGCCCGCTGCTCACCGCCGTGCCCGCCTAGATCTCCCTGGCCGTCCCCGTCGATGTTCAGCCGCCGCACCATCCGAGGTCCGGCAACGGTCTGCTTGTAGACGCCGGTGTGCACGGTCTTTCCGTGCCAGGGGACGTCTTTCGGCATTCCGATATTCACTGCTGTCAACGTGGCCACCACGCCACCTCTCTTGTGGCGCCTCCCACGCCGCTCCGACTGGGAAGCCCGTGGTATCAACTGCCTGACGCCGAAAGAGCCTGCGACGGCCAGCCCGGCATCGGCCGCCTGAACCGGGCCGTGATCAGCACATTCTATCCGTCATGCACACATCACATTTGGCCGGAGATCGGCGGGAGGTGTGCGGGTCTCGACACGCTTCAGGTCAGGACGCGTCCGAGGAACCCGTGGATGTATCCGCTGATGGCGTCCAGGTGCGTCTCCAGGGCGAAGTGTCCGGCAGGCAGCAGGTGGACTTCCGCCTCTGGCAGGTCACGGGAGAACGTCCGCGCGCCGTCCGGCCCGAAGATCTCGTCCCCCTGGCCCCATACCGCGAGCAGGGGCACCTGGCTGGTACGGAAGTACTCCTGCAGCTTCGGGTACCCCTCGATGTTCGTCGGGTAGTCGCGGAACAGCGCCAGCTGGATCTCGTCGTTGCCCGGCCGCTCCAGCAGGAGCTGATCGAGAGTCCAGGTGTCGGGGCTGACCAGGCTGGTGTCGGTGGCGCCGTTCTCGTACTGCCAACGGGTCGTACTCGGGCTGAACTTGGCCCGCGCGCCCGGCTCCGTGTCGCGGCCTGGATTGGTGGCGTACGCGAACAGATCGTCCCAGAAGGGCTTGACGAAGCCTTCCATGTAGGCGTTGCCGCTCTGCGAGATGATCGCGCTGACGTCGAAGGAAGGGTCGAGCGCAAGGCGCCAGCCGATCGGTGCTCCGTAGTCGTGCACATACATGGCGAAGCGGTTCATGCCTAGGTGGTTGAGCAGTCCGGCGGTGATGCCGGCGAGGTTGTCGAAGGTGTAGTCGAATGCGTCCACCTTGGGCATGGCGGAGTGGCCATATCCGATGTGGTCGGTGGCAATCACGTGATAGTCATCGGCCAGCGCGGGGGCAAGATGGCGGAACATGTGCGAGCTGCTCGGGAATCCGTGCAGCAGCAGCACGACCGGTGCGTCGCTGGGTCCGGCCTCGCGGTAGAAGACTTCTTGGCCCTTGATCGTTGCTGTCTTGTGTCGCGTGGGAAGCACATCGACCTCCGGGCGCCCGTGGGCGCAGAACCGCGTCAAATCCGCCCGTATAAAACCTGGCTAGACACGACCATGGTCAGGACGGTCGCCGTGGAGGCTCGGGAACCATTTTCCCTCGGCGGCGTGGTGCCTCGCGGCAGATGGCGCCGGTTGCCACCTTCCTCACGCTAGACCTGACCTGCAGGGAGGGCAACGCGGCAGAACCGATAAATGGGATCGCGCGAGTCGTGGCTTCCTACCGCGAGGTCGAGTTGGCCGCCCAGCACTGTGCTGGATTCCGTGAGAGCGCGGACCGCACCCAATCATTAGTGACGCACTTCTCCGCGGCGCCGCGGGATTCCTTGCCGATCTGCGATTCCTGGTCATCTGGGCGGCCCCTGCTGAGCGCCCAGATCCTCACCCGGCGCGCTGTGCGGGCCGCCGCGTACAGCATCGGTGGCTCGACGGCTACCGCCGACTTCCACCCCTGCATCGGACGCTTGGTGTCAATGTCCGTCGAAACAGCGGCAATCGTGGGGCTACTGGGCGTCAGACCGGGATTCCACCGCGCCCCTGAACGGGACCCCGGCCGCCGTCCGGCACCGCACACGACACCCGCGGCGGGCCTGCGCTCACGGTGTCATCTGGGGCCCGGCTGGCGCCCGGGGTCTCGTACGTTCAGCCGCGGGCGAAGGCCAGCAAGTCGGCGTCGAAGACGTCCTTGAACGGAGCGACCATTGACAGGCCGTGCGGGGCCCCAGGGTACACCTTGAACGTGTTGTCCTTGACGATCTTCGAGGACTTCTCACCGGCCGCGACGATGGGCACGATCTGGTCGTCGTCACCGTGCGCGATGAGCGTAGGGAAGTCGAAGCGCTGCAGGTCCTCAGTCAGATCGGTCTCCGAGAATGCCTTGATGCAGTCGTAGGAACCCTTGATCCCCACCTGCAGCGACCACAGCCAGAACGCGTCACGCGTACCCTGAGACACCTGGTGACCCTCGCGGTTCGCGCCGTAGAAGGGGGCACTCAGGTCCTGGTAGAACTGCGAACGGTCGGTCGCCACGCCCTTGCGGATCTCGTCGAACACCTCCCGCGGCAGCCCCTCAGGGTTGGAATCTGTCTTGAGCATCAGCGGCGGAATCGCGCTGAGCAGGACCGCTTTGGCGACCCGGCCGCTGCCGTGGCGGCCGACATAGCGCGTAACCTCGCCACCCCCGGTGGAGTGCCCGACAAGAATGACATCACGCAGGTCGAGGGCTTCGATCAGCTGCGCCAGGTCATCGGCGTAGGTGTCCAGGTCGTTGCCGTTCCAGGTCTGCCCGGAGCGCCCGTGGCCGCGGCGGTCGTGGGCGATGGCGCGGAATCCGTTGTCGGCCATCAATTGGGCCTGGGGGTCCCAGGCGTCGGCGTTCAGCGGCCAGCCATGGCTGAAGACCACGGGCTGTCCGGTACCCCAGTCCTTGTAGAAGATCTCGGTATTGTCCCTGGTGGTGATGAAAGGCATCGCATGCCCCTCTCGATCGAATCGACGCGAAGTGCCGCAGCCCCATGCGGTCTGACTCATCCGGAGAACGTGGGCGTCAGCCCGCATGAGGCCAGCGGTGCCGTCAACTCGATTGGTCGGTAAGTCGAGGCGGTACCCGGGGAAGGCGCACCATGTGCCGGGCGATCGCTGAGCGCCTCGCGCCTTCACGCTACCCGCCGCACCGAATTCACGCGCGCCCAGGCGCACGCCCCGCGCTCATCCCCGTACGACCGAGGCCGCTCACTCGGCGTATGCCTTGGCTACCGCGAGGGTGTCCTCATATAGATGCAGCTTGACGATCTTGCCGCCTGCCACCTGAAGGTGCATTGCGATGGGCGTCATGAACGTCCGACCGGTGCCCTTCGCGACTCGGGTGAACCGTCCCAGCATGACCGCGTGGTCACCGTCGACGAGGAGCGCCTCAATATCATCAACGTTCTTCTCGGGCACGATGTTCGCCCCCAGCGTCCTGAAATAGTCGGCTACCTCGCTGCGCTTGGTGCGCGGCCCGGTCCAGGGCAGCGACCCCGACCCGGGAACGTACCAGTCGATGTCGTCGGCGAATACCTCTGCGATTTTGTCCGGGTCTCCACCTACCAGCAAGCCGAAGAATTTCTCGACGACGTCTCGGGTAGTCATGATCAAAACCTTTCTGGAGAACATGCGACGTCAATGTCGTTTCACATGACTGTTGGTAGGGGGTGGGGTCTGCAGTGCGCTCTCGCGCTGGTATTCCCCGGTCGGCCATGTTCGCTGTGCCGCCTTGCCCGGTGGCTGCCTCTGCAGGTGCCGCCGGGTCCACCTACGGTGGCCGCCCCCGCGGGCGGCCGGGTCCCGGGCGCCCCAAGAGGAAGATCCCGCTCGCGTTGCCGGGACCGCCCGTCGAGCCGGTCTCGGGCCGGCGTTCGCCGTAGGCAAGGCCGCTGGGGCCGCGACGCCCCGCCCACGGTCGGGCCGCACCGAGTGCGGCCGCCAATCCTCCCACCTGGTCAGCACGGGAACGCTGGCAAGCGGCCAGGCCCGAGGGCAGAGCTGCCCGGCGAGCCGGGTGCGAGGTATACCCTGCGGATGAGGGGGCGCGGTCAGACCTGGGCCTGGCCTCCGTCGACAAACCAGTCGACGCCGTTGACGAAGCTGGAGGCGTCCGAGGCCAGGAACGTCGCCACGGCGGCGATCTCGTCCGGGCGGCCGATCCTGCCGAGCGGCACCTCCGAGGCGAGCCGGCGGAGGTCCGGGCCTACGGCGCCGACCAGTCCCGGGGTCTCGGTCGGGCCGGGGCTCAGCACGTTCACCCGGAACTTCCGGTCCCGCGCGCTGAGCGCCCAGCTGCGCACCAGGTTGCGTACTGCTGCCTTCGACGCGCCGTAGATTTCCAGGCCCGGTCCGGGGCGGAGGGTGCTGGTCGATCCTGTCACTACGATCGAGGCGCCCTCCGACAGCAGAGGCAGCGCCTTCTGCACGGTGAAGATCGTGCCCTTCACGTTCGTGCCGAAGGTGGCGTCGATGGCTTCCTCGGTGATCTCGCCGAGACGCTCGGGAACAGCGCTGCCGGCGTTGGCGACCAGCACGTCGATGCGCCCCGCCTCCTCGCGCACGACCGAGTAGAGGTGATCGAGGTCCGCCTGCACCGACACGTCGGCCCTCACTCCGGTGGCCGCCGGGCCGATCTCGGCGACGGCCGCGTCGAGCGGCTCCTGGCGGCGGCCGGTGAGAAACACCCGTGCCCCTTCCTCGGCGAACCGCCTGGCGATGGCGAGCCCGATGCCGCTGTTGGCCCCCGTGACCACCGCCACCTTGCCCGCGAGTACATCCGTCATGACGCGCCCACTCCTCAGTTCTTGACTGGTTCGTCCACAACACTAACCGTTATGGACGAACCAGTCAAGAACGCGTAGGCTTGTCCCCATGGCACGACCTCGGAAATTCGACGAGCAGCAGGTACTGGACACCGCCCGGGAGCGGTTCTGGGCGGGCGGGTACGCCGCCACGCGCATGGAAGACATCGCCGAGGCAACGGGGCTCGGCAAAGGCAGCCTGTACGGCGCGTTCGGCGGAAAGCAGGAGCTGTTCCACCGCGTGTTCGACGACTACTGCGGCTCCGTCGTCGACGCTGTGGGCCTGCAGCTGCGCGGCCACGACGCGGACGCCTACGCGCGGCTGTCCGACCACGTTCACGCGGTGGCGGCGGCCACCGCCGCAGACACCGCCCACCGCGGATGCCTGCTGGCCAAGGGCGCCGCCGAGCTAGCCGAACACGACAAGACGGTGGCCAAGCGGGCGCACTCGACCATCGAGGCGCTGCGCGCGCTACTGGAGGGCGACATCGCGGCCTGCCAGCGCAACGGCGATATTGCCGCGGACGCGGATCCGGGAAAGCTGGCCGCGCTGGTGCTCGCCGTACTGCGCGGCATTGAAGCACTGGGCAAGGCCGGAGCGAACGAAGAGACGCTGACGGACATAGCCGACACTGCCCTCGCCGTCCTGCCCCGCCCGTGAACTGACAGCCCCGCCACGCCACGCGTCATCCTGCCCATATCCCTGGCAGCTCCTCGGCGGCGTCCTAGCGCTGAGTGCGGCGCCCCAACGACACGCTGGGAATCGCTGAGCATTCGTAGCGCCGTCGTCCGAGGAGCAGACTCACTGAGGGTGCCGCCTGGCGACCGGGATTCGGCTGGACCAAAGCCGAATTGATCCGTGAACTGCTGCGTACGGCGTGCCCCCGATAACTGCGCGAGCGGTGGGTGCGGAGCGGGTGCCGTAGTCCTGCTGCGCCTCATCCGGCTGTGATCCACCTCACGGGAACTGGCCCGGTGCCGGCCGTCCTCGATCTCGATGCCGGGACTCTCTCTCGCCGGGGCCGGTCAGTTGTCGTCCCGGCTGCTTGAATGCCCACTCGAACCGGCTGAGGGCATTGGCAACCGCGTCCGGCCGGAGGTGCTGGGCCTCAACACGGCGTACCGCCGTCCGAGTCCGAGCCGATACACCCGGGAGTCGACCGACCGGCATGTGCCTGGGCGGCTGCTACCGCTCAACGCGGACGGCCGTGGGACGCCTACGCGGCATCGCCCTTTCGGATCAGAACCGTGTCGGCATCCTGCCACGGCCCGTGCCCTCGGAGGGGGCCGGCGGACTCGGCCCCGTCTCACCGAGAGGCCCGCAGGCGAACAGCCGGCCGGCCGGCTCACGGCCCGCGGTGAACGCGCCGGGTCCGCCGGGGGAGGCCGGCGATGCGGAAGACGTGCTCGCGGAAGACGCGCTCACCCCGTGAGGTGCGGGCGGCGTGTGACAGCACGGGTCAGGCCCGCTGCTCGCGGCAGTCCTCCTCGTTGCACTCGAGAGTGGTGAGGGTCTGGTCGACCTGCTCGCTGGTCAGGGGAGGTTCGGGCAGTTCGTGGGCGCCCTCGGTGCGGAAGGCGTCGAGCATCAGGTGGAGGTGGCGGCGCCAGGCTTGGGGGGCGATGGTGCGGGTGGCCCGGATGATCCCGGCCTGGGACCAGATCACGAAAGCGATGTCCTGCGCGGTGACGTCGCCGCGCAGGACACCCTGTTCCTGGGCCTTGCGCATGATCTGGCTGCAGAGTTCCTTGGTGCGGTCATGCATCTCGCGGCCGGCCGCATGAAGGGGCAACCGTGCCGAGACCAGGTCGTTGAAGGCACGGTCGCAGGCCTGCAGCTGGCAGAGTTTCTCCATAGAGCGGCAGAACCCCTCCCAGGCGTCGTCCATGGCCGCAGCTTCTTCCGCGGCGACGAGTAGCTCCGTGTACTTCGCGTTGAAAAGCGTTTCGACCAGGGCAAGACGGGTGGGGAAGTGGCGGTAGAGCGTACCGATCGCCACACCGGCCTCGCGGGCGACGCCCTCCAGGGACGCCCCGAGGCCCTGCTCGGAGAAGGCTGTGCGGGCTGCGGCCACGATCGCGTCCCTGTTGCGCTGCGCGTCACGGCGCAGAGGTTTCGCCGGTGACTCGCTCAGGGACGGGGCGTGGTGGCTCATGGCTCGACAGTAACATGAGGCACCCCTCCAATTGGATTGTTGCGATGTTTCCGATCGCAATCTCGCCCCTCTGACGTGCTGTGATGAGCCTCACCGCAAACATGAGGCACCCCTCGGGTACGGTGGCAGAGCCGAATGTGAGGCACCCCTCCGGATGACCTTGCGGCAAGCCGACTGACCCGGGATTTCCGGATCTCGGTTCACATGGAAGCGGCGCCCGCCGGATCGGCGAAGCCGCGGCAGTTTTGTAAGGGAAATGACCATGAGCAGCATGACGAAGCGCGTCTCGATCGCACTCGCCTCCACGGCACTGGCCGGCGGAGTCCTTCTCGGAGCCGGCGGCTCGGCGTCGGCAGCCACGACTTCGGTGCCCGTGCAGCACACGCAGCACGTGTCCGCCATCTCCGTGACCGGCAGCGAACGAGTCGGCCGCTACGCGGACCACGAGGCCGAAGCTGCGTCGGGGCACGGTGTCAGTGCCGCTCGTTGGTACGAGGACCAGGTCGAGGCTGCGGCGTCAGGGCACGGTGTCAGTGCCGCTCGTTGGTACGAGGACCAGGTCGAGGCTGCGGCGTCAGGGCACGGTGTCAGTGCCGCTCGTTGGTACGAGGACCAGGTCGAGGCTGCGGCGTCGGGGCACGGTGTCAGTGCCGCTCGTTGGTACGAGGACCAGGTCGAGTGGTCCCTGAACCACAGCTGACGCGGCCCGGACCGCCCACTCCGGAACGGCGGCACCTGCCCGGACAGCAGCACGGCCGCCCCCCCCGTTATGGCCCGGCATGGCTGTTCCCCCCTGTCGAAGGCATGACCTGGGGGGTGGTCACCGGGCCCGGTAGGCGCCGTTGGAGACGCTGATGAGTGAGAGGTCCGACTACCGCCCGGCCGGGCGCAATGCCCGGCCGTTCGCAGGCGGCAGGTCTGCATAACGTGGATGCGCGCATACGACGCCAACGCCCTGGCCGGCACGAAAGCGGCAACCGGCAGCTCAAGCGCGCGATGTTCCTGTCCGCGTTTGCCGCCTTGCACGATCCCGCCTCCCGCACCTACTACGACAAATCCCGGGCCCGAGGGAAGACCCCCACGCAGGCCCTCCTCCGCCTCGCCCGCCACCGCATCAGCGTGCTGTTCGCGATGCTCCGCAACGGCACCTTCTACGAACCCAGAACCCCACGCCTCGCTTGACGAAAGACATAGAGGCACCCCGGCCGACCGGGATCCCGGATCGCGCCCCCTACGGCGCTCCGCACCCGCATCGGGAAGACCACCGCACGCAAGACGAAGGCACTCCGGCCCCCAGCGCCCGCCACGCCGACCACGGCCAGGCCCACACCCGTACATGAACCCCACCGGCCGCATCCCCGGCCGACCGCTTCCTGCTGTTCGACCACCACGCCCACGACCTGCGTGGCACCCGCGCCGGCACCGGCTCCCTCACCGTCCACACGCTGGGTATCCGGGTGGAGGACTTCGTCACCTGGGCCAACGACGAGGCCACTGCCCATGGGCTAGCCCATGAGGTCATCCCGTCTGATCCGCACGGGAAGATCGGTACTGAGCGGTTCCGCAGGAGCTTGGCGTGGCATATCGCCCGTCGGCCCGGTGGGCTGGTCGCTCTCGCAATTCAGTATGGCCATCTGCGGACTTCGGTATCCGCCGGCTACGCCGCGCGCAGCCGGGACGGCATCCACGACCTCCTCGACGTCGAGACGGCCCGCGCGACCATCGACACCGTCGCCGACCTGAACGCCGACCTCAAGGACGGCATCGGCATTTCCGGACCCGCTGCCCGCACAGCGATCAAGGCCGCCGCCACCGCTCCGCAGTACACCGGCAACATCGTCACCGCCCGGCAAGCCCGCCAGATCCGCGCCAACCCTCAACTGGCCGTCTACGACAATCCCAACACGCTGCTGATGTGTGTCTACAAGCGCGACAAGGCCCTGTGCCACCGCGGCACCAAGGACACCTCCAGTCTCGACCGGTGCGTTTCCACCTGCGCGAACATCGCCCGCACCGATCAGCACGCCGCCGGTGTCCGGCGCCGTGCCACCGTGCTCGATCAGCGGGCAGCCCAGGTCCCCGGCCCGCTGGGCGAGCGGCTGCGCAGCAACGCCGGGCGCCTACGCGACCTTGCCGACGCCCACTACCGAACCCGGACCACACTCCAGGACAGCACCGCATGAGCCCCGCACCCGACGAACGCGACCGTATCCGTGCGGCCATCGGCCGCATCCTGCAAGGGGCCCCACTGCGCTCCAACGGCGCATGGACGATCGTCGCCCTGGCCGAGGAAGCCGGCGTACCCCGCAACGCGCTGACCCAGCGGCACCCGGACCTCAAGAACGATTTCTATGCGCAGGTCAGGGCGCACGGTAAGACGCCAGACTCCGAGATCCGTCTACGCAAGCAGATCGTCACGCTGAAGGAACTCCGCGTCAAGGACGCCAAGGAGCTGTCGCAGTTGCAGACCGACATCGATCACCTCGTCCGCGCCGTCAACCAACTGACCGTGGAGAACCGGCAACTACGCGGTGCGCTGTCGCAGCCCAGCTCCCCGGTCAGAGCACTGCCGACGCAGCCGCGGCCCAATCGGATCCCGTGAACCGCGCTCAGGGGCCCAGCTCGGCCGTGAGGAACATCGTTACAGCCGTTGGCAAAAACCCTGTTTGTTCTGGGCCGCTACAGCTTCAACGCCTGTGTGCTGTGCGAGGGCCTACGTCCGCTGCGTGACCCGGACGCGATCGAGCTCGACGAAGACGGCGCGGAGGAGTAAAGCCCTCAACCAGGTCGGGCCGATCAGCCTTGTAGAGAGCGTGTCCATTCCTGCGCCTGTCGGGGCGGGGCCGTCTATCGCGAACGCCTCAGCTCCACGTCCCGCAGCGGCCCTGAGTCGCATCAGTCGAGGGCGTGGCTGCGGCCGGTCTGCAGGATCTCGTCGGAGAGCGCGGGCTCGACGTGGCATACGGCGCGGGCGAGCATCAGCGCGCCGACCATTTCGCTGAGCAGGCGGATGGCCCTGTGGCGGGCCTCGGCCGGGTCGAGCTCGTGGCCCTTCTCCTCGGCTTCGCGCAGGAACTCGGCGGCGAAGCCGGTGAGGTAACCCTCGACGCCTTCGGCGTACGCGCTCTGCACGGCTTCGCTGTGCCGTCCGGCGTCGGTGACCAGGGAGGCGGAGGGACAGCCGCCGTCCGGGGCGTCACGGTGCGCGGTGGACAGATACCCGGCCACGACCCGCTCCAGCGGAGAGCCGGCCTGGCCCGGACCGTCCTCGATCGTCCGGGCCAGGCCCCCGAGCGAGGCGGCGTAGGAGGCGCCGCACACCTCCACGACCAGGTCGTTCTTGGAGGCGAAGTGGTTGTAGAAGCCGCCGTGGGTGAGTCCGGCTTCCTTCATCAACTCGGCGATGCCGACCGCGTCGATGCCCTGCGAGCGAAACATGCGGCTCGCCGCTTCGAGAATGTTCCGCCGGTTGCGGGCCTTGTCCTCCTTGGTGATCCGCGGCATGGCCGTCCTCTCGCGTCGCTCTCGATTTGACATTTTTAATGATGCCTCTCATCATAGCAGAAGTTGCAATGATGCCCATCATCAATAGTTCGTGGAAGGGGAGAGTCATGCGTGCCATCGCCTACGACCAGCACGGAGAAGCCGGGCAGGTACTACGCCTGAGCGAGCGGCCGGCCCCTGCTGCGCCCGCGGCCGGGCAGGTGCAGGTGCGGGTGCTGTCCCGGCCGATCCACCCCGGCGACCTGGCGGGAGTGGTGGGCCTTCCGGGTGGGCCGCGGCAGCGGTTCGCCACGCCACGGATTCCCGGCGTGGAGGGAATGGGCGTCATCGAGACCGTCGGCGAGGGTGTGCAGGATCTGCGGCCCGGTCAGCGGGTGGCGTTCTTCCCGGTGCCGGGCGCGTGGAGCGAACTCGTCACGGCGCCGACCCATCTTGTGGTGCCGGTGCCCGAGGACCTCAGCGACGAGACCGCGGCTTTGATGTTGGTCAACCCGCTGACCCTGCTCTCCTTGCTGCGGGCGGTCGAGAACGCCCAGCACGGCCAGGCCGGTCCGGTGGTGCAGACGGCCGCCGGTTCGTCGGTGGGAAAGCTGGTCAGCGCCGCAGCACTCAAGCACGGCATCCCGCTGGTCAACCTGGTACGCAGCGCCACGGGGGCGCAGACCTTGCGGCAGCGCTTCCCCGGACTGCCGACCATCTCGACGGCCGACGCGCACTGGCGCACTCAGGTCCAGGACGCGACCGGCGGCCGGGGTGCCCAGGTCGTACTGGACGCGGTGGGCGGATCCCTGACCGGTGAGCTGGCCGGGCTGCTCGCCGACGGCGGCACGCTGATCACCTACGGACAGCTCGGTTCCGGCAGCACGCCGCTGGAGCTGCTCGCGCTGACCCCGCGGGCCCTGACCGTGCGCGGCACGTCCATCTTCCAGTGGATGGCCGCCCGCACGCCTGAGGAACGGGCCGAGGACGTCGCCTTCGCCGCCCGTCTGGCCGCGACCGCCCCGGAACTCTTCGAGGTCGCCGCCAGCTACGACCTCGCCGACTTCGCGAAGGCCATCGACCATGTCCGCCGCCCCGGCAAGAGCGGAACCGTCCTGCTCACCAGCCCCGCACCCTGAACCCCACGAAGGGCACTGCCATGAAGATCGGAACCCTCGGCGCCGGAACCGTCGCCCAGGCCATCGCGCGCCACGCCGTGGCCCACGGCCACCAGGTCGTATTGAGCAACAGCCGCGGCCCCGCCTCCCTGGCCGGCCTCGCCGACGAACTCGGACCGCTCGCCCACGCCTGCACCCCGGAGGAAGCCGCCGCGGCGGAACTCGTCGTGCTCGCAGTCGGCTGGCCCCAGATCCCGGACGCGGTGGCCAGCCTGCCACCCTTCGACGGGCGCATCGTCATCGACGCCACCAACCAGTTCGCCTCCCCGCCGCCGCCCATGAAGATCGCCGACCTGGGCGAGCTGACCGGCAGCGAACACGTCGCCTCACTGCTGCCCGGAGCCCGCGTCGTCAAGGCCTTCAACACCCTCTACGGCCAGTACATCGCCGCCGACCCGCGCCACCAGGCCGGACGCCAGGTGCTGTTCCTCGCCGGTGACGACGCCGACGCCAAGACCACTGTCAAGGACCTCACCGCCGCCTTCGGCTTCGCCCCCGTCGACCTCGGCTCCTTGCGCGAGGGCGGACGCCTCATGCAGCTCGGTGGCCCACTCTCCGGCCTCCACGCCCTCAAACAGGACTGAGCCGGGCCCTCGCCCATTCCTCACTCTCCTCCTCATCCACCCCTCAGCACAAGGAAGTTGCTCATGACCACCACCCAGCCCCTGCTGCAGCCCGTCCGCCTCGGCGCGCTGGAGCTCCCCAACAGCGTCGTCATGGCCCCCATGACCCGCGCCCGCGCTCAGAACGCCGAGCTGGCCCCCACCGACCTGCACGCGACCTACTACGCGCAGCGCGCCGGCGCCGGCCTGATCGTCACCGAGGGAACCTGGGTCAGCCCCGACGCGATCGGCTTCATCAACGCGCCCGGCATCTACACCGACACGCAGACCGCCGGCTGGGCGAAGGTCACCGAAGCCGTCCACGAGGCCGGCGGGCGGATCGTCTCCCAGTTCGGCCACCTCGGCACGGCCTCCCACCCCGACCACCTCGGCGGCCGCCTGCCCGCCGGACCCTCGGCCATCAACCCCGGCGAGAAGTCCTTCACCCCCTCCGGACCGAAGGACACCGTCACCCCGCGCGCCTACACCGCCGCCGAGATCGCCGCCACCATCGCCGACTACCGCCATGCGGCCGAGAACGCCCGCCGCGCCGGCTTCGACGGCGTGGAAATCCACGCCCAGCAATCCCACTTGATCCCGCAGTTCCTCAACCCCCGTCTCAACCAGCGCACCGACGCCTACGGAGGCAGCAGCGAGAAGCGGGCCCAGTTCCTCCTCGACATCCTCGACGCCGTCAGTGACGTGTGGGGCAGCGACCGCATCAGCGTCAAGATGTCCCCGGGCTGGAACAACGGAACCACGTTCACCGCGGACGAGGAGACACTCGCCGACTACGACCAGCTGCTCAAGAAGCTCAACGACAGCAACCTGGCCTACCTGCACCTCCTGGGCACCCCCGGCACCATCGAGGAGCGCATCGCCCTCTTCTCCCGCTACCGCGCCCACTACCAGGGCAACATCGTCGCCAACCTCGGCTTCACCCAGGCCCTCGGCAACGAGATCCTCGACCACAGGATCGTCAACGCGGTCTCCTTCGCCGAGCCTTTCATCGCCAACCCCGACCTGGTCGAGCGCTTCGCGCAGGGCCACCCGCTGGCCGACGGCGACCGGGACACCTACTACGCCGGTCACACCGAGGGCTACACCGACTACCCCACCTTCACCGCCAACTGAGCAACTACGTCTTCCTGCGCCTTTGACGGTTGATCGGAGGCCCGCCGCGCCCGCTCCTGGCCACAGCGAGGAAGCGGCGCGGCGGACCTCGGACGCGCCGACTGGAGGCACCCCTCCGGATGACCTTGCGGCAAGCCGACTGACCCGGGATTTCCGGATCTCGGTTCACATGGAAGCGGCGCCCGCCGGATCGGCGAAGCCGCGGCAGTTTTGTAAGGGAAATGACCATGAGCAGCATGACGAAGCGCGTCTCGATCGCACTCGCCTCCACGGCACTGGCCGGCGGAGTCCTTCTCGGAGCCGGCGGCTCGGCGTCGGCAGCCACGACTTCGGTGCCCGTGCAGCACACGCAGCACGTGTCCGCCATCTCCGTGACCGGCAGCGAACGAGTCGGCCGCTACGCGGACCACGAGGCCGAAGCTGCGTCGGGGCACGGTGTCAGTGCCGCTCGTTGGTACGAGGACCAGGTCGAGTGGTCCCTGAACCACAGCTGACGCGGCCCGGACCGCCCACTCCGGAACGGCGGCACCTGCCCGGACAGCAGCACGACCGCCCCCGGAAGACGGCTGTACTGGGTGCGAGGGCAGCCGCGGCGACGTTCCGCACGAACGGGAAGCGAGGAGCTGAAACTGCGGTGCACGCGACTGCACCCCGATGGCGACCCTGACAGGCACATGAGCAGCTCACATGTCTGCCGAAGCGACCAGCGCAACGAGTACGGTCCCGATCTACAACTGGAGCATCAGGCATAGCTCTGAGCCCGGTACGTCTCCAACAGGCGTAGCCAGACCTCGCTGGCGGTGGGGTAGCTGGGCACCACATGCCACAGCACGGAAAGCGGGATCCTCGCGACAATGGCCGTCGTGGCGGAGTGGACGAGATCCGCGACTCCCGAACCGACGAACGTCGCGCCCACAACCGTGTCGCTCATCCGATCGATGACGAGTTTGGCGCGCCCGAGGTAGTCATCTCGCATCACATACGTGCCGGCGAGGGCGGCCATGTCGTACTCGACCGTTGCCACGTCGATTCCCGCTTCGCGGGCCTGCCGCTCGGTCATACCGGCTGATCCGACCTCCGGGTCGGTGAACGTCACCTGCGGGTTGCCGCGATGCCCGTCGGCAGCGCCCCGCGCACCGCTCTGCGCGCCGGCCACGGAGTGCCCCGTGGCACGAGCAGCGATCACCTCGCCGGCGACCCGCGCCTGGTACTTGCCCATATGAGTCAGCAACGCGCGTCCGCAGACATCACCGACCGCATACAGCCAATGCCCGCTCACCGCCCGTACAGCTTGCTCGTCGTCCACCTCGAGGAAACCGCCGTCGGGGTATCCAACCGACTCCAGGCCGATGTCCTGAGTGTTGGGAGTGCGGCCGGTGGCAAGCACCAGTTCGTCGCCGACGAGCGTACTGCCGTCGTCCAGCCAGACGGTTACCTCTCCGCCATGAGGCAGCCCGACTCCCGTGTCCCGCGAGTCGTCGCGTCCCACCTTGGTGATCGACCTTCCGGGAAGAAGCCGCACCCCCGCATCCCTGAGCCGGTCGCCGACCATACGCCCGGCAAACGATTCCTCTCGCGGGAGCAGCTCGGTGCGCCGGTATACAACGCTCAATTCGGCCACGCCCAGCGCCCGCAGCCACGTCGCCGCCTCGCACGCGACCACTCCACCGCCCAGGACGACGACCCGGCGCGGCACCTCGTGCAGGTTGGTGACATCGCGGGAGGTCCACGGCCGGACCTGCGCCATGCCCTCGATCGGCGGCACCGTGGTGCAGGACCCTGTGTCGATCACCACCGCGTGCCTCGCGGTGAGCACACGGGTGCCGCCCGCTGCCATCTCCACCGCCACCGAGCGCTCTCCGTCGAGGCGCCCGTACCCGCGGACCACGTCGATGCCGGCACCGAGTGCCCACCCGATCTGCGAGGAGTCGTCGAGACCGTTCACGACGGTGTCCCGGCGGGCCAGTGTCGCCGGCACGTCCAACACGTGATCAGTCAACAGCGACGCGACACCGGGCACATGCTGCGCGTTTCCAAGGACGTCAGCGGGGCGCAGCAGGACCTTGCTGGGCATGCAGGCCCAGTACGAGCACTCGCCACCCAGCAGTTCAGCTTCCACGAGCACCGCGTCCAAACCCGAGAACTGTGTGGCGTATTGAGCCGCGTTCTCGCCTGCCGCGGCACCACCCAGCACGATGACATCCCACTCGGAGCGATCCGGATCCACACTTGCTGCCATAATCGCGCCTTCCTATTCGGATCGCGAAAAAATCGAGACGGATGAACTCCTGGAAATCCGACTTCACTGGGAATGCATTGGGTACGGCATGCGCAGGCGTTTCATACTGGGCGTATATGTTGGCCGACGCCGCCAACTCTCACAGGAGAAAGCCTACGCCTCCGGCTGTTTTCGAGTAACCGCAGCCTAACGAGACCACGGATTGGCGAGGTTGCACTCGAGTTGGACGTTGTCTCCGTGGGTCCGCCGCCACGGTCATCCTCCCCATCGAGGAAAACGCCAGTGGCCGACTGGCCGCGGAGAGGGCGATCACGAATGAACTCCTCCGGCAGTCGGCCACGGATTCCTGCAGCCTGGGCCACCTACGAGTCCTCCACTGGCAGTCTTTAATCCGCCCATCAAACGGGCCGACATGACCGTTATGGCCGAGGTCACGAACCGGCCAGGCATAGAAGGCCCACGACTACATCGGGGTACGTGGAGTTGGATTGTTCCGGACGGACTGTGGGAGATTGCGGAGCCGCTGATCCCGCCGTCGAGAGTGAGGCCGCAGGGCGGCGGTACACAGGACACGCCTGATGAGACGCTGTTCGCGGCGATCATCTACGTCCTGGTCAGCGGCTGCGCCTGGCGGGCTCTGCCGCCGTGCTTCGGCATATCGAAGTCGACCGCCCACCGCCGGTTCCTGATCTGGTCCCGGGCAGGTGTGTGGGGCCGGCTGCACGAGGAGATCCTGCACCGCCTCGACGACGCCGGCCTGCTCGACCTCTCCCGAGCGGTCCTCGATTCCGCCCATGTGAGGGCGAAAAAAGGGGCGAACTCACAGGTCCGAGTCCCGTGGACCGGGGCAAGCCGGGTTCCAAGATGCACGTCTTGTCGGACGCGAACGGACTGCCCCTCGTCGTCGCCGTCTCCGCGGCAAACACCCACGACAGCCTCGCGCTGAAGTCCATTGTCGCAGGTCACCAAACGAGACACGACCCCTATCGCGGCCGCCACTTCAAGCCCCAGCGTCTGCACGCAGACAAGGCCTACGACGTCCCTCACCTGCGAAAGTGGTTATGGGGCAAGCACATTGGAGTCCGTATCGCGCGGAAGGGAATCGAGTCCAGCGAACGACTCGGCCGCCGCCGATGGGTCATCGAACGCACCATGTCCTGGTTGACCGGCTACCGTCGCCTCAACCACCGCTACGAACGCCACCCCCGCAACTACCTGGCCTTCCTCGGCCTCGCCGCAGCCATCTGCTGCTACAAGCGGTACGTCCGCCTCACCACATAGGACACGGTCTTAGACCGTGTCCTACATGGCGAGTTGGGGTAGGCGCCCTCTATGGGTAGTGGGCAATGGGACTGGATTGTTCCGGATGGTTTGTGGGAGATCGCCGAGCCGTTACTGCCGGCGGCGCGGGTGCGGCCGCAGGGTGGTGGCGTAGCGAACATCGATGACGAGGCAGTCTTCGCCGCGATCATCTATGTCCTGGTCAGCGGCTGCGCCTGGCGGGCCTTGCCGCCGTGCTTCGGGGCGTCGAAGTCGACCGTGCACCGCCGGTTCGTCATCTGGTCCCGTGCCGGTGTCTGGGGCCGGCTGCACCAGAGAGTTCTTCAACGCCTGGACGAGCAGGGCCTGGTGGACCTCTCACGAGCAGTCCTTGACTCTGCCCACGTCCGGGCTAAAAAGGGGGCGAACTTGCAGGTCCGAGCCCCGTGGACCGGGGTAAGCCCGGTTCCAAGATGCACGTCTTGTCGGACGCGAACGGACTGCCCCTACGCGTGGGAATCTCCGCAGCGAACACCCACGACAGCCTCGCGCTGAAGCCGATGCTGTCCCATTTCCACATGGGACACGATTCCCACGCGACCGAATCCAAGCCCACGCGCCTGCACGCCGACAAGGCTTACGACATCCCCCACCTGCGGCGATGGTTATGGGGCAAACACATAGGCGTGCGTATCGCCCGCAAAGGAGTCGAGTCCAGCGAACGACTGGGCCGCCGCAGGTGGGTTATCGAGCGGACCATGTCCTGGCTGTCCGGCTACCGCCGACTCAACCACCGCTTTGAGCGCCAACCCGCCAACTACCTGGCCTTTCTCGGACTCGCCGCCGCCCTCTGCAGCTACAAACGACTCCTCACGCTCACCATGTAGGACACGGTCTTAGAACCCAGTCAGTTCGGATTCACCGGGCGTGGAGCAGTTCTCGGATGTCCTGCCAGTCACGATCGATCGCTTCCACTCGCTCGTCCCGCCAGGTGGAGGGGGGAACGGCTCGGTGGTTGCGGAGTTCCCGCACGAGCAGCACTGCCCGATTCAAGGTGAAGGCAGCACGAGCGGATGAGGATCCGGCTGCTACCAATTCCTCGATCTGTGTGCGGGCTTGAGCGGTGGCGGCCAGGACGGTCCAGAGCACTGCCAGGTCGTGTCCTGGCAGGTAGCGTCCCGCGTGCTCCCAGTCGATCACCGTGGTCCGTCCGTCGGGCCCGAACACGAAGTTGGTCGGCAGCGGGTCGCCGTGGCCCGGCACCAGGTCCGTGCCAACCTGGTGGAGCAGGTCAGTCAGGGCCTGGTGGTCCTGCCGGGTCGTCAAGCCCTGGCGGTGATCGCGGTCAAGGCGTCCGTGGTAGTCGGGGGTCCGGGCGAGGATGTCGGTGGGCGGCCGCCACTGGGCAAGGTCGGTCATCGCCTCGATCATCGCGGTGACGTGTGCCGGGTCCAGTGCCTGCGACGGAAACCGCTCCCGGCCTGGGACAGGGGGACGGCCCGGGACGTGCTCGATCAGCAGCACGTGGTGCTGCTCGTCTGCGGCGATGAGGGCGGGGACGCGCACCGGCGGCGGTGTGTCGGTGAAGCATCGGTAGGCCTCGATCTCCGCGCCGAACTTCTCCGCCCAGAGCGGTTCCCGGCTGGTCAGAAGCTTTGCAACGGCCGGTCCGTCCTCGCATTCTCCCGCGATGAGCAGGGACTTCTCGGTGCGGGAGAGGATGGTGGTGGGGCGGAAGTCCGGTCGCAGCCGGATGACCGCCGCGGCGCCGCTGGCGAGTTCGTCGGGCACGGAGCTCCTCGAGGTGTCGGAAGTGCGGGCGGCCGTCGGGGTGGGCGGTCCACCGCCGTCAAGCGCGCCGATCACAGCGAGGCACGACCAGCCCTCGGAAGACCTCGTCATGACGTAGTTGACCAGCCATGGACGGAGAAGGGTTCACCCTTTCGATAGTGCAAGATCCCATGGGCGTTGTACGGAACCGTGTTCTCCGGGAGTTGGTCGGCGCGGCACCACGAGATGCCCGCGCTTTTGTGGGGTTCCGCGTTGTACGGCTCTCCCTCCCAGTCAGCTGTGGCGAAGAACCAGCCCATGCGACTGTGTCCTTCGCGATTGCGGAAGTGCATCACGTGAACTGGGCGCAGGGAGGCGGGGGTGATGTGGACTCCGACCTCTTCGCGGGCTTCGCGGATGGCGGCGTCGAGGACGCTTTCGCCGGGGTCGACCTTGCCGGAGGGGAGGCACAGGAGGCCGTCGTCGTAGCCGGTGCCGGCGCGTTCGATGAGGAGGAGGTCGCCGTCGCGTTCGAGGATGACCATGACGTCGAGGGTGGTGTGCGGTTGTGCCACGGGGTCCCTCCCGGCGGGTATGGGGCGGAAGGGACCCTATGGTTCGCGTCAGGCGAGAACGGCAGCCACTCGAGGCCTGGACCCTGACCGGATCTCCTTCACCGAGACCCTGCGCTCTGCCCGGCGCAGCGTGACCGTCACGCCGGGCAGCTTTTCCCCCTGACCTCCTGGTCAGAGTGCTGGTGATGCTCGAACAGGACTCACGGAACGGCTCCTGCCCATCAGACGCCTCCGCAGCCAGCCCCGCGTAGTGAAACGCAAGATGTCCAACTACCACCTCAAGCGACCTGAATACCGTGCCTGGCCGCAGCCGTCCCGCACCGGACCTCAAGCCGTCCTCATCACAAGACCTCAACCCGCAAGCCCGTAACGCAACGGCATTGCGCCTAGTCCTGCTCCGTGGGCCGCAGCATGACGGAGAAGACGGGCGAGTCGGGGAAGGGCTGCTGATCGCCAACCTTCCGGTAGCCCCATGCCTCGTACACGGCCTGCACGGCTCCGTCGCCTGCGAGCGGATTCACGAGGAGGGTCACCCTCTCTTCGGCACGGTGGTCGAGCCACGCTTCGTGGAGCTGCCACGCAACGGACCGGCCACGCCACGGCTTGCGTACCACGATCTCGTTGAGGGAGACGGTCCGCTTGCCGTCCTCCTTTGTCACCGCTGGGTCGACAGCCGTCAGCATGTTGTTCCACCATTTGGTGTCCGGCGCGAGCGCGGTGCCGAAGCAGAAGCCGACGGGGTCGCCTTCGTCGAACCCGAGTACCGCTGTCCATCCGGGGCGGGAGGAGTAGGCGGTGAGCCGCGCGTCGAAGCGCTCGACATCGTAGAAGGGGCCGGTGAGTCCGAAGTCCCGCTGTCGCACCTCAACGTGGATGTCGAGTATGTGCTGGCGGATCTCGGGAAGATCTTCGGCAACGTAGTGCTTGACGTCGACCGTCACTGTTCCAGTTCTCCTTCTGCGTAGCGGTCGGCCCACTCGACCGCGCTTGGGTTTCCGGGGGCCAGTCGGTGGAGCCCGCGGTCGAACTTTCGCAGAAGTCCGCTGGTCCGACCCGACAGGGGTGGCTCTCCTCGGGTCGGGAGCAAAGGTTTGGCGGTGGCGACGGCTTGCTCGACTTCGCCCTGCGCGAGTTGAGCCAGGGCTAGGTGCACGCTGTAGTAAGTGCGGTTGCGGCGATACTCCGGTCTGAGCTGTGTGAGTGTCTGGTGGAGGTACGCCTCCGACTCGTCGTAACGTCCAAGGCGGGCCATCACCAAGGCGGACAGGCCGTTGAGTTCTGCCTTGTCGAAGAAGGACAGCCATGTGGGGCGTTCGTCACTCAAGTCGGCTTGCTGGTATGCCTTGTGGGCGTTGGCCAAGGCACGTTGCGCGTGAGAGTTGCAGCCGTCCAGGGCCGACAGGATGCCGGCTAGCCGGGCGCTGGCTAAGGAGCGGAAGAGGGCGTCCTGACGGCACACATGTGTGCGGCGGCCGGCCTCCGCTGCGGCCTGGGCTTTGGGCAGGTGCTGCTGCTGGAAGGAGAGCAGCGCGGCGTGCCCCCACAGGCGCATCTGCATCTCGCTGCTGCCGGCCATCCCGGCGAGGGTCATGGCTTCATTCAAGTGCAACTTGGCGCGCTCGGTCTCCTGAGCCTCGACAGCAGCCCACAGGGCTGTGCCGGTGAATGCGGCGGCGAGGTAGTACAGGCGCGCTCGTACGCGAGCGCTGGCGCGCCCGACGTCCTGTAGTTCGAGTGCGTGCCGGGCGTGTGCGAGGGCGCGGGTCTCCATCCTGAGCCCGGCGCCGTCTTGGTTGTCCTGTCGGACGAGATCACTGAAGTTGCGTTCGAGACGGTCGGCGTCGGCCATGCCGACGCGGTTGGTTCCCCTGGACGGGGCGGGGATCAAGGCGCCGGCGGTGAGGGAGGCTGCGCCGTTGGTAAAGGTGCGTCGCCGCACTGGGTCCTCCGATGGTGCTCGCTTGCGTGGTGCAGGAGGGATGAAGCCCAACTCCTGAGCCGTGGCGCTGAATTCTTCTTCGAGCGCGAGCCGTTGTCTCGCATGCGGCCACCGGGTTCTTCCGGTGAGCCAGTTACGGACATGACGGTCGGTGGTCGTCCCCAGCTTCCCGGTCCGCGCACCGATCCGACGGTTGACGCTGTCCGCTAACTCGGCCTGCTTGAGCCCGGCGCGTTCCATGCGAGCTGCCAGCAGTGGGTTCCCCGTCATGTACCCACGGTAGGCGCGGACGGCGCTCCGATCACCTCCGAAGGTAAAAATTTCCGGTTCCACGTCGGAAGGCCGTCGTCTGAATTGCCTGTCCATATGGCGTAGTTGCGCAGTTACCTGGGTGACGCATCACTGCTGCGGCGCCTCGTCGCCGCCACCACCGCAGGATCGCCGACGAGCAGGAGCACCCCACATGCACCCCTCCACTGGCAGAACTGGCGCCATAAGCGCGGTACGGCTGGCCGGCTCGGGGCAGGAGCGCGATCACGACGCGTTCCGCGTCCGACAGCCCGCCATGGAGTCGCCCCTCGCGCTGCCGTCCCCGATCGCGATGTCCGTCGAGCGCCACCCGGGGCAGGTCGCCACCGTGCGACGCATCGCCGCTGCATGGCTGCGCCACGACTGCCGGATGCCGGAGGAACGGGTTCACCAGACCTTGATCGTGATCTCCGAACTGGTCAGCAACGCGGTCCTCTACGGCACGGGACTCTCGGTCGATTATCGAAGCTGGGCCCCTGCACCCGGTCTCATCCGTATCGAGGTCAACGACCAGACCGAGGCGGAGACTCCGCAGCCGCGGCGGGCTGGTCTGCTTGACGAGTCCGGCCGCGGCCTGTTCCTCGTCGGCTTCGTGGTCTCGGAGCTGAACGGCGACTGGGGCTTCACGTCTGGCGGCACCACTGCTTGGTGCCGTCTCCCGGTCCACCCAACGGACCTTGGCTGCACGGACGTAGAACGGTGAGCGGCACCCTGATCGAGGCGCCTCCGGCCGATGCCCCTGCGGGCACCGAGGTAGTGGCCTACGCGTGCCTGGCCAGCCAGACGCTGTCGCAGTACGCGTCCCTGGCCGGGGTGCGTCGCTTCATCCAGCACAGCGGGTGGCGCTCCGTCGCCGAGCTGGTCGACTTCGGCACGGTGACGGACCCAGGCCCTGAGCGCCCCCGGCGGACCGAGGCACTGAAGCTGGTCGAGAGTGGTGTGGCCGCGGGGATCGTCGTTCCGTCGTACGCGATGTTGTTCTTCCACCACGACGAGCGCAGCGAGTTCTACGCGTGGCAGAGGCGCACGGGCGCGTGGGTCTCCAGCCCGTGGAACACGGCTGCGGTCGCAGAGCGGATCGGGCCCGGTGCGCTCGGCCCCAGCCGACTGAGCCCTCTATGGAGCCACCAGTCGTAACCCTTGAACTGGGGCTCCTCCTCGGGGAGTCGGCGCGTATGCGCCCCGGCCGCCACTCCGTGGGGAGATCGCGGCCGGCCTGCTGGATCGCCCACCCGTTGTCGGCGACGGACGGGTGCCCGACCCTGCGACCCGGCCCACTCCGGGGCCGGGGCCGGAAGAACAGCGCGGGAAGGAGCTTTCGAAGAAGGTGACTCCTCACGCCGCATGACCGCCGTGAACGACACCGTGACGAGCCCATGCCCGTCACCCAACGACCGGGACCGCACCACAGGTCCCCGTGCCGGACACCCACCGCACACACACTCCGTTCGCCGGGAGGTTCCCCGTGCCACAGCACGTCTCTTCTCACTCCGCCGCCTTCACCGACGGCACCGACTACACCGCGCTGCACAACTTCGCGGCGCTCCGCGGCCAGTTACGCGTCTCCTTCACCCCTCACTGCAACGCCGCCTGCTGGTTCTGCCACAACGAGGGCGACGTTCCGCCCCCGGAAACGCGCCGCGACCACACGCACAAGCCCCGGGAGCGGCAGTTCGACGCCGCGGCCTACGTGCAGACCATCACCAGCCTGATGGACGCTGGGCTGCGCCGCGTGTACTTCACCGGCGGAGAGCCCCTCATCTCGCGCTGGGCGCGCCCCGTGCTGGAACAGCTGCCACAGTCGGCACCGGACAGCTCCTACACGCTCATCACCAACGGGCTGCTGGTGCGGCGCAACCAGGAGTGGCTCGCCCACACCCCCCTCGACAAGGTGAAGGTGTCACTGCACTACTTCTCCGACGAGTCGCTGCTGGAGATCGCGCAGGTACGCCAGGGCATCGGCGTCATCCTCGACGGAATCGAGGCGGCCCGCGAGATCCTGCCCCGCGTCGAGCTGAACTGCCTGCTCCAACGCCAGAACGCACACGAGATCCGCGCCATCCTCGACTATGCGCTGGAACGGCGCCTGCCGCTCCAGTTCATCGAGCTGGTGGACACCAGCTTCAACCAGTCCGGCGCCTCCGCCGCAGTGTCCGCCGACGGGATCACCCGCCACCTTCGCACCCTCACCAGCGACGAACACACCGAGATCGCCGGCGTCGGCCAGGGACGCCGCGTCTTTCGCATCGACGGCATCGAAGTCGACGTCATCCACAGCGACCTGGGCCGTCACCACGTCGGCCAGTGCGGCACCTGCCCCCTACGCCCCCAGTGCATCGAGGGGCTGTGGGCGCTGCGCGTCGACCACGCCGGCGGCCTCCAACCCTGCCTCCTACGCGAGGACCTGCGCCTGGACCTGCTCCCGCACCTCGACGACCCACAGGCCCTGACCTCGGCCGTCGCCCGCCACGTCACCGCCTTCACCCAGGGGACCCTGTGAACCTGCCCCCCGCATACCGGCCGAACGAGCTGAAGGGCACACCGCTGCCGTTCATCGCCCTGGAGAGCGTCTCCGCAGTGGGCAAGTCCACCCTCACTCGCATCCTGACGCGCGACCTGAACGCATCGAGCCTGCACACCCTGCCGACGCCGCACAACGCCTGGTCCACGCCCATCAACGACCGCCTCCGGCCGCTGCCCCAGCTCTCCTTCTACCTGTCAGGCCTCCTGCACGCCTCCGACGAGGTGCGCACCGCGCGGCAACTCAAGACGGTCATCGCCGACCGCTACCAGTCCTCCGTCATCGCCTGCCACGCCGCCGTGCACGAGATACCGATCGAGCACGTCCTGAAGCTCGCCGAGCCCTTCCTGCCCTACGTCGTGCAGCCCACCTTCACCTTCTACCTGCGCTGCTCGCTGGAAACGCTCAAGGCCCGGCTGCGCAGCAAGGGCGACATCAAGCGCGACGACACGGACCTGCTCACGGTCCCCGGCCGTCTCAAGCAGCTCCTGTTCAACTTCGAGACCGTCGCCGCAAGCGACCCGAGCGCCGTCTGGGTCGACACCGACGGCAAGACCCCTAACCAACTCGCCCACGAGATCAAGCACACCCTGGAGCGCGTCCGTGCTTAACCCGATCGATACCGCCGCCGTCATCCGCGACGGTGGCGCCACCGGCACCCACCCCGGCCAGATCCACACCGGGGTGGCCTGGTGGCTCGGCTCCTGCCTGGTCACCACCCGCGGCTCCAACCGGGCCGTGGTGGGACACGACGGCCACCCCGTCAGCATCGAGTACGCGGACCGTTTCGCGCGCGGCACCATCAACTCCCACCATTACCGATGCCGCACCACCCTCCTCACGAGCGCAGTCGACGAACGGTCCCTGCTGGCCTTCCGTGCGGACGTGAGCGCCGTCGGCGCCTACATCACGACCAGCGCCGACAACCTCGTCACCATCGCCTTGTACAACGTCCTCGGCGAGCGGCTGACGGACCGATCCGGGCTCGACCGCATCCGAGCCCTGATCGACGCGGACCGGGTGCCGATCCCCGTCAACGACGCGGCCCGCGGCACCATCGATCGGTACGAAGGGGCCCCGCGATGACCACAACCATCGACGCCTCCCGCGTCATCCGTTCCGGCACTCCGATCCTGTTCGTGACCCTCGACTCCCTGCGCTACGACGTCGCCGCGACGGCCCTGGCAGATGGAGCGACCCCCCGCCTTGCCCAGCTGCTGCCCGGCGGGAGCTGGGAACGGCGCTGGACACCGGGCACGTTCACCCTCCCCGCCCACATGGCGTTCTTCTCCGGCTTCCTACCCAAGCAGCCCACTCCGCAGCAGCCGCCCCGCCTGTGGGAGTGCCGGCCCCCCGCGTTCAAGGAGGTCGACCCGGGCACCTTCGTATTCGACGCCCCCAACCTCCTGCAAGGGCTCAAGGCCCACGGCTACCGCACGGTGTGCGTGGGAGGCGTCACCTACTTCTCCCGCGAAACCCCTCTGGGCAGCGTCCTGCCCGACCTGTTCGACGAGGATCACTGGCGTCCCGAGTTCTGCTCCCCGGAGCAGGACTCCACCCGCCACCAGGTCGACCAGGCCCTCGCCGTCGCCGACCGCTACGCCGGCCAGCCGCTGTACCTGTTCGTCAACGTGAGTGCCACCCACGTCCCCCACGGCCACTACCTCGGCCAGAGCACGGACACGGTCGCCTCCCAGCGAGCGGCCCTGGTCTATGCCGACGCTCATCTCGGCCGCCTGATCGACCAGCTCACCGCGAGAGGGCCGTGGCTGGTCATCATGTGCGCCGACCACGGGGACGCCTACGGGGACGACGGCTTCCACGGACGCGGCATCGTCCACCCCAGCGTGACGACCGTGCCGTATGCCGCCTGGTGGCATTCGTGACGGGTACGCTCACCGCCCATGAGCGATGCACCCACCCGCGACGCCTCCGTGGTCGTCGCGCTCGACGCAGCACACAATGTCGCGATCCTCAGCGCCGACTTCCCCGCGCACGGCGGCGAGTACGTCTTTCTTCCCGGCGGACGGCGCGAGGCCGATGAGGACGCGGCCAATTGCGCCAAGCGGGAACTGAAGGAGGAGGCCGGAGTCACGGCCTCCTCCTTCACGCATCTGGGCAGCTATGCCATGACACTCAACTCAACGGCCCGTATCGACCTGTTCCTGGCCCGCGGGCTGACGCTCGGGCCCCAGGAACTGACCGACGGCGAACAGGACTTCAAGCTGGAATGGTGGCCCCTCGACGCCGCGCTCGCCAGCGCAGAGCGGGGCCGCTTTCTTCTGCCCGCGGGCCCACTTGCGCTCCTGCTCGCCGCCCGCCTGGTATCCGAAACCCGGGCGCCTGCCGTGGACAGCACGACGTCCGCCAACCGCTGAGGGCATCGGGTCGCACCGCGACGGGCACGCGTCAATCGGCGCGCCGGGCCAGGTGTTCGCGCACGGCCGTCAGGGGGCCAGGGCCATGCCCCACTCCCCAGGTCGTCGTCCAGGTGCTCGGCGGTGCGCATCCCGTACGCCCACACGCTGATCGCGTACTCGCGGGCCGCGTGGGGGCTCATCGCGCCGATGCGCCAGCGGGCGTCGTCTAGTTGGCGGGGTCTCGTCGGCTGAACGCGCGCTCGCCTCCGAGGTCGTGCGGCGATAGGTGGGCATGAGCCTGGCCGTCGGATCCGAGGTCGGCCGCGAGGCGGGCGCTGAGGGCGTCGGTGAGGGCCTGGTGCTCGCTGGCGGCATTAGATTCGTGTAGCGGCGCGGCCAGGAGCGCTCGCAGCGCGTGGTGGTATTCATGGGCATGAGTTTCACCAGGTGGCGGGGGTGTACGGCTTGCCGTTCAGGATGTGGTTGATGTAGCGGCCCGGCGACCAGTGGTCGCGGAACCGCTGCCATTCCTGCGGGCTGCCGTCGTAGTACTCGTAGCCCACGCCGTCGTCGTACTGCTCGGGCCCGGTGCGCCGGCCACGGAAGCGTACGAACAGCGTCTGGGATTGGTCGTCATAGCCGGCCGTCAGGGTGCGCAGCAGCAGCTTTCATCTGGTCCCGCGTGAGAGCTCGTCGAGGCGGGGCGGCCGATGCCACTACGCCCGATTCACGCCGAAGCCGGCGCCGAAGCCTCGGCCACAGTTGTCGGATTCAGTGCCGTGGAAGTCGACGGGGAACCCGTTCAAGGTCTTTGTCGGCCAGGCGATCGAGGGTGACCAGGTAGTCGACGTGGTGGTGTCCACCGAATCTGACACTCCTCACTGGGGCGTTGCCGGGGACACCGGCGCCGGTAAGAGCACGGTCCTGTACATCCCGGTGGTGCATGGGCGCCTGAACGGCTGGGTCGTGGGCATCCTCGACAACAAGGAAAACTCGATGATCGAGGCGGAGGGACACAGTGGCGTGCGGGTCCACAAGACGACCCGTGCCTGTATGGGCGCTATCGCCGAGTTCATGACGTCGATGATCGCGGCGGAGAAGGCCAACGGCCTTGACGGCGACCCGCGGCTGAGGCAGATGCTGGTGCCCCGGCTCCTCGTCATCGACGAACTGCCGACCCTCATCCGGTTCGCCTACACCTGGTGGAAGTTCGGGATCCGGCAGAGGGGCACGCCGCCGTTCATCGACTGGTTCACGATCATCTTGATGATGGGGCGCTCTTCGGGGCACCGTGTCGTGGTCGGTGCCCAGCAGTTCGACAACGCGCTGTTCGGCGGCACGATCGGCCGCAAGCAGATCGGCACGAAGATCACCATTGGTAAGCAGGACATGGTGAGTTGGGGCGTTGCCTTCGGGCAGAACGCGCCGCGCTTCGGATACGACACGGACGTCAAGGGCCGCGGGGCGTACGCCGACAAGAAGACGGACCCGGACGGCGGCGACTTCGCCTGGGTGCGCGAGTTCCAAGCCGCCTACATCACTCCGCACGTCAAGGAGCTGCTCGCCGAGGCCCCCGAGGCGCCGGAGTGGTTCGACCGTGGAGAGATGGCTCCATGGATCACGGCGGAAGCACTTATGCAGGCTCAGGAAGAGGCGGCTGCCGACGACTTCCTGCCGGGCGGTGCATTCGCTCCACTGTCCCGGCCTGTTGTCCCGGTGCGTCGAAGCAGGGGGCAGCAGGGGGGTCTTCCCTGGTCAGGGGCCGGGACGGCCCTTCTCGGGACGGCGAGCGGGACAGCGACCGGGACAGGCGTGCAAGCTCGGCATCCTGCCGTGGCACTACGACACGGCACGCAAGTACCTGCTGCAGCGGTCCAAGACCAAGGGTGTTCCCGTCCCGGACGGCGTCACGGACGGCAAGGTCACCTACTACACCGAGCCGGAACTCATGTCCTGGCTCAAGGCCTGGAACGCTGCCGGGTCTGCTGCCTGGCAACTCGAGGCGGCTCAGCCGGTCACGGCCTGGGCCGTCGGGACGAAACGGCACGTGCGGTGCGACTCGGACGCTGTCCTGACAACCGGTCAGGCAACGAACGACTGTACGACGTGCGTGCATGACAGGGTGAAGATTGCTCACTGTTGATGATGGCGGGGCGGCAGTACGTGACTGCGGCGAAGGAACCGAGGGAGCGGTACGCGGTGGCCGGGATGATGACTTCCAGGCGGCCGCCGTGCTTGAGGACGGCTTCCGCGAACCAGGCGTGGGGGCCGTCGGCTATCGCGCTCAACGGCGCGGCCGCCTGGCCGGACCCCCTCGGCGTCGGCATGCACGCGGTCGGGCGGATCGCCGACATCACGGCCGACAAGCACATGGAGGGCTCGCTGACGAGCTCCTCGCGGTCTGGGACGGGAAGCCCGCGCACGGGTTCGGCGGCACCGCGGACGTGGTGGCGTACGCGAAGCGAACCGGCGTGCCGTTCCGGGTTCTGTGGCCTGAGGGCGCCAGCCGCTGACCGACGGGACATGACAGCCTGACCCCGTTCAGGGTCCGGGGCCGACAGCCGTTCCCCGACTCCCCGAACTTCGCCGTCGTACTCAGCGAGCTGCACGACCCGGCTCAGGGGTGACGGCTTGGCCGACGGCTCCGGGGTCCTTCAGGAACACGATGGGCTTGAAGCGATCCGCGTTCGAGCGGCGCCACGAGGAAGAAGGAGAAGGCTCCTCTTCTTGGTGGACAAGAGAGGTGTCGGCATCGGCGCGCAGTACCCCGTGCCGCCCCGACCTGCGAAAACGCCCGCACGGTGCATCAGAGGTGGGCTGCCATTGGGCAACCTGGAAAGCAACTTGGAAGGCAACCTGGAAAGCAAGCTGAAAGGCAATCTGTAGGGCAACCCGCCACCGAGAACCGCCGCCGCAGTGGTGACGCCGATTGACGCAGACAAGACTGCGCCGTGAGGGCGTGGATGGCGATGTGGACCGGCATCGGAACGGGCAGCTCGTCGCCGGCCACCTCGTACACCACCGTCTTGAGCGCCATCTCCTTCAGCGCGGTCTCCAGCAGTAGCCGGGCGTCGCGGGTGACGTCGAACTCGACGATCAGCGGCCCGCCGCTGTAGGCGGACAACTGTGCCCCTTCACACCGCTACGCGGTGCGTGGGGCCCAACTGCCCGGTGCGCTGCGCCCGGCCAGTACCCAGCGCCATGGCGTTCGCCCATCGCATCGGAGCCCTCTGAACTGCCGCCCCGTTACGGGCGCCCCGCTTCGGCGAGAGCCGTGCCGCTCAGCGCGTCCTGGGGAGAGCTCGGAGTTCGGCTGTAGGTGCGCAGCAGCGCGCCCGCACAAGCCCGTGCAGCGGGGACGTGCGCTCGTACGCACCGAGTGGAACCGGATCGGCAATGTATTCCACGCCCGGCACCGTTCCACAGGGGTGGAACGCTGTGAGCTGCGATTTTCCAGCGTGGGTCACTGTTTGGGGCATAACCGACTGTGCTGCGCAACGCGCGTGACCGCGTCCGTTGCACGGGGTGGAACGGCTCAGGCTGCATCGGCAAAACGCACTCCGTTCCACCCTCAGCACGGCTCCAGACAGTGCCCCGTGCGGCGCCCGTTCCACCTGTTCGAGTGGAGGTGGAACACGCCGTCGACCGGCCGCGCTTCGCTGCGGGATCGCGAACTCGGGCCATAGGACGCGGACGGAGGCCTGCTGCGCCTCTGAGACTGAAGCGCACCGACGGCGTGACCGGCCCTTCCCCGCCCTGTCCGTCTCGCGCTCCCTGACGGCGCATCGCCTGGAACGTGGCACGTGCCCCGCACTCGACCGGGTCGGGCGGCTGCGCGAAGGGAGCGTCGGGTGCCTTGCGGGGCGCGGGTCACTGCGTTTCGGGGTGGGTCACTCTTTGGGCAAGCGCCTGACCTGCGCATTCGGGTAGTTGGGGTATTCGGCGGGGCATTGGGGCTGAGGAGAGTCCACGACACGCACTTGAAAAGGGGTCGTGTCGTGGGAGCTACACAGCGGGTTTTCGTGGGACTGGACGTGGAGTGGGCGCTGGTGTGCGCCACCCCGGCGAACGGCGCCCTCGTGCGCGTCTGGATCGAGGAGGCCGGCATCGCTGCGGCCTGCGACCTGTCGCAGGAGCTGCGCGAGCTCGTCGCCTACCTCGCCGCTCGGCGCGACGCCGCGTTCAGCGACCGGTGGCTCATCACTCTGCTCGACCGCGCCGCAGGCGAGGGACAACAAGCGCAGCTGGCCGCGCGCGTCATCGTGCAGGCGATGGTGCCTGGCATGGTGCGCCTGACGCAGTCGCTGCTCACCCCGCGGCGCGACTTCGACGACGTGGCGCAGCTGGTGGTCGGCTGCCTCTACGTCGTCGCGCGGACCTTCCCGCTGCACCGTCGGGCGAAGGTCGCCGCGAACGTGATGCTGGAGACGCTGCACCACGCGACCCGGGAGCTCGGCGCGGACGAGGCGCGCGAGGTTCGTCTCGATGTTCTGTGGGACGCTGCGGCCTCCGACGACGATGTCGCCGACCGGGTCGCGCAGGACCTGCTGATCGAGCGGGGCCAGGCCCAACAGGTCGCCGACACGGCGGAATTGGATGGCACCGAGGGCGAACTGGTGGCGCTGCTGGCGTGGGGCGTCGACCACGGATCTCTGCCACTGCAGCAGGCCCGCTCGGTCGTGAGCGTGATCCGCGAAGAAGCCGAGCGCACCGGGGCTGCGACGCCGGCCGCGCGCAAGCGCCGCTCGCGGGCGCTCAGGTGGCTTCGGCCGGTGGCGGCCGAGTGCGTGCGCGCCGCGTGATGCGAAGCGTGGAAATTGGTGCGCCCCTGGCGGTCACGTTTTGCGGGGTGCGGCTCCTTGGGGGCGTGTGCGCGCCGACCACGGGGACACCTACGGGGACGACGGCTTCCACGGACGCGGCATAGTTCACCCCAGCGTGACGAGCGTGCCGTATGCCGCCTGGTGGCATTCGTGACGGGTGCGCTCACCGCCCATGAGTGATGCACCCACCCGCGACGCCTCCGTGGTCGTCGCGCTCGACGAGGCGCACAATGTCGCGATCCTCAGCGCCGACTTCCCCGCGCACGGCGGCGAGTACGTCTTTCTGCCCGGCGGACGGCGCGAGGACGATGAGGACGCGGCCAATTGCGCCAAGCGGGAACTGAAGGAGGAGGCCGGAGTCACGGCCTCCTCCTTCACGCATCTGGGCAGCTATGCCATGACACTCAACTCAACGGCCCGTATCGACCTGTTCCTGGCCCGCGGGCTCACGCTCGGGCCCCAGGAACTGACCGACGGCGAACAGGACTTCAAGCTGGAATGGTGGCCCCTCGACGCCGCGCTCGCCAGCGCAGAGCAGGGCCGCTTTCTTCTGCCCGCGGGCCCACTCGCGCTCCTGCTCGCCGCCCGCCTGGTATCCGAAACCCGGGAGCTGGCCGTGGACAACACGACGTCCGATGGGAGGCGAGACGCTCTACGCCGCTGCCTCTCCTCCGCGAGCAGATGATGGGCAGGGGGATGGATCGCCTCCTGGGTGATCTCGCTGCTGCCCATTCGTACTTGCGGGGCATCAGGTCCTCCTCGGCCGGCTCCCAGTTGGTGACGAGGGTGACTTTGTCGCCGCTGGCGGAGTAGGGGTCGTTGATGCTGTTGTTGATGTCCTGACGGAAAAGTTGATCAGTCCCACGCGAGGAAGTGGTGGTCCGGGACCGCCAGTTGCGGCGCCGTCCCGGGGCCGCCGCCCTCGCGGGCGGCGACGTCCTGGCCCAGTGGAACGTCGACCCGGCTGCGTCGGCGTTGGGAAGGAACACGAGTCAACTGCCCGCCCGGCTCCCGAGGAACGGCGGGGTCCGCCGACTTCATAGTCCCTCAACGGGGCATCAGCAGCCCAGCATGCCGCGCCGTCCCGATCCTGGCCTACCGCTCGGCTCCCCGAACTCTGGCATGCCGACGTCGACCACATCGGTATCACCGCTGGTGCGCGCAACGCGACCAGGAGCATGAGGAGGTGCGTCAGCCGGAGGCAGTGTGAACCCGCATCCGTCCCTCTTCCCACCGCGGCCCGTCTCATCGGGCCGCGAGCGCGGAGGCCCCCGGCCGACGCGCAACAAGACACAACGCGGATCCGACCCCGAGCACGCACGCGCCGGCCTAGTCCTGCCGTCTGCTCTTTCTCTCCTCCTTCTTCCTTCCCCACCTGCTGCCAGGCCGGAGTGTGCGTGAGAGGGGTTGTCGGCAAGACCGGTACGCCCGCACCGGCGGGTCTGACCTGCCGTTTTCCTCTCTCCAGCGGTGGAGTGTGCACTAGGGAGTTTGAGGCCCCCTTTGGGGGTGACTTTGCTGGGGGTTTTGAGGGGTAGTTTGTCGGCGATGCTGATAGCGGCCGCGGTGCTCGGGCGGGTCGTCCCAGGCACTGGGCCTCCCCTGCCCGGGCACTACGGCTCCGTGATGATCGGCTCGATCCTGACCATCACCGGTTCCTGGCCACCTGGCCGCCTGATCGCCGTCGACTTCCGTCCAACTGCCCTGCCAATGACGGGCAGTGGGGTTGTTCATCTGGTTCGCAGGCCGTCACACGGCCAGCGGTGAAGGTCAGCCTAGTGCCTGGTCCAGAGGCTGGGAACTGCCACCACGGGCTGTGTTCCGCCACGTCCGGTTGCACGGTCCGGGCTCGTACAGGCGGGCTCAAGGCGGAGCCGATGACCGGGAACGGCAAAGAGCAACGGTGAGGCAGCCGGCAAAGACCGAGGAGCAGCACACTCCATCCCCACCAGCCGGGCGTCGCGCCGGCACTGAGGGCGAGCTTCACATCGCCGAAGCCGATCAGGCGGGGGTGAAGGGGATCACCAGCCAGAACACGACGCCCAGCACGCCGGCACCCAACAGGGGCGGCCGTGAACAATCTGCGGCCCGGGCACCCTGCTGGCGATGGCCGGCACGGCGAGTGCGGCAAGGGCGAACGGCGCCACATCACCGTCCACTACCACCGGTCGGTACGCATACCGGTACGCCTCTCGCTGCACCACGCCGCCGGGCGGCTGCAGCGCACCGGTTGCGCAGTGGCCTGTCGCCGCCTACGCGAGGGCTCGCGGATGGTTGCGCAGCACGATCCGATCGTCCACTGCGCAGCGGTGGGCGGGGACGCTGCACAGCGGGGATCCCAGAGTGCGCAGTCAGAGTGCACTACGACTGCGCAGCGAAGGTGCGCAGCATCGTGGGTGCGCTTTCGCGGTCACTGCGCACTCCCCCGCACCGGTACGCGTTGGGTTTCCCAACGTGCACCGGCCGCCTCGGCCCATTCCGCGTCATCCGGACTGTCGAAGGACAGGCCTTGCGTTCTCGAATCCGGCTCGTCTTGGCACCGTTCCCCGAAGCAGCCGTCGCGGCCCGGCTGCACGCGACGGTCGTACCACCGTTGTCACCAGTACCTCACCGCTCCTGCTGGACGAGGCGGATATCGCGTGAACGGAACAGGGCCCGGATCCATTTGGATCCGGGCCCTGTTCCGCAACAGCGGCAAGGGCACGCCTGTCAGCCTCCGCTGCCGAGCATGTCGAGGATGGGTGACCACGCGGCAGCTCCCAGGAGTGCGTCAGCTGCGCTTGTGCCTCCGTACTGGAAGCACGCGGAGGCCGATGCGGGGCCCTCACCCGGAAAACGTGGCCGGTGGCCGGCATCGTGCCGGGCAATCAGTTCCACTCGCGCGTCGGCCGAGCGCCGGCGTTGCGCCAAGTGTTCGGCGAAGGGCAAAGACGGCTACATCGCGTCGTCGCCGCCTCGGCACGGCGATGCATTTGCGGGCTTTCCGCATGAAATATTGCAGAGAGAGCCCTACACAGGGTCTGTACGGAGCTCGGTTGCGTGCGCGGCCCACGTTCCGGACATCGCCCGAGTCGCCCGTACCGTGTCCGGAGCGGAGATGCTGGGGCACATCCATGATCGGCCTTCAGGTCGTGCAGCATCGACCGTTCGCCGCCACGATCACTTCACCCGGGAGCAGCGACCACGCATGGCACGCATCTTCATCACCGGATCGACCGAAGGGCTGGGTAAGGCGGCTGCCCTGGATCTCCTCGACGACGGGCACGAGGTCGTCCTGCACGCGCGCAACCCGTCACGGGCGGCGGATCTAGGCGCACTCGCGGACCGCGCGGTCGGGGTTGTCGTCGGCGATCTCTCCAGCGCCGAACAGACGCATGCCCTGGCCGAGCAGGTCAACGCGCTCGGCCGGATGGACACGGTCATCCACAACGCGGGCATCTTCATCGACCCCGAGCGCGTCGCCACCGCCGAAGGTCACCCGCGCACGCTGGCCGTGAACGTACTGGCGCCCTACGTGCTGACCGCCGAGATCCAGCGACCGGCCCGGTTGATCTACATCAGCAGCGGCATGCTGGACGACGGCAGCTCCTCCCTGGACGACCTCGAGTGGACATCACGGCGATGGAGCGGCGTCCAGGCGTACTGCGACAGCAAACTTCTCGTCGCCACGCTGGCATACGCCGTGGCGCGGCGGTGGCCGGACGTGATCGGCAACATCGTCGATCCGGGTTGGGTGCCTACCCGGATGGGCGGGCCGAGCGCGTCGGATGACCTCACCCTCGGGCGCACGACGCAGGTGTGGCTGGCGGCCAGTGACGACCCGGAGGCGACCGTCAGCGGGGGCTACTGGTACCACCGGCACCGCCGGGAGCCCATTCCGGCCGCCTCCGACCCTGACTTCCAGGACGCCCTGCTCGACGAGCTGAACCGCCTCACCAGAGTGCGGCTGCCCTGACGTGCCCACGGTGTCGCACGGCAGTGCGTCGGGAGTTACTGCCGATGGGGGTAACGGCAGGGTCTCTCAGGTGTCGCGCGGCGCGCCTACTGTGGCCGTATGGACAACCCGCGCTTGTGTCAACTTGACCCGGCCCTAAGTCGATGGTCTGCGCGCAACTCCGCCCAGCGGTCGAACCGGGGTTTCGGCGTTTAATCACTTGACCCGGTCCATATGGTGTTCGGGTGAAGGACACTCTGATCAACGAACTCCGCACCGCGTACGACGCCCAACTCCGTGGTGTCACCCCGCCTGGCGGCAGCGCTCGCATTGAAAAGGACGGCCCGTTGACCCGTGTCGTCGGTTGGCACCGTGGCTTCGTCACGGGCCCACGCGACCTCGGCGTGGGCGGGGCAGAACTCGACACGCTCATAGCGCGGCAGCGTGACTTCTACGCTGCCCGTGGTGAGGCGGTCGAATGGAAGACTCGCGCCCATGATCTTCCCGCCGACCTCACCGACCGACTCACCGCGGCCGGCTTCGTCGCCGAGGACAGCGAGACCGTGCTCATCGGGCAGTCCGCAGACCTTGCCGCAGACCCCGTCCTGCCCGACGGCGTTACCCTCCGCCGGGTCACCGCCAGATCAGACCTCCAGCGCATCGCCGCTCTGGAGAGCACCGTCTGGGGCGAGGACTGGGGCTGGCTCGCCGACGACCTGGCCGCCCGGATCGCGAATGCCCCAGAGAACACCATCGTCCTCGTCGCCGAGGCACGCACCGAAGTCGTCTGCGCCGCCTGGCTGGTGTTCAAGGGCGGCATCGACTTCGGTGGCCTCTGGGGCGGCTCAACGCTCAAGGAATGGCGCGGACAGGGCATCTACCGGGCCATGGTCGCCCACCGAGCCCGGCTCGCTGCCGCCCGCGATGTCCCCTACGTCTACGTCGACGCCTCAGCCGACAGCGCCCCGATCCTCACCCGCCTTGGACTCCACGCGGTCACCACGACGACACCGTATGTGTGGTCGCCCTGAGCTCCGCAGACCGCCTTTCATCGGCGGGAGTTGAGGGCACGACGGGCGACGCCCTACGCAGCCAGATTGGACGTCTCGTGACCAGCGACACCACCGCGCTCCGCACACGCCGTTCCGCCTCCTCGTCACCGGCGGCGGAACGGGTGGCCGGCCATCCGCGCGCTGCGGGACCGGCTCGCAGGTGAGGGCCGCGGGCTGGATGCTGGCATCTGGTCCAGGAGCTGTCGGTGAACGTGCGGGTCGACGTCCACGCGAGGGGCAAGACAGTGACCGCCGTCGTACCGTGCCCCACCAACGTCAGCCCACAAGACTGAAAGAGCGTTTTCTCCCCTTGGGGGTGTTTGCGTAACTCGAGGGCAACGGTGAGTTGGGGCCGCGGCCCCTATGCGTGTGAGGGCCGGACCGGCACGTCCCTGATCGGTCGACGTTGAACTGGCCCGTCAGCCTGGCGAATCACGAGCACCTCATCGAATCGGACAGCGGCTGTGCGTTCCGGTCCGTGATCAAGTGGACCTTCCATCCCTTCTCACCCGACCAGTGCGCTGATGCGGGGCCTGCGCATTGCTGGCGTGAACAGGGCTTGCCCGTGGGCCCATGATGCGCTCCCCTCCGGGGGCCCGGCGGCGAACACCAGCGCGCAGGATGGGGCCACCATCCGGGTGTCGGCGATTTCCTGACTTCCTTTCGGCGCCCGGTGGCCACCGCTGCTCATCAAGCCCTCGCTGACGCTTGGAAGATGTCCTGGAACGCTGTCATGCACTCCAGGCAGTGCCGGTCGGTCGAGTCGTGTCCGGCGACACCCTCACGCTGCTTGCGCTGTCCGCACAGCGTGGTGGCCGTGTCGGCCGCCAGTACGTGCCACACCAGTCCACCGCCCGCGGCGTCCACTCCGACCCACATCTCGTGCATGTCCAGCTCCCTGGTAGACGGCCCCACCTTTCCATCGCACCACCTGTCCGCCCATAAGGCCCCTCGGGGTGGAGCGGACGGGTGAGACGTTCACCCAGCCGTTTGCCCCTCCCCCGGGGCGGGAAGAATGGGCCGGATCGGGGCCTGTCACGGTGCCTCGCCATGTCGCGAACGGGCACGGCCCCACCATCAGGAGCATGGCCCACGTGTCGCCCCGCTGGGAGTCCGCTCGCCTCCCCGGCCTCGAAGTCCGACGCGGCGCTGCAGGAGAGGTTCTGCAGGTGCTTCCAGGCGGACCAGTCCGAGTCGAGACCGGTGGGCTTCGTCGGGGCCGAGGCCCCGGTAGGCGGCGCGGAACACGGCGATGACGTGTGGGGCACGGGTCGAGTAGTCCTCGCGGAGCATGCGGCGCACCAGGGCCGTGCTGTGGGCGGTGCGTTCGTCGATGCCGCTGCGGTCGAGGCGGATACGGGACAGGACCTGGTCCGGGCGTCGCGGTCTGCACGTACTTCACCGCGACGCCCGGGTGGCCTCGCTCTGCGAGCTTCACACGATTGAGTGAGGCTCGCGAAGCGAGCAGTGGGTAGCGGGTGGAGATGGCGGATTCCGTTGAGCCGATCGCGCCGCTTGAGTTACACAGGTGATGGACGAGATCGTGTCGGCGGTGCGCGATGGAGACGATGCCCTGTTGGGGGCGTTACTCGAACGCTTCGCAGGTCTGGCGGACGCCAGGGCAGTGTTCATGCTGCAGTTGCACCAGGACCTGGAGAAGTGACCTGATGGCGTCAGCGCGCCGTCAGAGGCGCACGACGATCAGAGCGATGTCGTCCCGGGCGCCGCCGGCCACGCCGAGGCGGACCAGCAGGGCGTCGGCGAGGCGATCGGGGCTCATGCGGGTATGAGGGGCGAGGGCGTTGGTGAGCCGGTGCAGGCTGACGTCGATGTCTTCGCCGCGGCGTTCGATGAGCCCGTCTGTGTACAGCACGAGAATGTCACCAGGGGTGTAAGGCAGGGAGGCTTGCGGGCGGGGAACGTGTTCGGGGCGGGCGCCGAGGGGCGGGTCGGTGGCCTGGTCCAGCAGGTCGTAGGTGCCGTCGGCGTGCACCAGGACGGGTGGGAGGTGGCCGGCGCTGCTGTAGGCGATCTGCTGGTGGCGGGTGTCGATCACGGCCTGGGCGGCGGTGGTTGCCAGCGCGCCTTCGACCGAGCGGGCGTACAGGCCGAGGACTTCCAGCGACTTGGCCGGCTCCGTCAGGGCCCGGACGGCGGCGCTCAGCGCGCTGCGGAGCATGCCCATGACGGTGGCGGCCTCCAGGCCGTGGCCGACGACGTCACCGACCGCGACGCCGAATGAGCCCTCGGGCAGATCAACGACGTCGTACCAATCGCCGCACACGTTCAGCGACCCGACCGCGGGCAGGTAGCGCACTGCGACATTCCGGTGCCGGTCCAGGTCGGGCGAATGCAGCATGGCCCCCTGCAGGGTGAGGGCGACCTGGCGCTCCCGGGCATGCGCCTGGCGCAGCTCCTCGTTCAGCCTTTGCAGCTCCCGCGCCCGCGCGTACAGCTCGGCCTCCATCGCTTCTCGCCTATCCAGTGGTCCTCCTGTCGATTTGGGTGGTCTGGAGCGGACAAATTCGGTCACGTCCTCCACCCGGTGGATAATCCACGCCACCCGCCCGTCCGGCCCGAGCACGGGGGTGTTGATCGGCGACCACCACCGCTCCTCGAACGCCCCCGGCCGGGACGGCACGGGGATGTCGTACTTTTGGACCGCCATCGTGTCCGGCTGCCTCCACCGCAGGACCCGGCGCAGCGAGGCGTCCAGGTTCTGCACCCCGTCCGCGCTCTCATCCGCCGGATTGTCTGGGAAGGCATCAAACAGGTACTGGCCGACCAGGTCCTGCCTGCTCCGACCGGTGGCATGGAGGTAGGCCTCGTTGACGGCGACGATCACCAGGTCTGGCCCCAGCACCAGATACGGACTCGGCGTGACTGTGAACAACGCTTTGTAGTCAATGTTCGGTTTCATGGACTTTCGTCAGTCCTTTCCGCTGCCGGGGTCCCGAGCAGTGGGGCCCGCCGTCACCTGTTGTGGCGGTGAAGGGGGCGGTGACTCGCCGACTGCGTCATTTGAAGCTGAGGACTTCGGCCACAGGCCGACGTGGTGTCGCCGTGCCTGGGGGGCCGTAGCCGAGACGGAACACCATGTGAACGAAGCCGGTCACAGAGGTCGGATCGCGTACGGACGACCGGAGCTCGGGCCATTCGAGAGGTTGCGACATCAGCGAGGCCGCAAGGCCGTCGAGTGTGGCCTGCAGGAGCACACGCTGCATCGCCTGACCTGCTCGCAGCCAGTCCGCCGGAGCGTCCTTGACCGTGCCGAGCAGCGCGATCTGGGGGTGCTTCTCGAAGTTGGCCACGGCGCGGTCCGCCACCCGGCGCGGGGCGTCGAAATCCCGGACGGGGGAGCTCACACCGTACTGCCGTGGACCGAGCGCGTCCGCCGGAATGCCCTCGGTGGCGAGGCCTTCACCGGTCCTGCCCGTGCGCGTCCATGTCGCGATCTCCGCGCGTACGGCCTCATTCCCGGCCTCGAAGAACTCGGCGTCGTGCACGAGTTCCCTGACGGCGTCGGCATGCCAGGCGCCCGGTGTGATCAACCGACAGCCTTCCAGGAGAGCGGCCGAGCGAAGCCCATCGAGAATCGGCTCGGGAATCTGTTCCTCAGAGAAGGGGAAACGGCTGGTGTGCCGCCGCCGTACAGCGGGATGGAGGTCCGCGAGACCGTGGTCCACGGCGTCGGCCTGGTCGAGGCGTACGTCGGCCAGGTGCCACGGGTCTTCGGGGTCGGGAAGCAGCCGGGCGTAGGCGGTCCAGCCGTTGTGGATGGCGGCCACGCGCAGGTTGAACAGGGCGGCACCGCACCCGAGGTGCAGAGCGCGGTGCTCCGGATCGCCGTGCGGCAGCGTGCGGTCGGGATCGCCGTACAGCGCCAGGGAACGACTGCCGGTGCGGTGGACGAACTTCCAGGGCTGTGCGTTGTGCATGGAGGGCGCCGTCACGGCGTCCTCGACCAGCGACGTCACGACCGCCGCTTCGAGTTGTTCTGTGGGGGACACGGTTCATCCTGTCTGTGAGTACTCGCCATAGGTGTGTGCCGTACGGCAGCCCTCGTGACGATGGGGGAACCAGGGAGCGCCGGGAAGGGAACGGCGTCGTTGCCAGGGGCTGCGGTCGAATGGTCTTCGCCAGGACCGACCTGGCCCATCGCGCCCACGCCGGCCTGGACGCAACGGCGCAGGGGACTTGTGGAACTTGCCCTGCCGCTGTGGCTCTCGTTCAGCGGTCCTTTCGGACCTCGATGAGGACGAGTCATGGAAGGCATCACCCTCTACTCCGCACTCAGCTCGCTCGTCGTGGGCGTCAACGGCTCGGCATCCGCGCGGACCGCAACGCTGTGGGCTGCCGCGGAGGCCAAGCGGCGCGGAAGCCGACTCCACATCGTCCACGCGGCCGACACTGCGGGCCGCACTCACTACCTGTCCCACACCGACGTCGCTCGCGCCCACCGGGCTGGCCGCGAGCTGATCTAGGAGACGGCGGCGGCCGTCACCGTGAGCCACCCGGGGCTGCCGGTGAGCAAGGAGCTCAGCCGTAGTGGGCCTGTCCCCAGCCTCACCCGTGCGGGGGCAATGCGCACACCGCGCGGCGCGACACGATCGTGGCCGGACACCGACGTCTGGGCGGCTTCACCTCGCCCATACTCACCTCGGTCAATCACAAGGTCGCGGCTGGATCCGTTACGCCGGTCGTGGTGGTCCGAGACCGCCAAGAGCCGTCCGAGTCCGGCCGCCTCGTGCTCACAGCAGTCCCGGACGAGGGAGACCTCGGCCGCGCCCTGTGGGCCGCCCGCGAGGTCCTGCTGCATACGGCGCCGCTGCGACTTCCGCATGTCTGGAACTGCTGGGGTCTGTCGGTACGGCGGTGACGCTCCGCTCACCTCGGCGACCTCAGCGAGAGCCGTCATCAGGTCCTGTTTGTGTGGAGCCCGTCTGACCGGGGGGAGGGGAGGAGGCCAGGCGGGCTCTGGTCCCGATTCTGAGCCTCGCTCCCATCCTGCGCATGAAGGAGCGGTGCGTTCGGATTACCAGGAGCGGAGGGTCGGAGCGGATGGTGGGTACCGGTTCACGGACGGGCCGGGGCCGGACGAGGCAGCGGCAAGGGCAGTCACCGAGCCGCCCGACACGCACTCCCACTCGAGGGGCAAAAGGACATCACAGTCGCCATGGTGCGCACCGCCCTGGGCCTGCTCCCTGTCGATGCCCGCCCGTTGAACCTCCCCGCCGGGCCGGCGCACTGCGCCGGCGGAACTTCCACACGCTTGTTGCAGGTCGGCGGCTCCCGCACAGGGAGACGCCGCGGGAGGCCATCCTGGGTGGTCCGACGCGCCGCTGGCCACCACATCGTTCCGAACCCGCAGCTTGATACAGGTCGGGGCCGCGCAGCTGGTGCCCGCGCGGCCCCAGACCACGTATGCCAACCTTCCCACCCCGTCCCGCACAAAGCCCGGTGCCAGCTGTTGGGGCCGGGGCTACGCCAGGCAGGCATACGGTGTGTGGGTCCCCAAGCCGGCTACCCCACTGGCTGCAGTTTCAATTGCGGATAGCCAAGGTGCCCCGCCTCGCCCGTTGGGCGGACCTTTCCCTTCGGTGTATAGCGAGACGCTCACCAGATGCCGTCGATGACCTCTTCGAATGCGAGGTTCCACTGGGAGTTCTTGTCTTCGAACGGGAGCGGGTCGAACTCGGAGATCTCAGCACGCAGCCCGTCCACGCGCTCTTCGACGTCACAACCGTCGGCGCCCTCGAGCTCCCGGCGCAGGGATGCGAACTTCGTCAGGGCATAGACAAGGGACTCAACATCGCGGTGGATCAGGGTGTGCACCAGCTGTGTTTCGCCGTCGCCCAGCGCGTAGACGGTTCCGGTGTCCGGGGCGAGGGCAAGCGTGGTGTCGGCGAAGAGCCCCAGTACGAGCCAGTCGTGGCATTCCTTGGGCACTGTTCCCCAGGTGTTGTACCACTGGGCGACGTTGATGGAGTCGGTTGCGCTGAGGCTGGCCTTGGACATGAACCACTCGGTGTCGGGAAGTCCGACGCTGCTCAGCAGGAGGGCGGTTCTCTCGTTCACTCGGTTGTGCGCTGCGTCGTACCGGGGGAAATAGACGACACCTGACAGTCCGAACGCGGTGCGTACCTCGTCCGGTGTCACGGCGAAGTTCATGCTGAGACCTTTGCGCAGCTGGGTGATGGCGTGTGTTGGAGGGTTTCATCTCCTGGCAGCCATGCGCAGCAGATGATGCGTCTCGGTCTCCCCGGCGGGAGAGAAGCCTTCGGACAGGTACAGACGGCGGGCGTCCTCGTTTACACGATGAACCTGAAGGAGCGTGCCAATACCCTGCTTGCTCGCGCGAGCTACGACCCAACGCAAGGCTCGGGTGCCGTAGCCTCGACGCTGGAACTCGGGAAGGACTTCGACGAGCTCAAGCCACATCTCCCCGTCGCGTTCACCCAGGTACATAGCCCCGACCTGACGGTCGCCATCACTGAAGATGAAGACCTCGTGGTCCTTCACAACCGGCGCGAAGAAGGCACGCTGCTGGTCCTGGTTCCACGGACCGTATGCCCGCTCAACCAACTCCATGTGCGCCTGCTCATGCAGCTTGAACAGCCACTGGTGGTCTTCCTCGGTGGCGAGGCGCACCTGCAGAACTGACGTTGGTGCGGCACTGCTCGTCACGCTGTCCCCTTCGTCTGATCGTTCAGCATAGTGCCAGCGAGCCAGCGACCTGCATCGATAGCCTTCCAGCGGTCTGGCGCCCACAGAGGTGGTCTCGCGCCGCCTGCAACGCGCGCCGACACACCTGGACGGAGATCTCAAACACTCACTTGCGCAAGCGCGGTATCCGGACAGTGGTCCCCGTCCCCGCCGACCAGCGACGTCACCGACTGCGGCGGGGGTGTGGGCGGTCGCGTATTTCGGCTCTGTCGCTGATCTTGTGATCGGCGACAGAGCCCGAAATTCGCCAGGAGCTGGCCGACGTTCGGAGCGTCCGTCCTGCGGGCAGCGGAATACCGTTCGACAGGCCTGGCCGGGATGGAGCATGATCCGCGCTCGTGACAACGCCGAAGCAGCTCCTGATCCAGGCCGCCGCCCGCAACAACGCCGAGTGGTGCGCGGCGATGAGCCGATCGCACGGCCTGGCGGGTGAGTTCAGGGCACAGGCCTGGGCCGCCCCGGCCCGAACGCCGTTGTATTACCCCGACGCGGTGACGCTGGTGCCGGCTGCCGACTCGGCCGTGCTGGCAGCCCGGATCGACACCACCGCGCCCGGCGCCTCCGTCAAGGACAGCTTCGCTGACCTTGACCTGACGAAGGCCGGCTTCCAGGTGCTGTTCGAGGCACAGTGGATCCACCGCCCGGCGAGTGCGCCCGCCGCCGCATCAGACCTTGCCTGGGACGTGGCAGGCGATCCGGACACGCTGCGCGCCTGGGCGCTCGCCTGGGACGACGGGGGAGGCAACGCGGACCTCTTCCGGCCCGAACTGCTGGACGACCCGGCCACCTTCGTGCTCGCCGGACAGTCCCCTGACGGCCGGGTGGTTGCCGGAGCGGTGGCGAGTCGCAGCGACCAGGTGGTCGGAATCTCCAATGTCTTCGCTCTGGACGGCGGCCCTGACGCGGCCTGGCCCGTCGTACTTGACGCGGTGCACTGGCTGTTCCCCACCCTGCCGGTGGTCGGCTACGAGCACGCCGATGACCTGGCGGTCGCCGTCCGTCATGGCTTCGAGCCGGTCGGCCCGCTGCGGATCTGGCTGCACGTCTAGGCCGGCTCCAGGGCTGCCCGAGCCGCCGCTCGCGACCACGGCCCCATGGAAAACGTCGCTGATCTTATGATCGGGGGTCAGGTTCTGTGCAGGATCCGCTTGCGTAGGAGGTCGAAGTTGGCGCGGCCGTATCCGGCCCGCTTGAGAAGCTTCACTCTCGTGTTCTGTCCCTCGACCTGGCCGGAGCTCCATGGGCTGGACAGTCCGGCGACGAAGGCCGTTGACCAGGGAGTGCAGCGCGGGCAGGGGGTCCTGTTCGACTCGCTCCATCCACTGCGGCAGTTGGTCGCCACGCAGGTCGCGCATCATCTCGGCGAAGTCGCGGACGTGGTCGGTGACCGCGTCGCGCTCGGGACAACCGACGCGGATCTCCTTGAGGGAGAGGGCGTCCGCGTCGGGGAGGTTGCCTGGATTGGTCATGATCCATCGGACGACGCGACGGGGCCGCGGCGCGGGCCTGGGCGCCGGCGTGGGGGCGGACGGCGCGAAGTTCCGTAAGTAGCGGCGGACGGTCTGGATGCCCCCGGTGAAGCCGAGAGCGGTGATCTCACGGTGCAGTTGGGCGGTGTTGTGGCAGCCCTGGTTCCACCGTTGGTGGAGATGGGGCCGGTGGGCGTCCAGGATCGTGGACCGGTTGATTGTTTTGACCAGGAGTTCGTCGATGCTGGTTGCGCGGGCGAAGCGGCGCACGGTCGAGCGGTCCAACTGCAGCCGGTGGCAGATCGACTCCAGCGAGGCCCCGTCATGCAGCAGGTCCTGGACCAGGGCGAACCGCTCCCGGGTGCGGACCACCAGGCGGCGCTCGCGCCCGCAGACGTCCAGTGTCCCGATCGATGCGGCGAGAGGGCCGTCGTCGCCAGTGGGCGCGGTGGTGGGTTCAGGGACCGGTAGCTTCTCGAACACGGCCCGCACGCAGGTGTAGTGGGCGGCGACGGTCTTCTCGACCGCCTCGCCGACGTTTTTCCACAGGTGCCAGGCGTCGGCGACCTGCACAGCTTGCGGGGCGCCCGTGCGGGCGCCCTCCGCGTACGCTCCGGCCCGATCGCGGCAGATGATCTCCACCTCGGGGTGGTCCAGGAGCCAGGTGGCCAGGGGCTCGGCGTCGCGTCCCGGCAGGACGTCGACGGGGCGGCGCCGCTCCAGATCGACCAGGACGGTGGCGTATGTCACCCTTCCGTAATGCAAAATCGTCGACCCCGAGCACCCTGACCTGCCCGACGGGCTCCTCCGGGAAGGCTCTGAGCAGGCGCAACAGTGTGTCCTTCGCCGCTGGTGCCCCCAGTGCGACGGCGAGTCGGCTGCCTGCTCGCCCGGCCAGCGCGAGGGCGATCGAGGTCAGCGTCCCGCGCATCAGCGGGGTGTAGCGGGCGTGTGGGCTGGTCAACCCGGTCACCTGCTCGGCGAACGTCACTGCTGGACAGGCGTCATTGAGGCAGCGGAACCGGCGTACCAGCAGCTCGATGACTACCCGGGTACCGCTGACCGCCGCGTCGGACAGGCGTCGCAGATATCGGCCGTGCACCCGCGCCGAGGTGCTCTGACAGCGCGAGCACGGCGCATCGGGGCCACGAACACGGGCATGCATCGTGATCCCGTTCACCGATCGCTCTACCAACTCCACCACGACACCAGACAGATGAGGAACAAGCGCCTCGAAACTCCGCGAAGTACACCGGGGACACGATGGCAGGCGCCACCGACACCAGCCCCGATCACAAGATCAGCGACAGAGCCGAATTGCGTGAGCGTCGACACACCGACGAGACCACGTGGGCACGGCACTGTGCGAGCGCGCCTTCGACCAGATGCGGGCCCTCGGTGGCGAGGTCGTCGAAATCGGCACCGGAGGAGACCAGTTCCACGCACCGGCCCGAGCCCTCTACGAGGCCCTCGGAGGCACACCGACCCACTCAGGGTCTACTTCCGTCAGGTCTGACACCTCTCCGGGCAGGTGCCCGCTGGCACCCGCCCGGATCGGATCAGCTCCAGCTTGGCGAGGGTCCGTGCAGCGGCTGAAAGGCGACTGGCTTGCCGGTGATCGCGTCGAGCAGGACGCGGTCCCTTATTGGGCGGTCCAACTTCACGGTCACCTGCCGCAGCTTCCCCTGCTTGGTGCAGACGCCATCGTGCTTTTTGCCCGTGACGTCAGCTGAGAGCACCACGCCGTCGGATGTTTCCCATGCATGCACGTTCGGGCTGTTGTCGCAGGCACCCTGAAGGGTAACCACGGTTACCGATCGCCCGTCTGCGGAAATCTGGACCAGGCGGTCGAGCGGATAGCCGGGAACGTTGCGGGCCCGCTTGATCGGCGGTTGGGGCAGCTTCGAAGGGACGGCAGCGGCCTGCTTGAGGGGGGAGTCGTAACCGTCGAGTGTGAACAGCCAGGCCGGCACCACTGCTGGTCCGCGGCTGGTGTCCACCCGCATCTCACCCAGCTTCGCCCCTGTCACAGCCAGGGTTGGCTTTCCGCCTTTGCGGCCGCCAGCCAGGGAGTTGTACGACTCGTCCACCCCTGTCAGCGGTCGCGTGAGTGATTCGCCCCCGGCCCACGCCACCCGGCCGCTCTTCGGCCACGTGGCGGGCAGCCTGCCCCGCAGGACGAAACTCTGGGCTTGGTAGGCCTGCATATCAGCCTTGCTTCGCAGGCCGCCCCGCGGCAGCTGGATTACTTCCCCCATGGGGTGGTAGCCAGCACGCCATGCGGCAGATGCCGCTGACCCGTCCCAAGCTGTGGCGACTTTACGAGCACGTTGCGCCGGTTCCTCTTGGCTTCCACCGGCCCTCTGCTGGCTGCCGCAACCGGAGACTGCCCCCAGGCCCGCGGCAGCCAAGACCACCGCGGCAAGCAGGCTTACAAAGCGCGATGATGCAACCCGCATGTGAACTCCCGGACGAAAAGTGGGATCGGCCATCCAGTCAGTGTGACGCGGCCGATCCGAAACAGTTCCACTGGTTGCGACAGCCGCGGGCGGCGGGCCATCAATAGACGTGAAGGCCGTGATCGTTCAGCACCTTCTGCACCGGCATGAAATAGTTCAAGTACGTACCGCTGGAGGAGAAGTTGCACACCGTCTCGTCAGTGCCGCCGGAGAGCAGGCCCAGGGCCGTTGAACCGTTGAACGCTGGCCCTCCGCTGTCGAACAACCAAAGAATTAGCTACGTGGCCTAATCCCACTTCGACGGTTCCCTCGGCGACCAAACCACAATCAAATCCTGTGGCGACAGGCGCACGCAAGACAACAAGCCCATCAGTCGCGCACTGGGTTCGATGGACTGCTGCTGATGCACCGAGCCCGCTCCCTGCCCGTCAAGGACGAGTTCCCGGCCATGTAGAACACCATCTCGCACAACTGGGAACTGCTGTCTTCGAGCACTGCGCCCTCGCCCACTTCGCCTGCCACGGCATCAGCGAGTTGACCGACCCCTCGCAGAGCAAGCTGCTCCTCCAGGACCACGCCGAGACGCCGCTGACGGTCTCCGCGTTGTCCCGGGCCGACCTCGCCCACGCGCAGCTGGCCTATCTCTCCGCCTGCCGCACCGCGCACCCCGGCAACCCCCGGCTGCTCGGTGAGGCCATCCACCTCACCAGCGCCTTCCAACTCGCCGGCTTCTCCCACGTCATCGGCGCGATGTGGACCATCGACGACCGCCTGGCCGCCGACGTCGCCGAGTCCTTCTACACCCACCTGGCCGACGGCCCGACCGGCACGCCCGATCCCGCACAGGCCGCGACGGCCCTGCACCGAACCGTCAAAGACACGCGCGACCGCTTCCCGGCCGCACCGTCCCTCTGGGCGGGCTATCTCCACTCCGTCGCCTAGCGTCCTGGTCCTGAGTTCTGCGGTCTGATGGGTGTGTGCCTGGACCGCGGTTGGACCCGCTCGTCCTGTCCAAGGACGAGCGGAGGACGCTTGAGGGGTGGGCGAACCGCAGGAGGACCGCCCTCATCCTGATCGCGAGCACCCTCAAAGGCGTCGGCGCAGGAATCCTCACCGCACTCGCCGACGCGAACACCGCGCAGGCAGTGCTCACCGGAATCGCCGCTTTCGGTGCGGCGGTTCCCTTCCTCAACAGCCTCACCAGGGTCTGTCCCACTTGCGGTCGTAGAGCCGCCGGGGCGCCGACCGCCGCGCACCACACCGGAGTGCGCGCGCACCAGCGCGTGCGGCGGGATGAGTTGTGCACGATGCAGCGCACTCCCCACCAGGGTACGCATCGGATGTCGTTCACTGTGCCGTCGGTGCGCACGATGTCGTGCACTCCCATCCAGTGGTGCGCATCGTGGTGCGCACTCCCCCGCACCGACGGACGACACGCGGCACTCATCGAGCCCCGCCCGCGGGTCCCGATATGCAGCTATCGGACGTGCGTCACGGTCACCACGGCATGACGGGTTGTGTACCTGCCAGCACCTCAACCAACAGTCCATGCGACGTCGTTACGCATGGCTCGCCGCCAGAGGAGCGGGCCCTGCGGCCCGTCCCGGCCTTCGCGACGTGGCGTGCCACTTCCGCAGCGATGAGGGCCGTCAACGCCTGCGACAGGACTCTGCTTCCGTCGGGAAGCCGCACCGCTACCCGGTGGGGCCTGGCCGCTGGCCCCACGAACCCGACCACGTCCGCGTCGACCGTGTCAGAGTGCCTTACCTTCTGTCAGATGTGCCCTGCCCGGTACGGGGAAGAGGCCCGCTTGCACACGACGCCCTCGATCCCCTGGTCCCGGAGGGTGTCGTATCAAAGCTGCGCGACCTCGGGAGTCGGCGCCCCACTCGGCCACATCACGGCGTCGGTGCTCAGTGACGGTACGCGGTTGTCGCGATCTCGATCAAGGATGGGATCAAAGGGTTGGTGTCACCCTCGTTCCACACCGCCACCACTCGGCTCGGTGGCATGTCGATCAGCGGCACCACGGCCAGCTGCGCCGGCAGGTCGTGTCCGAGCGGGGCCAGGCCGACCGTGCCGTTCCACAGCACGGCCTGCAGACATTCCTGGACAGCACGCACCACTGGGCCCTCGCGCGGCCTGCCACCGTTCCAGTACGACTGCCAGATGGGGTCAGTGCCCTGCGGGAATTGGAACCAGCGGCGGTCGCTCAGCTCGGCCAGCCGCAGCCCGTCGCGGCGGGCCAGCGGATCGTCGGCGCGCAGGACCACGCCGACCGGATCGGTCCGCAGCGCACGCACCGTCAGGGCCGTCTCGTCGAACGGCGCCCGGGTCAGCGCGACGTCGACCATTCCGGCGCGCAGCCCGCAGGTCGGGTCGGTCAGATCGGTGTCGCGGATGCGGATGTCGATGCCGGGGCGGCTTCGGCGGTAGGCGGCGGCCATCCTGGCCACTCCCGGGTCGGTGCCGTCGCCCAGGATGCCGATGGTGAGGGTCGCGACGCCGGCCGCCGCGCTCACGCGTACCCGGACGCGGTCGGCATGGTCGAGCAGGGCCCGCGCCTCGTCGAACAGCACCGAGCCCACCAAAGTGAGCGTGACCCCCGTAGGCGAGCGGACGAACAGCAGGGACCCGACATCGGCCTCCAGCTGCTTGATCGCCCGGCTCAGCGGCGGCTGACTCATGTGCAGTCGGGTGGCGGCCCGGCCGAAGTGGAGTTCCTCGGCGACCGCCACGAAATAGCGCAAGGTCCGTAGCTCCACGCTGCAACGATACCCACGAGGTATCGGCGCCGCGGGATGGGTCTTGGACACCGACAGCGCGGGGCGGTGCACTTGTAAGCATGACCGAAGATGCGAAGAGCAGCGAGCCGCAGACCCACCCCGCTGTGTCGGTGGTGGGTCCCGACGACGGCGAAATGATCGTTCTGGGCACCACACGCATGCGCATTCTGGAGGACGGCAGCCACACCGGGCACCGCCTCGCGATCGCCGAGTCCGTCCTCGCCCCGCACACCCAGGGACCGCCGCAGCACCGCCACGCCCGACACGACGAAGGCTTCTACATCCTCTCCCGCACCGTGCGGTTCACCGTCGGGGACGAGGACTACGACGCCGCCTCGGGCACGCTCGTGATGGTTCCGCCCGGAACCCCACACACCTTCGCCAATCTGACCGACCAACCCGCCGTCATGCTCAGCACATTCACCCCCGACCTGTATGTGCAGTACTTCCGAGAACTCCAGGAGGCGCTCGCCGGCGGCCGGCCGCTGACGCAACAGGCCAACATCGACGCGATGAGCCGCTACGCGACCGAGCCCGCCACCGACCTCGCCTGAAGCCGACGGCACAGCATGTGCCCGGCCACCCTCCCTCGGACCGGCAGAGCGGTGGCGCTGCCGCCCATCGCCATCGGCGGCGACCCGCGTGTCCGCGTCCCTCGGACGACGGACCAGGCCTTCACGAGGGCTCTTGTGGCAAGCGACGCAATCGACGGGGCCCCATGTACCGGTGGCCCATGAACGGGAACGATGAACATCGCCTACTGGATCGTCGCGGGACTGCTCGCGCTCTTCTACTTCTACGCAGGCACGCTGAAGGTGCTCCGCAGCCGCGATCAACTCCGGCCGATGATGGCCTGGGTCGACCGCATACCCTTGCCTGCCCTCAGGGCGCTGGGGGCGGTCGAAATACTCGGCGCGACCGGCCTGATCCTGCCGAAGCTGACCGGCATCGCTCCCTCGTTGGCGACGGCCACGGCCATCGGCTTCGTACTCCTGCAGACCGGCGCGATCGCCGTTCACCTGACGGGCGAAGACCGCCGGATCGCGCTCAACGCCGGACTCACTGTTACCGCAGCCGTGACCATCTGGTTGGCCACCCGGCTGTGATCGAGCACAGCCCTCGACTGGTGGATGCGACTCCAGGGCCGACCGCCCCACGGCCGCTGTCATTTCTCAGGTTCTGGCACAACTTCCGTGAAGTCGAACCGATCCTCGGTGTCCGAGGCTGGCGGCCCTGGCGAACCGGCAGGTCAGCGGCTCGTCCAGAGGCTGGCACGAGCCCGGTCGGCATGGTTTTCACGGAAGTTGAGCCAGAACCATTTCTCATGCACATCGAACACGCCGCGGTCCACGCGCTGCTCGGGGAAGTGCGCATCTGCTGTCGCAACTCGTGAACAGAGCCACACGGCAGTTGTCTCCGCCTGGGCGCAGAAGTTGTCACCTGCCGTCCAGCGAGGATGTTTCACCGATGCCCGCCAGCAGTTGGAACGGCCATTCCGGGTCAGCTTGGCCGATGGTCAGACCAACCCACCGCTCCGAGTTCGGCAACCGCCACATCTGCATGCTGCCGGCGACACCGCATAGGAAGCCGAGCGGTTCGCGACTCGTGGCGGTCGAGTCGGACCCAGGCCAAAGCGCTCTCACGAGCACCGAGGAATACGCGACACCTCAACATGCGAGCCCACCAGTCTCAACCCTTGGAACACTGTTTGCTGGCGCGCCGCCGCTACCCGTACGGCTCACACGAGCTGTACGGGTAGCGGCGGGAGACCGTGTGGTCAGCGAACGTCGTAGGCGCGGGTGATGGTCTGGGTGACCGCGTTGTCGTTGGCGTCGGTGAACTCGGCCTTCGTCATGACCTGCTTGCCGGCGGCACCGGTGTGGTCGAGGACGGCCGTCCACTTGCCGTCCTTCTTCTGGGTCGGCGCCTGGATCCAGGTGGTGCCGCCGTCGTAGGAGTAGGACAGCGAGGCCTTGGTGATCGCGCTCGGGGTGTACCCGGCGTGGCCCTCGACCGACAGGCCGACCTTGATGCCGCTCTTCGCGGGCAGGGTGTTCAGGCCGTCCACCGGCAGGTCGTACGCCGGGGAGAGGATCGGCAGGCCGCGCGAGTAGACGTCCGGCTCCAGGTGGGAGCGGAAGCTCCAGGTGGTGGTGATATCCATGGAGCGCAGCCAGTTCCGGTCCGAGGTCGGGATCTTGGACAGGTTCTGAGTGAGCTCGTACGCGGAGTCCTCAGCCGGAACCTTGAACACGTCGTACGGGTAGGTGCTTTCGGCGATCCGCTCACCGTTGCGCTTCAGCACCAGATTGCCGAGGTCGCCGAACGACCCGCCGTAGGACCAGTGGTCGCCCGATCCGTCGACCCAGAGCGCGTTCTGGAAGCCGATCAGATCGCCCTGCCGCTCGGCGGCCAGCATCAGCTTGCCGTCGGCGTCGCGCGGCGCGGCAGGCCGCAGGGCACCGCCGTACCACTTCTCGGCGCGCCGCTCTCCGGCACGGTAGGTGCGCTCCTGGTCGCCCATGAACGCGGCGAAGGGGAAGCTGGTCATCGCGCCGTGGTACCAGGCGTCGTCGCCGGTCGTGTAGTAGGCGGTGCGGGTGCCGGGCACGTGGACCGAGCCGAACGGGCTCACGGGGAGGTAGGCGTCGCTGCTTCCGGCGGGGCGGACGAACATCGCATCGATGTAGTCGGCCTCCTTACCCATGGCGTGCCACGTTTCGGTGACCTGGGCCAGCTTGGAGTCCTTGGGCTTGTAGACCTGGTCGGAGTGCAGCGGACCCCGGGTCGGGAACGACAGGTTGTAGACGTAGGGCGAGCCGTCCTCGGAGCCGGTCGCACGCCAGGTGGGCCGGAATTCGAAGGTGCCGTTCCCGGCACGTCCGTCGATGTCTGCGTAGAACTTCTGGACGGTGCTGCCGGCCATGATCGATCCGGATATCTGCCAGGTGTCGTCCCACGTGCGGGCGTAGCTGAGCGTCGTATTGGTCACCGCCGAGGGACGGTCCGTACGCACGCTCACCTGGTGGGCCTTGCGGGCGTCGAGGACGACGGTGGTGTCATGGGTGAGCCGCAGCTGCGGATTCGCAAGGTAGCTGACCGACTCGGGCGCGTTGTCCGCGTCGTAGCTCCCCACGAAGCTGCTGAGGGAGTAGTCGCCCGGGCGCACGCTGTACGTCTGGTCGGTCGCGCCGTTGTTGCTGCGTCGTTCACCCTTGTCAGTGTCGAGGCTGACCAGGTCCAGTGAGGAGGGGCCGGCCGCGGGCTTGCCGTTGCGGTCGATGACCTTGACCCGAAGGGTGATCGTCTCTGGCTGGACGTAGAGCGTGACGGGCACGGAGACGTGCACATCGCCGCCGGTGGCGAGGATCCTGCCGGTGACCGCACCGTACTGGGCGTCCGTCAGACGGGCGGTGGGGTCGATCCGCAGCGGCACCTGAGCGGTGGCGCCCGCGGGGACCTTCACCTTGTTCTCCGCCGGCTTGAGGATGCCGGAGCGGACATCGCTGCCGTCGTTGCCGTGCACACCGCTGACCTTCAGGCTCAGGGTGAGGTCGCTCTTGCCGGTGTTGGTGAAGGGCACCTGCACGGTGGTGCGGTCCGAGGCGTCCTGCGGCCAGTTGTAGCTGCCGGCCTGGACGGCGGGCGCGGAGAGCACCTTCTGGTTCACCGCGTCGAACACGTCAAGGACGCCACCGCCGGTCTGGTCGGCGCCGGCGACCTTGCCTCCGGTGCGGGCGGAGGAAACCAGGGCGGCCTTGATCTGCTGCGCGGTCCAGTCCGGGTGGGCCTGGCGGACGACGGCTGCGGCGCCCGCGACATGCGGGGTGGCCATGGAGGTGCCGGACATCGTGCGGTAGGCGTAGACGCCGCGGCCGCCCGCGCTGGCGGCCGAGATGTCGACGCCGGGAGCGGCGATCTCGGGCTTGAGGGTGTGGGTGACGGCCACGGGTCCGCGGCTGGAGAACGACGCGGTGGTGTCGTCACGGTCGACGGCGCCGACGGTGAGCACGCCGGGCACGCAGCCGGGCGAGGAGACGGTCTCGGTGGCCGAACCGGCGTTGCCGGCGGCGACGACGAACAGGGTGTGGGTGTTCTGCGAGAGCTGCTGCGTGGCCTGGGCCATCGGGTCGGCGCAGTCGCGGATCGTGGGGTTGCCCAGGCTCATGGAGACGACGTCGGCCTGCTGGTCGACGGCCCACTGCATACCGGCGATGATCCAGGAGTCCTGGCCGTAGCCCTGGTCGTTGAGGACCTTGCCGATGAGCAGGGAGGTACCGGGGGCGACGCCCTTCTTGCGGCCGCCACTGGCTGCTCCGGACCCGCCGGCCGTGGAGGCGGTGTGGGTGCCGTGGCCCACCCTGTCGTCGGTGGTCTTGGAGTCCGTGAAGTTCTTGGACGCGGCGACCCGGCTCACCAGGTCCGGGTGCTCGGCGTCCACGCCGGTGTCCAGCACGGCGACCTTGGTGCCCTTGCCGTCATAGCCGGCTGCCCAGGCCTCCGGCGCGTGCACCTGCGCGGTGGAACGGTCCAGCGTGGCCTCGGCCTTGCCGTCCAGCCACAGCTTCTTCAGCGGGGAGGCAGCACGTGAGCGGGCGTCGGTGATGTCCCGCCAGAACGTGGCGGCGGTGTCCTTGCCCGCCTTGAGCGCGACACCGTCCACCGCCGGGAGGCTCAGGCCCCGCTCAGAACCACGAGGGGCCGCCGGCGCGCTCTTCGCGACGTCCACACTGTTCCGGTAGGTGGCGATGAGCGGCAGCGAGTCGGTGTGCGCGTCGTCGTATCCCTGGCGGATGAGCCCGGTGACGTTGAACAGCTGCTCGTCGACCTTGCCCTCGGCGATCGCCTCGGAGACACCCTCGGGGTAGACGTAGAGGTCCTTGCCCAGCTGGTACGTCTGCACCATCGGCTGCGTGCCGTCCTCGCGGGGCAGCACGGCCGCGGAGCTGTGACCCGACCTGTCGGTGGTCACCACCACCTTGTCGCCAGTGACGAGCGTGACCGTCGTCTGCTTGCCGCCCGTCGCCCTGGCCCCGCTGCCGATGACGGGTCTTTTCCCCGAGGCACCGTCAGGCGGGGTATCCGCCGCCCCGGAAGGCGCGACCGCCGTGACGGCCAGGGCGGCGGCGGTAGCCGCGCCCATGGCTATACGCGTTATGGAGCGCATGGATCTCCCCACTCGAAACCGTGAACATGCCGTGCTGCCGCTGCAGCCTGGCAGACATCCAGATCGTGGAGTGATGCCGCGCGTGACGGGTTTCCCGCATGTCGGTTTTCCGACACACGGTCACATCTCCGGGTTCCTCAGCTCGGTGGAAACAACCTGGGCCACACGCTGCATCCTCGGCCGGATCGAGGTCGTCGAGGTCGTCGACCTCGACGAGGCGCTCAGGACCGGTCAGGGCGTCAGAGCCAGCCCGCACGTGCCGCGTGCCACCCCAGTTGCAGGCGCGAGTCCGCTCCTGCAAGGTCCATGAGACGGCGTGTCCGTCGCTCCACGGTGCGTATGGAAAGGCCGAGTTGGGAGGCCGCACGCCGGTCGGAGATCCCTGCCAGCAGGAGGGCAAGCACCTCCAGTTCCCCCTCGGTCGGCTGCTGATCGGTTGTCGGCTGCGCCCGCACACCCGTGGTGGTGGCGTACAGAGGCCGGGCCTCGGCCCATTCCCTCTCGAAGAGATGGACCAGGGCCGTCAGCAGACCGCTGCGGTGCACCACGATGGCGCTCGGCTCACCGCCAGCGTCCGTCATGTCGAGTGGCACCATGGCACGCTCCCGGTCCGACACGACCATCTTCAGCGGCAACGAGTCGGCAAGGCGAACCTCGAGGCCCGCAGCGATCCCGGCCTTCACGTCCCGCGCCATGTCGGGGCCGTCGAGATAGTCCTTGGCAGCAACAACACGGAAGTCGACTCCGCGGTCCAGGGCGGAACTCTCCGACACGTCGGCGTCGTCGCGTGGCACCGCGGTGGGAGCGCCGACGAGGAAGACGAGCAACTCCCGCTGGGCGCCGCGCTGCAGTTGGTGGAACCGGTGCGCCACCTGCTCCACGCCGACGACCACCTCCACGACGCTGCCCGCGGGGTGCGCGGCGGTACTGCGGTACTGCTCGGTCAGCATCGAGAACGCCGTCTCGGCGCGGTGCAGTGCGTTGCGCTGCTCGACGAGAATCGGAGCCAGGGCCACCGAGGGTGGTGTGAGCCGGTAGCGGGCGGGCCGGCTGCCGGACACACACTCGGCCGGGTCGGACACCCCGCTCCCGGCCTCGGTGGTGACCGCGACCAGACCACGTGTCGTCAGGTCGAGCAGGATGCGGGTGGTCTCGGCCTTCTCAAGTCCGGTCTGCCGGACGAGTTCCTGCGCGGAGGCAGTCGGACGGGCCAGAAGTGCGGTGTAGACGGCCTCTTCGTCCGGGCCCAATCCCAATGCCTGCAGCATCAAGCTCCCCCTCGGCGGCCGCCGTGTCTGGCCTTGGCTCGGCTCGGGTGGACCGAGCAGATTCTTCGCGGCCGGACATTATCCCACTGTCAGGAAGTCGCCATTGTCCGGTGCCTGTTGTGGACGCATCTGAGTCACCCGGCCCAGCGGTGTGCCTCGCATGGCCCGCTCACCCCGACTCGGATCCCGGGTCACGCCGGTCACCGCACGAAGGCATCGACCGGCGGGGCGCGGCTCACCCACGTCCGGGCCTGCCTAACGTACGGGGAGTACACCACCTGCCCGGGAGGTTCCGTGCCGCAAAAGCACCCGAAGCGTTTCGCGCGACCCTTCGAGAGTATCGAACCACCGCGCAACGTCGAGGTGGTGATCGGCGTCGCGTCGATGACCTTCCTGATGCTGCTCCTCGGTGCCCTGTCCGAGTCCCCGGTGTGGCTTCTCGGGCTCCTTGTATTCCTGCCGGCGGCTGCGTCCGCGCTGTGCAGCGTGCGCCAGACGAAGTTCGTGGCTGCGTGGATCGCGCTGGTGGTCGTCGTCATCGTGCTGCTCCGGCACGGTGACGGGCGGTCGTGGCTCGACAGGAGCCTCATGATGCTGCTCACCCTCGCCCTGGGCGCGAGTTCCGTCTACGCCTGCCACCGCCGTATCCGCCGCGAGGACCAGATGCTGCGGCTGCGCTCCACCGCTGTGGCAATGCAGCGCCACATCCTGCGCCCGCTGCCTCTGCTCACCGACGACGTCCTGGTCGACGGCGCGTACGAGCCCGTACAGGAGGACCGGCTCGTCGGCGGCGACATCTACGACGTCGTCGAGTCTCCCTGGGGAACCCGGGTTCTGATCGGCGATGTCCAGGGCAAGGGCCTGCCCGCGGTCGGTGCCGCGTTCGCGGTCATCGGCGCATTCCGGGAAGCGGCCCACCGGGAGACGACCCTGACCGCGCTCGTCGACGCACTCGATGCCTCTGTTGTACGGCACAACTCCTACGCCGCGCAGAGCGGCGACGACGAACGGTTCGTCACCGCGCTCATCCTCAACATCGACACGCACGATGAGGTACAAGTCATCAACTGCGGACACATCGCACCCCACTTGCTGCACAACGCCACCATCAGCACGCCCGCCCTCGACTCCGGCGTTCCCCTCGGTCTCGCGGAACTCGCCACCGAACCAGTGACCATCGACCGGTTCACCTTCCCAGCCGGGGCAACGCTGCTGCTGACCACCGACGGGCTCACCGAGACCCGCGGCGCCGACGGCACGTTCTACCCCGTCACCGAACGCCTCACCGAGCGGGTGTCCCTCTCCCCCACCGACCTCCCACACGCCCTCTTTGACGACGCGAGCGCGTTCGCCGGGGAACGAGGTCAGCACGACGACGTCGCGATCCTGTCCATCCGGCGGTCGCCTTTCCGTTGAGTAGGTCGCGCCATCGAAGAGCACGTCGGTGACCTTCTGCACCGCTGCCACTATGACCTCGGGGTCCGACATCGCGATGCTCGCCTGCACCTTCGGCTACGACGCCCTCTACTACGTGAAGACCAACGGCCGCTTCTTGATGTGGGCCCCTATGAGGAAGGCGCCGGGCAGGTGTCGCCCGCACAAATGTTGTCGAGGCACTCGACCGAGTGCTCGCCAAGGAGTCAGAACTCGCCGGCCTCTGGGACGAGACGCCAACGGCCGCAGTGAGTTCGCGGACCGACGGCGCCTCGCTGTACTCGGCGATCCAGTCACGCACGCTACGCAGGATTCACGCCGTGGATACAGCAGGCGCGAGGAGCGGCACCGGGTGGCTGCCGTGCTTCGGCTGGCCCCTGATTAGAGTCCGGATAGGGTCCTTCAACCTGCTGTCCGCGGCCGTGCCTCGCCGCCCGCTCGGACACCGCCGAGCAGCCAGCCGCAGCGGTGCAGGGTCGCTGAACTCATTCGCCCGCCGACCGCCGGCGGGACTTGATCTCGCGGAAGCAGTACGCCGCGATGATCAGGGCAGTCGCCAGGTAGAAGGGCGGCAGGTTGTCGGGCCGAATGAAGTTGACACCGACAGCGCCGAGCACCACGGCCACGTAGCCTGTCCCGCGTGTCAGGCCTCTGGAGCGCGGTGTGAGCGCCGCCGTCAACACGATGAGGACCACAAGGGCTTGAAGTGCTCTCCTCCCTTCGCAGGCTCAGGAAGGAGATTCCTGCTTACCTTGCGGCAGCGGGCTTGACGCCACGGGTGCGCCTGACGACTGCCCTCCCGGCAGCCGGGATCGTCACGAGGCCGATCCGGTACAGGTGCAAGACGTTCCGGGCCGCGTTCCAGTCGGCATTCGCCGACCATCCGCAGTCCGGGTTCTTGCATACGAACGTGGCCTGGTCTTCGCGGCTGCCGGGCGTGATGAATCCGCACGCGGAGCAGCGCAGGGAGGTGTTCGGGGCGGGGACCTTGACCAGGGTTCCGCCGTTTCGGGCGGTTTTGTACGTCAGCAGTGTCACGGTGCGGCCCCACGCCTCTTGGCTGATGGAACGGTTCAGGCCGGACTTCTGCGCGACGTTCTTCCCCGGGTTCTCGATGGTTCCCTTGGCGGACTTGACCATGTTCGTGATCTGCAACTGCTCCACCACGACCGTGCCGTACTGCTTGGCGATGGCGGTGGTGGTCTTGTGCTGCCAGTCGATTGCTCGGCGCGTGGCTCTTGCGCGGAGCTGCTTGATCTGGTCGTAGGTGGCGTGCAGCCGGTTGGAGCTGCGCTCTTTCGGCTTGCGGAAGCTCTTGCGGTGCGCGGCCCGCTGTTCCAGGCGAAGCAGTCTGGCCTTCTCATCCGGGTTCAGCCACTTGTCCCGGTCGGCGGTGCCGTCCGGGAGCCGGGGCGGCCGGTCGTGGTCCTGGTGGCTGCCGTCGGACAGCGCAAGGGGCAGGTTCACCCCGGCGTCGATACCGACCTCGGGACCCTGGTGGGGCTCCGGCTTGGGCTCAAGGGTCTGGATACGGAAGGCGATGTGCCAGCCGAGTCCGTCTTTGACCAGCCGTGCCCCGGTGATCCGGTTCTCCTTGTTGGCGTGCTTGCCGACGGGGAGGTCCTTGGTCCAGCGGAAGCGGACGCGGCCCACCTTGGGGATGTTGACCAGGCCCCACCGTCGGTGTACTCGCTTGATCTGCAGATCCCGGCCCTGCGGGATGTCCACGGACATGACGGTGCGGAAGCGGGCCTTGAAGTTCGGTGCGTCCGCACGCCCGTCCCAGCAGTTCCGCCACGCCTGGAAGTACGTCTTGAGGACCGCCTGCGCGGCCTGCGCGGGCAGCACCGCGTACCAGTCGATCTCCTTGCGGGCCTGCCGCAGCGTCTGATCCATGCGCGTCAGAGCACGCTGACACTTCGGCGTCATCCGCCACAGGTCGTGGAGCTGATTCCACATCGCGCGTGCCGCGTGCGCCTGGTCATCCATGAGTCGGACCTGTGCAGGCGTCAGCGCCAGCCGGGCGCGATGCCCCAACTGCCGCTTCTCCCACACGAGTTCGTCCATGACAATCACCCTACTACAGTTGGCTTATGTCACCACGATGGAACCCGAATCCTGACGTACGCACCGGCCGTCACGTCGTCTACAACCTGCATGTCCACTTGGTATTCGTCACCAAGTATCGGCGTAAGGCACTCACCGACGCCATGCTGACGCGCACCGAGGAGATCATGCGCGACGTCTGCACCGACTTCGAGGCCGAACTCAAGCAGTTCAACGGCGAGCAGGACCATGTGCATCTGCTTGTGCACTATCCGCCCAAGGTCCAGCTCTCCAAACTGGTCAACTCCCTCAAGGGCGTCAGCTCCCGCAGGCTTCGCCAGGAATACGACAGCCACGTCCGCCGCTACCTGTGGGGCGGACACTTCTGGTCCGGCTCCTACTTCGCCGGATCCTGCGGCGGCGCACCGCTGACCGTCGTCAAGCAGTACATCGAAAACCAGCAGCGCCCCACCGGCTGAGGACAACACTGCGGACCCGTGCGAACGTGCGGGTCAGAGCAGCCCTGAGATGGCCTTCCCCCCCGCCGTAAACGGCGGAGCACTGGCCAAGATCAAAGGTAGAGATATATCTGGAAGCCGTAGCCGTAATGGATCACTTCGGACAACGGGGATTCGATCGTTGTGGCCAGCAGCACGGCCAGGGCGGCAGGAAGGCCGAACCGCTCCAGCGTCGTTGCGAGGCTCATGCCAGCCGGCAGGATGCGAAGGTGTGCTGCGGTCTTCGTGGGGGACGCCCCCGGCGCGTGGATGGACGACGGGGTGGGTTTGCGTAGCAGCGCGTGGCATTCGGCTGCGGTGGGCCGCTCGTCCGGCTCCAGAGCGGTCATCCGGTTCAGTACGGCGAGCAGGTGCGGTGCGACCGCTCTGCGGTCAGTGGCGGGGAGCTGCGCGGCGGGGCCGCGCCTTCCGGTGAGTCTTTCGACTAGGACCAGGCCGAGCGCGTACACGTCGGAGGCTGCGGTGGCGGGGTGTCCGGCGAGCTGTTCGGGGGCCATGTAGGCAGGGGTACCAGGGAAGCTTCCCGCAGTGACTGTGGTTGCGGTGGAGAGGTCCCAGGCGATACCGAGGTCCATCAGCACGGCGTTCCCATCCGCGCAGATCATGATGTTCGCGGGCTTGATGTCCCGGTGCACGATCGCCTTCTCGTGGATGTGCGCGAGCGCCTCGGCCAGGCTTGCCCCTGTTTCCACGACCGAGTCCACCGGTGCGGTCTGCCACGTGGAGCCGGTCAGCAGCTCCATCACGAGGTAGGGCACAAGGGCGCCGTCGTTGTCGATTGTTCCGGCATCGTGGATGGTGACGATGCCGCGATGATGCAGCCTGGCCAGTTTCCGGGCTTCGGCAGTGAACCGGTTGGCCGCTTTCGGGTCCTGAGCAATGGCAGTGGCGAATTTGACGGCGACTTCGCGGTCAAGGGTCCGGTCCAACGCCTTCCAGACCTGCCCGAAGCCTCCCTCGCCGAGGAACTGCTGCAACTGATATCGGTCTTGGATAGTCATGTTCGCGTGCACGGTCACCCCGGAATCGTCCGTGTCCTGTTGTGTGCGCAGATCATGTCGGCGCTCTCCGCTGTTTCATAGGTGGTGGTTGGTGCTCTGTCACCGAGGCCTGCGTCAATGCCCGAAGTCGCCTGCACGGAGGGCCGAACTCGTCTGCACTGGTGTGATGCGGTGAAATCGTGTCCTGTTGGGGTGTGGGACATCACTGCTCCCAAGGCGCAGACGATCCTCGCCAGGCGCTGCTCGAACAGAGCACGGATTCACGGCGTCAGCGCTCTTCCACCCGAACTCCCGTAGCTGCAGGATTCGTTGAATGTCGTCGCACGTTTCTGTGACTCGGCTCTTTCGCTGTGAGGCACCAGCACAGGGCTGCCCCCACGCCGTACCAGAACAGGTCCGGCGCGTTGAAGGTCGACCCGAGGAGCGGCTGCAGGACAGCGGGGATGCCCGCAATCTGCGTGAACTCAACGGCCCAGCTGAATCCCAGCGCGATGCCGGCGGCGATGCCGGTCCGTAGGTGGGGAGCCGCCAGGACAACCACGGCGCACACCAGCACCGTGTAGAGGGCGTCCCCTGCGTACTTCGCGAAGTCCCCGCCAGTCCACGATCGGACAGCGAGACCTGCCGCGACGGTCACCACCGCGCTTCCGAGAGCCTTCCACCGTCTGTTCATCGTAGGCAGCTTATGCACGGGGCGAGATGCGTTGACAGCTGACCGCGAGTCTGGCCGTGCGGGCTGACGACGATCAGCGCGAACGGGGCATTCACCGGGCCGGATGTCGGAGTGGCAGGCGACTCGTCACAAGATGACGGTGATGGTGCTTGACTGCTTCTCGGCGGGCGAACGCGTCACGGCTCAAAGAGCGCACGGAGGCTGGCACGCAGCCGCCCAGAGGAACCTCTTCAGAGTCATTGTCAAGATCTGTGGATCGGTCTGTGCTGAGGTGGCCTGGTGGACATCCTGATCTTGATGTTGTTCTCGCCGTGCCGGGCGACTTCGTGCAGGCCGAGGTGCTGGTAGAGAGCTTGGGCCCGGTGGTTGATAGCGAGGACGTCCAGGGTCAGGTTCTGGCCGTGCTGGTGAGCCTGGTGCAGGAGGGTTCGGATGAGTCGGCTGCCGATGCCGCGCCCCTGGTGGTCAGGGTGGATCTCGATCCTCGCGAGGTAGATCTCGGTGGGCCGGTGCTCGACGTGGAGTATGCCGACGTCGGCGCCGTCAGCGGTGATGATCTGCCACCGGTCCCGGGCGAACGCACGGGTGTGGAAATCACTTTGGACCCGTTCGTCCCAGCCCCAGATGGCCGTGATGTAGGCGCCCATGGCGGCCTTGTGCAGCCGGAAGCAGTACGCCTCGTCCGCCGCGGTGGCCGGCCGCAGACCGATGGCCGTCATGCCACCCGCTCCATGGGGCGTTCGATGAGTTGGCCGCGTTCAAAACGGGCTCCGGCGCGGACGAGGGCGACGAGATGGGGTGCGTTCACCGCCCGCCAGCGTGCCTGGGCGGACTCGACGAGTTTGAAGACCATCGCGAGGGCGGCCGCGCGGGAGCCGGCGCCGCGGGTGACCTTGGTCCGCAGGCGGACGGTCGCGAAGGTCGACTCGATCGGGTTCGTGGTGCGCAGGTGGACCCAGTGCTCGGCGGGGAAGTCGTAGAACGCCAGCAGCTCGTCCTCGTCGTCGGTGATCTTCTTGACAGCCTTGGGGAACTTCGCGCCGTACTGCCTGGCGAACACCTTCACCGCCTGGGCTGCGTGGTCGCGGTCTTCGGCGTTGTAGATGTCCTGGATCGCCTTCTTCGCCGCCGGCTGGGCCGACTTCGGGAGACTGTCGAGCACATTTGCGGTTTTGTGAACCCAGCATCTCTGCGGGCGGGTTGCCGGGAACACTTCGGCGAGGGCCTTCCAGAAGCCAAGGGCTCCGTCACCGACCGCGAGGACGGGAGCGCGCATCCCGCGCCGGGCGGCATCCCGCAGCAGGTTCGCCCAGGACTCCGACGACTCGCGGTAGCCGTCGGCTATCGCGATGAGTTCCTTGGTGCCGTCCGCGCGCACGCCCATCAGCACCAGAACGCAGGCTTTCGCCTGCTCCAGGCGGACCTTCAGGTGAATGCCATCGGCCCAGACATAGACGTAGTCCGCCTCGGACAGATCGCGCTCGCCGAAGGCGGTGTGGTCGGCCTGCCACTGCGCGGTCAGGCGTGTGACGGTTGCGGGCGAGAGCCCGGCCGAGCTGCCAAGGAGCTGCTCCAGCGCGGGCACGAAGTCACCGGAGGACAGGCCATGCAGGTAGAGCAGCGGCAGCACCTCGGATATCTTCGGGGACTTCCTGGCCCAGGGCGGCAGGATCGCCGAGGAGAACCGTCTGCGCTCACCCGTGGCCGCGTCGATGCGCTTGTCGTTCACGCGCGGCGCTTTCACCTCGATCACCCCGGATGCCGTGGTGACCTTCCGCGGCTGATGGTGTCCGTTACGGACCACCATCCGATGCCCCTGACCATCTCTCTCGCTGGCCAACTCGGCTATATATGCGTCGACTTCAGCCTCCAGCGCGGCGGCCAGCATCCGCCGGGCGCCCTCCCGCACGATCTCGTCGATCAGGAATCCATCTCGCGTCGAGCCATCGTCGTTGACTACCGTGAGCACGGGCGTGCCTTCCCGACCGACGCGCCGACGTCGGCCTACTCGATACCAGTCGATCGATCACTCGGGAAGGTACGCGCTCCCGAGCCGATCCACAGGATCTGAGCATTGCTCACCTCTTCAACCGCATGCTCGGCCAGCTCTACCACTGCCTCCAGCACCGCAAACCGTTCGACGAACACACCGCTTTCCCCGTCGACCTCGCCGCCGCAGCTTGACACGTTGAGCGCCTGAGGTGTCCTTCTCGGCCTCGCCGCAGCCCTCTGCTGCTACAAACGGCTCCTCAAACTCACCATGTAGGACACCGTCTTAGAGATCGGCGCACCACGTCTTCACTGACGCTGCCCTACACGCTCCCAGCTGACAGCCGTTGGCGTGAGAAGCCCGTCTCCCCGTGAAACACAGTTGCGGGTTCACTCCCGAACCCCCAAAGATCGGCGCCATGACTCCCCTGCCGGCTTCCCGGGCCAGTCTGCGCCCGTACCGCCCCGAGGACCGCGATGCCCTCTTCGACATCTGTGTACGGACCGGACACGAGGGCGGCGATGCCCGCCACCTCTACCCGGACCCGGCGCTCCTGCCGAACATCTTCGCCGCGCCCTACGTGGTCCTCGAATCGGACCTGGCCTTCGTCGTGGAGGACGGCGGACGGGTCGTCGGCTACATCGTCGGTACGGCCGACACCGCATCCTTCGTCGCCCGCTACCGTTCCGAGTGGCTCCCCGGCCTGACGGACCGCTACCCCGCCCCCGTACGACCCCCGTCTACCCCGGCCGAGGTGATGACCGACTTGATGCACCGCCCGGAACGGATGGTGCTCCCGGAACTGGATGCCTACCCGGCCCATCTCCACATCGACCTGCTGCCCTCCCACCAGCGGAGCGGGTACGGGCGGCAGCTCATGAATGCCTTCCTCGCTGCCCTGCACGCCAAGGGTGTCACGGCGGTCCACCTCTCCATGGTCACCAGCAATACCCCAGCCCGCGCCTTCTACGACCGCGTCGGATTCCACGAGATCGCCGTCCCGGACCCCGGGCCTGTCACCTACCTCGGCCGGACCACCATCAGCCCCTGACTCGACGGCCTGGAGAGCTCAACGGAAGATCGAGTCCGCCGCGCTGGTCAGGATCAGCGTATGTACGAACCGTTCCGGCTCCGTCGGCGGGTGCCGCCACGCCAGCGGGCCAGGTCCGGCCGTCCAGCCCTGGCGCAGATACGCAACTCATCTGGTTCTTTGTCGAGTTCAGAATCGTGGCCTCGGGCGCGCCCTCCCGGAAGCCCACCATCCGCATAGGCAACATCGGCGACCAGGTCCTCCAGGTCCTCTCCCCCACCGTAGAGGCTGCACAATCTCGCCAGCTTGACTGGCCTGGGGCGAGTGCAGGACTGCGGCACGTCGTTCACAACGAGCGTCGGCGTTCCGCTTCGGGACACGCTGGGGAGCGGTCGGCTGTCTACCTGACCAGACGCCGGTAGCAGATCTGGATGGCAGCGATTCCGGCGAAGGCGAGGAAGTGTTCCGCCTTGCGCTCATAGCGGGATCGGCGCCATCGGCGCAGGTGGTCGTATTCGTAGCCCTTGTCGCCGTGGAGCTTGGCGGGCCTTCGCCGACAGGTGCCGCGGTACCGATCGTCGACAGCCCACAGGATGCTGCGGTGCGTCGAGGTCATCCGGTCGACAGTCTCAGCGGCGAAGCGATCAACGGCCTGTGTGTTCGGGGTGACGTCGTCGACCAGGCGGCGGCCGGCATCGGACGTCAAGGCTCTGCCAACCTCGTCGCCTCTCCGTCGTTGATGTCTCGCGATGCCTCCCACACGCCTTGCCACCAACCAGCAACAGCACCACCGCGGGGCAGGATAGCCACCAGTGCCAATGCCGAACCGCTGTCATCAACCAGGCTCCGGCCGCCAACACGACGGCAAGGTCCGGCGCGATCGCGTCCCAGCGGCGACGCAGCACCAACGTGACCAACAAGAGCACAGCACAGACCCCGAACACGACGGGAAGCCAGAGATAGAGGGTCATCCAGCGATCGTCGAGGATGGCGTAGAGGGGCGGCAAGGTTCTCGACCAGCGCCGCAGGCGCGGGGGGCGACCCGTCCACGCGCTGAACGATTCGGAACGTCGTCGGACCATCCCCGCCAGCGCGGGGGCGACAGCGGGTGAGCGTTAGCGAGTTCCTCGGTGCCGTCAGCAGTCCTGCTTGGACGGCCCTCCCCCAGATGCCTCGTCGAGCCAACAGAGGACACCCTTGGTGTGGTGGTCAGGCTGCGAGGGCGGTCTCATAGTCGGCGGGGCTGTGGTATCCGAAGCTGCTGTGCAGGCGGTGCAAGTTCGACCGTCGTGCGCACCACACTCGAGAATCTTGTCGCCAAGAGCCAGGCTCATCGGTCGAAGGATCGCCGCCGCGGTCGGTGTCGACGACGACCCCGACATCATCCGCATCGACTCGGTGGTACCGACCCAGGGCCGCCAGGGCGGGCCGGGCTGGGCGGAGGTACACATCACCCCGGAGGCCGCCAAGCGACGCCGCCAGGCTCCGACCGCGAAGGAGAAGTGGGCCGACCGCATCGCCGGACCGCGCGGCGGCGCCCCCGGCACCGAACTGGTCAAGGTCACCCGGGACGACAAGCGGCGAGTGAAGTTCTACCGCGGCCGCATGGCCGACACCACGGAGACCCCGCGCATCGACCTGCTGAAGGTCCTGCGCGGCCTGGGCCTGCCTGAAGACGACAGCCGCGCGTTCGTGCTCATCGACGGCACCGAGTTCCTGATCAGCGTGTTCGACGAGCCGCCGTTGTCCCCGAAATTCCCCGCGACCCGCAAGCTGCTCACGCCGGACCCGAAGACCGGCATGTACGTGTCCGGGTTCAGCATCACCGGCCAGCCGGTGCACAACTTCGTCTTCCAGCACGACAAGAACGCCGCCAAACACGGCCTGGTCCTCGGCGTCACCCGCGGCGGCAAGACACAGTTCTTCGCCGTCACCATGGTGGCCGAGTCCAACGCAGGACAGATCGTATGGCTGTCCTCGTGCTTCAAGGACGAGAAGACGACCACCCTGGGCGAGCACATCGACCGCCAGGGCATCAGCCCGATCTACATGGCGCGCCAGCTGCGCGCCGCCAAGGCACTGTGCCAGATCCGGGCGGAGATGCCATGGGCGTACGACGGCAAGCCGCACGACTACAAGCCCGGCGACGACCGTTGCCCCTACAAGCAACTGAACGTGTATGCGGATGAGTTCATGACTGCGAGCCAGGACCCCACCTTCGGCGAGTTCATCCAGGCCGACGGCGACGCCCTGACCGTCATGGGCCTCAAGTACGGCATCGGCTTCAACCCGGCCGGCCAGTCGCCGTTCGCACACAACGGGTTCTCCACGGAGATGAAGGACAACCTGCGCCAGAACTCCCGTCCGGTCATCTTCAACATGGGCAGCCCCGGGGCCACCCGCAAGGCGGCTGAAGGCACGATGGAAAACGCCTACGACGTGCCGACCATCCCCGCCCGCTACGCCCCCAAGGAAGGCTCCGCGATCGAGCGGGCCATGGCCGGCGAAGCCGAACCCGAGAACGGCGTGAGCACCGGCGGCGTCGCCGTCGTCGTCCTCGACAACGGCCGCGCCGTCCTCATGAAGGCCCTGTACGTGGACTTCGACGAAGACCTCGCCGACCTGTTCCCCAGCGAGATCAACCGGCTCACCGACCACGAGATCTCGGAGCTGGAGAAGCTCGGCCTGTGGGGCGACTGGAACCGCCCGCCGGACCCGGGCGAGTTCTGGCCCGAGCCCGACGAGGACGAAGACGGCGACGGAGGCGGCCGCAAGCGCAAGTCCACCAGCAAGCGCGCTCAGGTCACCTCCGCGCGCCAGGCCCTCGAGGCCATCCGCAGCCTCACCGACGCCTGAGCGACCCGCCCCGCTCCCCCAAGCCCACAGCAGCCCGGCCACTCACCTACGAGCGGCCGGGCTGCTGCACACCACAAGGAGACCCAACGCCGTGGCCGTATCCCTGTCCCTCACCCTGCTCCTGGCCGTCGTCGTCGTGCTGCTGCTGCGCTTCGGCAGCGTGCGCATCGGCGGCGCCACCGTCTGCGCCCTGTTCGGCTTCGCCCTCGCCAGCACCGGCATCGCCCCAGCCATCAACTCCGGCCTGAGCGCCGTCGCCGGACTCATCTCCAGCCTTTAGACCGTGTCCTACATGGCGAGTTGGGGTAGGCGCCCTCTATGGGTAGTGGGCAATGGGACTGGATTGTTCCGGATGGTTTGTGGGAGATCGCCGAGCCGTTACTGCCGGCGGCGCGGGTGCGGCCGCAGGGTGGTGGCGTAGCGAACATCGATGACGAGGCAGTCTTCGCCGCGATCATCTATGTCCTGGTCAGCGGCTGCGCCTGGCGGGCCTTGCCGCCGTGCTTCGGGGCGTCGAAGTCGACCGTGCACCGCCGGTTCGTCATCTGGTCCCGTGCCGGTGTCTGGGGCCGGCTGCACCAGAGAGTTCTTCAACGCCTGGACGAGCAGGGCCTGGTGGACCTCTCACGAGCAGTCCTTGACTCTGCCCACGTCCGGGCTAAAAAGGGGGCGAACTTGCAGGTCCGAGCCCCGTGGACCGGGGTAAGCCCGGTTCCAAGATGCACGTCTTGTCGGACGCGAACGGACTGCCCCTACGCGTGGGAATCTCCGCAGCGAACACCCACGACAGCCTCGCGCTGAAGCCGATGCTGTCCCATTTCCACATGGGACACGATTCCCACGCGACCGAATCCAAGCCCACGCGCCTGCACGCCGACAAGGCTTACGACATCCCCCACCTGCGGCGATGGTTATGGGGCAAACACATAGGCGTGCGTATCGCCCGCAAAGGAGTCGAGTCCAGCGAACGACTGGGCCGCCGCAGGTGGGTTATCGAGCGGACCATGTCCTGGCTGTCCGGCTACCGCCGACTCAACCACCGCTTTGAGCGCCAACCCGCCAACTACCTGGCCTTTCTCGGACTCGCCGCCGCCCTCTGCAGCTACAAACGACTCCTCACGCTCACCATGTAGGACACGGTCTTAGCCCGAACCCGCTCCGCGCGCGCTCGTTCAGGCGGGCGTCCACGGACCCCACGGCGTGGTGCTCGAACCGTCGCAGTTCCAGCAGTCGAATGTCTCCGGGTCCTCGAACCTGTTGCCCCAAAGCCCGGTCCGACGGCAGAACACCACGCATTCCTCATCGCACCAGCCGCACACGAACACGAAGTTCACCCTGTGCCTCCCGTCAGCTCCGCCTCAAGGCTGCCCGCCAACACGCTCCACAACAACAGGACTGCCAGACAGTCGAGTTGGCATCCAAGGGCCGCTGCGCACCGCGCCTGTCAACGCCGCCGACCTTCTGCCGGCGGCGCCCTTCGCCACGCCCGCCAGGAGCCCACCCGTGCCCACCACCCCGGCGCCTCCCACCGACACCGCCTCTGCCCCTGCCGCGCCCCAAGCGCCGCCCGCGCCTCTCACGCTCGACGAGCGTCTCGCCCTCACCAATACCCTCATGACCGCCCGTCTCAACGAGGCCGCCGTCGCCTATGAGGTCAACACCCACCACATCCCCCTCGACCCGGTCCAGCTCGATGACGTCGTCACCGTGCCGCTCACCCCGCACCGCTGCCCCCAGACGGGTCGCACCCCGGTCGCCGTCCTCCTGCACCGCGCCCACCAGCTCCTGGAAGCCGAAGGCTGGTGCCGCAACGTCATGGTCGACACCGACGGATCCCGCTGCCTGCTGGGCGCGGTCCGCGCCGCAGCCGGCGGCGACCGAGGCCTGGAAGCCAGCGCAGTCGACGTCCTGATGGACGCGATCCGCCGTCGGTTCGGCGACGACGTCCCCTCCGTCCCGTCGTTCAACGACGCCTGGAACGGGCCCCGCACCCCCCTGCGCATCCTCGACCAGGCCGTCGCCCTCGCCGACGCCCGCGGCTGCTGACCCAACCGCCCCTCCCCCGGCTTCTCCGGCTCACCTGCCTCGTGCCCGGCCCCCGATCAAGGGGCGCGGACACGGGCCAGGCCGTCCGGCCTGCCCGCACACCGCCCGCCCCACCTCCAGCCCTCCTCGAAGGAGTTCCATGCCTCAGCACCCTGAACACCCCCGATGCCACACGCCCAAGTCCCAGCCCGCCGTGGACACGACGCAGCCGTCGTTCTTCGCCTCCCTCGCCACACGCACCCGCCAGATGTGGCAACAGACCTGGCGTGAGGGCGGTGTCCTGCACTCCGTGTGGAGCGACGTCCGCCACGCACCGCGCGCCGGATGGGACATGGCGAACTGGCTCAAGGCCATCCTGCTGCCCACCGGCGCTGCCATCGCCCTGGTCCTGGTCAACGCGGCCTTCACCACGATCACGCACTGGATCAGCCACCTGCTGCTCGCGGCGCCCACGGTCGACGTCGGAACCGACACCTCGTCCGGGATCTGGGGCGTCATCGACCAGCCGATCCGCACGTACATCGCCAGCCGGTCAGCAGGCATGGCCATCTCCGGCTCCACCATCTACACGCTCTGGCAGATCGCCGGCCTGTACGGGCTGCTCGCCGGGTTCGCGGGCAGCACCATCGGCCGCCTGGTCTGGACAGCGTGGGGCGCGGCGTCCGCGGCCGCGATCTGGGTCACGGTCCCGCCCGCCAACCGCACCCTCAGCGTCGCCATCGCCGCCCTCGCCTGGGGGCTCGCCTCGCTGTTCGCACTGCGCGGCCTGCGACTGCTGCCCAGCGTGCACGTCTTCAACGCGCCCACGATCAAGCCGCAGATCAACCCGCCCAGCCAGAAGGATGCCGATCCGCTCGGCGAGCTCCACGGCACCGTGCAGCGACCCCGCCCGCAGCACTGACATCTTCCGGTCCACCTGCCTGGTCCTCACCGCACCTGCGGTGAGGGCTCGGACAGGCCTACCGGCCTCACGCACCACCCCCTGTCCCCGAGCAAGGGAGTCTCCGTTTTGGCGCAGCAGCCGAAGGTCAGCCGCTTCGCTCTACTCGGTGGCCGCCGTCGCAGGGGGTTGAGTCTCCAAGACGACGGCCATTCCGGCGACGGATCGGTCCTCGTGCATCGTGATCACTTGTCCGGGCTCAAGGTGCTGCCACTGGGATGGGTCGAGAGGAGCGAGGCGCACCAAGGATTGCCCACCGGGCTCCAGGAAGGGCATGAACTTCACCCAGAGTCGGGCGAGGTTGAGGGCGGGTTCGCCGGTCGAGGTGCGATTTCCGATGTTCCACATCGGTCGCAGAACGCCGGCACCGTCAAAGGGGGCTCGCCGTCGAGCTTCGGAGGCTGGCCGCAGGGTGAGGTTGGCTCGGATGATGCCGTTGCAGGTCTCGTAGCTGCGCCAGTGGCACCAGGCCGCGCTCCTCTCCAGTCGCATCTGCTCGGCTGCGGTGGCCAGGGTCTCCCAGAAGCTGACTGGGAGCGAATGGGCGTCGCCGAGTTCCTCCAGCAGCCCGAGGGCCACCTCCCACTCGTCTTCCCGGAGGTGCTCCCAGACGTCCCGCACCGTGATGTCGTTCTCTGTGGTGATCTCCTCGGGGACAAGCAGGGCCGCGGCTTCGAGCAGCTTGGGGACGTCCATGCCCTGATTCTGGACCAAGGGCTCCTGACGTCCTCAGCCTTAGCTGTCCTTGACGCCTCCTCGCAGACCCCACTCATCCAAGCCGGAGTAGATCAACGCAGTGCGGCCCCGCGGAAAGGAGAGAGCCTCGGCCTCCCCTGAATAGATCGTCACAAGCGAGTCGGCTCCCCGCCACCAGGTGTCGGCCAGGCCCTTCACTTCGCGCACTGGCTCGTACCCGTCCAGCACGATGCGATCGACATCGTCGCCGGTGACCTTGAGGATCTGCTTTGCGCACACGGACACGTGGTGGGTCAGTGCGAGCGACTCCACCCAGCCTGCGACGGTGGCATGGAGGGGCACCCACCGACCTGCGTGAATGCCGAACTCACCGGACGGCCCGATCATGAATGAGTACGGGACGGCGGTCCGCTGCATCCCGGCTTCGAACCACCAGCCATCGAAGGTTGAGCCCTCGGGCGAGTCCGCTTCGAGGTACCTGGGTCCGCCGTCATACTGCGGCGAGGGTGGCAGTACCAGGCCACCCCACTGCTCTTCATAGGCCGCCATCCGGTTGATGACCGCCGCCGGGATGTCTCGCTCAAGCCACCACTGCCTGTGCTCCTCGATGGGCCGGATGTCGACCTTGACGCCGTGCGCGCGGACGAAGGACCGGGCTCGTTGAGTCAGGCCATCAGGCACATCGTTGAAGAGGTTGAGATTCACCAGGCTGACGCTACCCAGTACCCGAGGGATCGCCGACCGCGGGCCGTTCTGCGCCCCCTGCGGCACGCGATCCAGCCGAGCTGAATCTCGGCTGGCCCGCCTGCCCTATTCCGCACATCTAAATATCCGAACCCGCTGACACTCCTGGAGCGCATCGGCTCCAAGGGCTTCGCAGAGCTCAAGGCGGCGGGGATGACCGGCACGCACTTGACGTATCAGGCCCTGCATAGACAGCGCTCCTTGTCTCCGCCCTCCTGATCACCTTTCTGTGAGCTGAGAGACCTGATGAGGGATCGTGGGCAGCCCGAGCGGGACCGGACCGCTTCGCTCGAAGCGTCGGGCTTGTTCTCGCTTGCTGCGCAGGAAGGTGAGGGTGAGGGTGAGGTCGAGGCCGTCGATCTCGCCTCCCCAGTCCTCTGCCACGGCGCGTTCACGGCGGGCCAGGAGGTCCTCCTCCAGCTCGTCAAGGCGGGGCAACATCTTCGGTTGACGCTGAGCATTGGGCAACGGATGCAGGCGTGTTCGTGCTGGCAGGGGGTCCCGTAAGGGTCCGCAGGAGCCGAGTTCGACCCGGCGCTTGTCGAAGTTTTCGTTGAACTCCGACCACTCCGTCTTGGTCGGCTTGCGGTACTCGCTCTCGGGCCGCTGAGCCCGTCGACGGTCGAGGAACTGCTGGCAGCGACGCCAAGTCGAGCCGATCACCGAGTTAGTGCAGTCAACTGACCACTCCTGGCACCACGGCTGGGAGACCGTCGCCGCCCTCATCGCCACCACCAAGGCGACCACCCGGTGAACACCCGGCCCCACACCCGCTGGAGCGCGTTCGCTCCTCGGTCGGCATCGCCTCGCTGGGGAGCGCGCGGACTGCGCCCTGGCTGGGAGCTCGACTGGACGGCGGCGGAAGCCGGCCCCTGGGGCGAGCCCTTCACCTGGACCCGCGTCACCGACACCGAGCTGCTGTAGCTACGCCCCGGGACGGCCGCCAAAGGCCGGAAAACCAGTCGGCCGCCCCGGGCCTACCCACCCCGTACGAGACGAGAGAGGGAAATCCCAGTATGGACTCCGTCCTGCGCGTACAGACCCGGATCGGGCAGCGCGCACTCTTACTGACCACCGCAGCCGTGCCGTTGGCCGGCTGGACCGTCCACGCCGTGACGCTCCACCGGCGCCTGGCCGCCAGCCGCCGCAACCCCCTCACCGGGCTGCTGCGCCGCGACGCGTACACCACCCAGGCCCGCCAGCTCCTACGCCGCCACGGCGACGACACAGCCGTCGTCCTGGTCGACCAGGACCACTTCAAAGCCATCAACGACACCTTCGGCCACGCGGCCGGTGACGCCGTCCTCGCGGCGACCGCAGCCCGGCTCACCGCCTGGGCGGGCCCGCACACCGCCCTCGGCCGCCTCGGGGGCGATGAGTTCGCGATCGTCCTGCAGGCGCCCCGCGGCCGACGCGAGGACCGCCTCGCACAGCTGATGAAGATGCTGCAAACGCCGGTGCACGTGGACGACGGGCAGACCGTCGACGTCGCCGCCTCCGTCGGCGCAGCGACGCCCGACATCCTCAACACCCGCGACCTGTCCGTGCTCCAGCAGGCCGCCGACGCTGCCCTGTACGACGGCAAGCACTCCGGCCACGCAGTCCTCGCCGACGCCCGGCACGCAACGCACACGTCCATCAACGGGCGCCGCGCCGGCCGCCCCGGAACCGGAATCAGGGGGCGAGCCGCATGAGCATCGCCGCCCTGCCCGAGGGCGACTGGATCCGCGGCATCACGATTCGCCAGCCCTATGCCACCTGCATCCTCGCCGGGAAGAACCCGGAAACAGGCCCCGGCTCTGGCCGTAGCGGAGCTCGATCCGGATCCACGGTAGGCAGAAGCTGGAGCGCCCGCCCTGCGTGACCCGCTAGGGCCTGCCCGGCCGATCATGCGGCCGATCCGGGCACCGGTCCGATCCGGGAGGTCGGGAAACGGGCAAGCGCCGGGCCGGAGGATTCTTGGCGCGCCGGCCTGGTAAAACAGTGACCGATGGGTACCCAAGAGCGCGACCGCAAGGTGTACCGGCCGCTATGGCGGGCCGGTCTTGAGGTGATTCCAGACGCCGTGCCGGACGGCACGATGCCGTTCGTCGCCGGATACCGTGCCGAGGACGTGGCCGGCGGCTTCTCCCACCGGTACGACACCCCACGGCTCGTCGAGCGGCTCAATGGGGACTGGTACGACCTCGCCGTCTCCTCGGGTCTTCTCGATGACCGGCGTGAGTTCCTCGTCCAGCTTCCACAGGGCACCCGCACGCACCGGGCCGCCGTGCAGAACCTGCACAGCGGCAGCGCCGCACCGACGCTCTGGACCCGGGTTCGGCTCCTGGACCACTGGGACATCATGGGCCGGGGCGCGGCATCGGCGTTCCTCGGCATACACGCGGGCCACCCGGGCTTCGCCATGATGGCTCTCGACGGCAGCGTGTCCGTCATTGCCTCGACGGGCGAGATCGGCGTCGACGTGTTCGCGGTGTGCCACCCGGACCGCTCGGAGAACATCCTGCAGTACCTGGAACAGATCACTCTTCGCGACAGTCCCTACGTCAACCGCGAGTTCAAGGAGCGGATCGCGGTCTGGCTCGCGGGCCGCGCACCTAGCGCTGTCTCGTCCATCCTCGCTGTGTCGAGCTTGGGAGACGGTCCGTTGGCGCCGCGTCCGTAACGGGACTCTGCTGCCCAAGTCAGTCGCTCGCGATCCGGACGAAGATGCGATGATGCGTTGGTGGTGACAGATGCCCAGTGGGTTCGGATTCGCAGGGGTCTGCGCTTCGGGCAGGTCTTCGAGGGCACCGTCGTGAACGTTCCTCGGCCCGGCGTGATCGGGATCTTTGTGGACATCGGCCTGACCGTCGGAGGCTTCGTCGATGCTGCGTTGCTTCCGGATCAGAGTGAGGACTGGCCAGCGGAAGGCACCGTCGGTGAGTTCGAGATCTGGTGGGTCGACAGCCGCGAGCAGATCCGGCTGAAGCCGGCCGATTCTCGGTACCTGCGTCACGACTTCGCAGATTACGTTGAACGCTTCCGTCCCGGTTGGCCGTCCGACGTTGGCCGTCCCATCCGTGACCCCGGTCCTCCGTCTCTCGATGAGTTGCAGGCCGCACTTCGACCTGATGGGCCGTCGGCTGGCTCCCCCTGAGAAGCCGTATCTCAACCGAACAGGATCGCTTGATTTCTGCTGGTCAGGCATGGTGTCGCTCGGAATGAGGGAGGCATCCGGCGTCTTGTTTCCGCTCCGTGAGCGAGGGGTGCGCGATGACGTCGGTGCTGGGAATGCTGGAGGAGCGGGAGACGGCTGCCCGGGTGCGGGTGGAAGGGCTGCGGGAGGAAGTCGCCCGGTTGTCTGGGGTGTTGGAGGCTGCCGAGATCGATCTGGACCGGCGGGTGATCGCGCGGGAAGAGCTGGTCGAGGCCCTGGCAGCCTCGGCTGCGGAGACCACCGCCGTGACCGAGGCCGAGGCGGAGCAGGAAACCGTGCCCTCGCCCGTGCCGGGCTCGATCGTGCCACCTTGGCGCGAAGGGTTGCCGGTGACGGTGCTGGCGCCGGACTACCAGCGGATCCTGGGCGTGCTCGACGAGCGGCAGCCAGCGGGCCAAGGACCGCTGAAGGCCAAGGAAATCACGGTGGAGCTGGGCCTTCAAACGACGTCGGCGAAGGTCGAAGGGGTGCGCTCGAAGGCCAGGCGCCTGGCGGAGCGCGGGTGGCTCGTGCAGGAGACGTCGGGGATGTTCAGCGCCGCCCGGCGGCCCATGGCCGTGCCAGACGCCGCCCCATCCGCGTGACCATCGACCACCGGATCATCGCCTCGCTGCTGGCCGGCAACGTCTCGTAGTCCCGGGCCAGCCGGCGCGAATGCATCAACCACGCGAACGTGCGCTCCACCACCCACCTGCGCGGCAGCACCACGAAGCCCGTGGTGTCGTCGGTGCGCTTGACGACCTGAAGGGTGAGCGCGAGTTTCTGCCGGCACCAGTCGACCAGGCCGCCGGTGTAACCGCCGTCTGCCCAGACCAGGCAGATGTCACGGTGCAGGCGGCGCAGCCGCTGCAGCAGGCCCACCGCGGCATCCCGGTCCCCGACGTTCGCGGCGGTCACCGCGACGACCAGGAGCAGACCGAGGCAGTCGGTCACGATGTGCCGCTTGCGGCCGCCCACCTTCTTCCCGCCGTCCCAGCCGCGCGAGACGGACGGCACCGAGGCCGCGGCCTTCACCGACTGCGCATCGATGATCCCCGCCGTCGGCTCCGCCTCACGGCCCTCCCGCTCACGCACCCGTCCGCGCAGCCGATCGTGGAACTCTGCGATCAGCCCGTGCTCGCGCCAGCGGCGGAAGAAGGCGTAAACCCGGCCCCAATCAGGGAAGTCCACGGGCATCGCCCGCCAGGAGATCCCGCCCGCGACCAGATAACGGACGGCGTCCAGCATCTGTCGATGACAGTAGCCCTCGGGCTGCCCGCCCCGGCCCTGGAGCCAGGCCGGCACCGGCAACAGCGGCCGGACGGCCGCCCACTCCGCGTCCGACATGTCCGAGGGATACCGGCGTTCCCGGTCCGGATGGTCGGCCGCGTTGCCGTACACATGCGCGAGGCAATCACACGATGGAGCAGCCGAGTTGAACTGAACGGGCTCGGACGCGTACAACAACGACACCAGGGCCTCCCGGCACTGCTCGGTTAGATTCGCATCCCCGAGCTACCGAGAGGCCCTGTCTTCATGCACGTACAACGGGAAGATCACCCCGACGGGAAAACCGTTCGACCCACACGTTCCATGATCGGTTGAGATACGGCTTCTGAGGTCTGGTGAGGCGGCCGCCGGCCTTGGTGTGAGTTAGCTGGCCCGGGCTCGGGTGCTGGCAAAGCGGTATGAGTCGGTGCCGGTCTCGATGATGGTGCCGTTGAAGGTGAGGCGGTCGACTTCATGCCGGAACGGTGATCACGCCGGATCGCCGCGTACACTCCGGCCTTGGATATCTGGGGCATGACCAGGGCCTTTCACCAGAAGCACCCCGATGCTGCCCTGGCAAGTACCCCAGCGCTGTCAAAAATTCGTGAACATCACCCAACCGTGGATCTGGGTGCCTCCCAAACCCGTGAACAACCGACGGTGCTACTGGGGGTTCCGGCTCTACTTCTGCGGTGCGTGCACGCTGATTAATGCGGTGGGGAGGGTGGTCCCGGCTGGTTAGGCTCCGAGCTATGAGTGGACCGGTGTTGGTGATCGAGTTGGCGGAGGCCGTCCCCCGCGCGGTGATACAGCGGCTCCGCGGCCTTCTGGTTCGCTCCTCGGCACGGTTTGAGGAAAAGCGGGTCGGCGAGTACGACCTGAACCTGCACGCGGATAGCCTCGGCATCTCGGACACCGGGGGCGTCGACGGACGGCGGCCCATCCTGGTCTCCGTCATGGGGCCCGGCATCGGCGACGAGTCCATCTTCGAGGCCGAGCAAGCCGACGAAGTCGATCACGAGCCTTTCATCGGCTTCACGCCGACCCACTCAGTCGATGTCGTCGCCTTCTGCAACCCTCCAGTTGACCACGTCGTCACGGCTCTGCTGACCGCCGCCGTTATGGATGTGGTCGGTGGCGTCGTCAATGCCGAACTGAGGGAGGACCAGGTGCCAATCGTGGCCGACCTTCCGGGCGTCATCGCAACGAGGACCGATCCACGGCCCGCCGCCTACGGTTCGGCGGAGTTCCTCAGAGCATGGGCTCAGCAGCCCGGCTTCCGGCTGCTGAAGTAGCCGGAACTCGGCCAGCCGGCTCAGGCGAGCGACTTCACCTACTGCCCGGAGAGCTCAGCCGCCGCTCAGCGTCGCCGCGTCACAGAAGTTGAGCCAGAGCCACTACTGGTGAAAAAGGCCACCCGCACCGATGTAGCCCTTGTCCGTCAGGGTCGGCAGGCCGTCAGCTGCCGACTTGTAGAGCGCGGGCAGAACGTAGGTGCGCGCGGTGGTGATGTCGGGGTGGAGCCAGGTTCGACGTCGGAGACCCACAGCGGGGTGCCGTCAGGTGCGGACAGGAACTGGATGTTGCCACCGAACGCCTTGTGTTTCTGGCTGAACCACAGGTCGTTGCCGTTCTCGCGGACGCCCGCGAGACGGTCTGATTCGATCAGCGTGCCGTCCAGGATCGCGTGCGTCATGCCAGCTCGCTGACACCTAGCCAGGACTTCGTGCAGGTCCGGGGCCTGGTCGTCGAGGACGTCGATGCCCCCGTGGCGCCGACTGACTGCTGACAGACAGGCCCTGCTCGCGCGTGCCCACCTGCGCTGCGGGCACACGTACGCCCAGCTCGCGGCCGGCTTCGGGATCGGGCTGGCCACCGTCTACCGGTACATCGCCGAGGCGGTTGAGATCCTGGCCGCCCTCGCCCCAACCCTTCAGCAGGCCTTGACCGTCGCCGCCAACAAGGCATTCGTGATCCTGGACGGCACCCTGCTGCACATCGACCGCATTGCCGCCGACCGCCCCTACTACTCTGGCAAGCACAAGCGCCACGGGATGAACGTCCAGGTCATCGCCGATGCGTTCGGACGCCTGGTCTGGGTCTCACCCGCCCTGCCGGGTGCCGCCCACGACATCAAGGCCCACGTACCCACGGCATCATCGAAGCCCTCACCCAAGCCGGCATCCGGACGTGGGCAGACAAGGGATATCAGGGAGTTCGGGCCCGGTGCCTTACCGAGGGCCCTGGAGAACATTCCCAGCCGGGAAGCGGGCGGTGAACTCCTCCCGCGCCAGAATCCGAGCCGTCAGAGAGCAGGCCAACGCCACCCTGAAGAGTTGGCGGCTCCTGCGCAAGCTCCGTTGCAGCACCGTCCGTATCACCGACATCGTCAAGGCGGTGCTGGTCTTGCACCTCGCCACGGCAGCCTGAGGTCGCTACGGCCGGAGGCAGGACAAGGACAGCGCCGCCATCAACGACAGCAAGGGAGCCCGCTCACCGTGGCAGACGTCAGAGTCACCTACGACCAGACCGTGGACGCAGCGTACATATACCTCACCGAACCGCAGGCCCGCGTGAAGTCGGCGCGCACGTATCCCTGCGATCCAATGGACGTCGACGGCATGATCAACCTCGACTTCGACGAGCAGGGTCGCCTCATCGGCATCGAGGTGTTGGCGGCCAGTTCCAAACTGCCCGAGTACCTGCTCCAGTCCGCGGAGCGACTGGATACCGATGGCGCATGAAACAGTCGAGCACCGCGCTCGCGGCGACCGCGGCGCGCCGTGCAGCAGGTTGGAGAAGGCTCACTGTCCCCGAGTCCTCACGGGCGAACGCGGATGATCGTCTTCCCCTTGCGTCGCGTGGTCGGGTTGAGGGCGGCGACGGCATCGTCGAGGGGCGAGACGTCACCGATGTTTGTCCGCAGCCGTCCGTCCCGCACCCGCTGCACGATCTCAACCAGTTCGGCACGATCGACCTCGACAACGAAGTCCACCGCCAGGCCGTCAGCGGGTCGCGCCTCGACCGGGCCGACGATAGACACCAGCGTTCCTCCAGCCTTGATCAGGGCAGCGGACCGCTTCTGAACGTCGCCACCGATGACATCGAAGACCAGATCGACGCCGCCGACGTCTGCCAGCACGTCATTCTCGAGGTCGACGAACTCGTGCGCGCCGAAGTCGAGTGCCTTCTCACGGTCGGCGGCGCGTCCGGTGCCGATCACGTAAGCGCCGGCCTCACGCGCGAGCTGGGTCACCATCGTCCCGACCGCCCCGGCCGCGCCATGAGCGAGAACGGTCTGGCCAGACTGAAGGCGGCCGTGCTGGAACAGCCCCTGCCACGCGGTCAGACCTGAGATTGGCAGGGACGCGCCTACCGTGAAGTCGACGTCGCCGGGCAGCGGCGCGAGGTTGCGTGCTTCGATCGCCACGTACTCCGCCAGGGTGCCGTCACGGTGCCAGTCGGCGAGGCCGAACACCCGCTGCCCGACCGACAGCCCCGTCGTGCCGTAGCCGAGGGCGGTGACCACTCCGGCCAGCTCGTGGCCAGGGATCGACGGTGTCTTGTCACGGCCGGCGCGATCGGTCCAGGTCGATGGCCACTCCATCTCAGTCGGCACGAAGCCCGATGCGTGAATCTGAACGATGACGTCGTTGATCGATGCCTGCGGCTCAGGCCGCTCCGTCAGCGTCATCCCGGCCGTTCCCGCAGCCTGGTCGGTTACCACAATGGCTTTCATTGAGATTGTCCTCTTCCTCGTATGTGTTGTGGTTTTGGTTTCCGGGTGAGTGTTTAGACGAAGGTGAACAGCTGGTCGGCGTCGAGTCCAGCTCCGACACACGCGCCCCCGGCGGCACGGTCAGCAGGGAATCGAGGACTCTGCCAGCGGCAGAACAGCGGCCGGACCGGGCTCGACGATCACTACAGTCCAGTCTCATGACGACGATTACGACGCGTACGGTCGAGTATCCGGCCGACGGTTTGACGATGATCGGGCACCTCGCGCTCCCGGCCGGTGTCGACCGCCGGCCCGCGGTGCTGCTCGGACCAGAGGGCATGGGGCTCAGCGACGTCGAGCGCCGCCGGGCCGATGCTCTCGCCGAGCTGGGATATGTAGCGCTAGCCTTCGACCTTCACGGCGGGCGCTATTTGAGCGATCCCGAGGAGATGCTGGCCCGTTGCCTGCCGCTGCTCGCCGACCCCGACCGGATGCGGGGCATCGGCCATGCGGCGCTCGACGTGTTGCGCACCGAACCGCGGACCGATTCCGACCGGATCGCCGCCGTCGGCTACGGCACCGGGGGCGCCGTCGGGCTGGAACTCGGGCGCGACGGCGTCAACCTGCGCGCGATCGGGACAGTCAACGCAACTACCACGGGCCGACCGGGCGAGGCAGCGCGCATTCGGTGCCCGGTGTGGGCCGGGGTCGGGTCGGAAGACCCGATCATGCCGCCCGCGCAACGCAAGGCGTTCACCGCTGAGATGCAGGCCGCGGGCGTCGACTGGCGCCTCGCGGTCTACGGCGGCGCATTGCACGCCTTCCACCATCCGCCGGTCGACCACCCCGTTGTCCCCGGCGTCGGCTACCACCCACGGCACGCGCAGCGAGCCTGGCGCGACGTCGTCGACCTGCTCGCCGAGTGCCTGCCCGTGACGGAGGATCTGGGGGCATGACCCAGGCAAACATGCTGGCACCAGGCTTGGTCGGCGTCATGCCTGGGACGCCTCAAGCAGCGTGGACGGGTTCGGCAGATCGGGGCATGGATGCGTTGGCCTGGACGGCGGGCCGGGTGAGCCTGCGGGTCATGAGCGTGATCGAGGCGAGGGTAAGCACCGCCTCGGAGTGCTCAGGCCGGGTCTCGTAGTCGCGCACGTTCCGACGCGCATGCGACAACCAAGCCAGTGACCTCTCTACCACCCAACGCCTCGGCAAGATCACGAAGCCCTTGGCGCCCTTGGGCCTGCTCACAGTCTTGATCGTCAGGTGGAGGATGGACTTGGCCCAGGCCACGGGGGTGCCCGCGTAGGCCAAGTCGGCCCAGACGATGGTGATTTCGGGGTGCATCAGCCGGAGCCGGAAGAAGGCTTCACGGGTGGCGACGCTGTCGTGCATGTCGGCCGGAGTGACCATCACGAACAGCGGGAGCCCTTTGAGGTCCACGATTATGTGCCTCTTCCGGCCCGGCGTCTTTTTCCGGCGTCGTATCCGGACGTGGAGCGCGGGACGGTGGCCGCGACCTTGACGGACTGGGAGTCGATCACCGCCGCCACGGGGTTCGGTGACGTGCCCTGCTCGTCCTGACGAACCTCGAACTCGACCGCTGACAGACGATCAAGACCGAAGACAGCCGCCCACGACCAGCACGAGCACCCACGAACCCCGCCACACCAGCAGCCGCACCAGCGAAAACCATGGTGGATCTTCAGTGAAGATCCGACTGGACCTCGGTCAGTCGGTGCCTTCGACGATGCGGAAGTCGCGCTCGACGCCGTCGGAGAGGGCGACCAGCGCCTCCTGGTAGGCCGCACTCTCGTGCGCCGCGACGGCCTGCTCGAAGCTGTCGAACTCGATCAGGACGGTGCGCTCGGCGATTCCGGCGTCATGCGCGACGACCCGACTGCCACGGGCGAGGATCCGACCGCCCCCGGCCTCGACGGCCGGACCGGCCAGCTTGTTGTAAGCAGCCAGCTTCTCAGGGTCTGAAATGGTGCGGTAGGCGCTGACCCAGTAGCCCTTGGGCATGGAACCTCCAGTGGTGGGATGAGTGCATCTGACTTACGGGTTGGTCTCGGACGAGCGTCGGCGGGCGAGAGCGAGGCTTGTCAGCGTCGTGATCGCCATGGCGCCGATGCCGACCAGCGCCGCGGTGGTGTAGGCGCTGTCGTCGGGGAAGAGGTGGCCGGGGCCGGTGCCCGCGGCGAGGATCAGGCCGCCGATGGCGCTGCCCATGGAGTAGCCGACGCTGCGGACGACGTAGTTGAAGCTCATGGCGCTCGACGTCTCGCTCTTGGGGGTGACGGCCAGGATGACGCCGGGCATCGCGGCCGAGAAGCCGCCGACGCCGAAGCCGAGCACGCCCATCGCCGCGAACAGTTCGGCCAGGTCCGACCGGGCCGCCGCGAACAGGGCGAACCCGCCGCCGACCACGACGGCGCTGCCGGCCAGGAGCAGGGGGTCGGCGATCCGCGTCCGGACCCGCGGCGTGAGCTTGCCGGCGACGAATCCCAGCACCGAGAACGGGATGAGGACCAGCCCGGCGACGAAGGTTGTCAGCCCGAAGCCGTAGCCGGCGCCGTGCGGCGTCTGCGCGTACCGGGTGATGAGCGTGAGCAGGAGGTACATGCCGATCCCGCCGACGAACATGGCGAGGTTCGCCCCGGCGACCACCGGGTGCCGCACCGCCCGCACATCGACCAGGGGCGTCGTGCTGCGCAGCTCGATGACGGCCCAGACGCAGAGCAGCACCACCGCGACGACGGCGAGGCCCGCCGCCACGGCGAGGTGCCGGCTCCACAGATTCCGTTCGCCGGCGAGGAACAGCACCAGGACCAGCGCAGCGGCCAGGACGACCGCGCCTGCCACGTCCACGTGGGCGGAGCGGCCTTCGGGGGCTTCGGGCATGGAGCGCCACGCGGTCAGGAGGGCGGCGGCGGTGACGACCAGGCCGAGGCTGTAGGCGGCCCGTACCCCGCCGAGCTCGGCGAGCAGTGCGGCCAGCGGGTAGCCGACGCCGGCCCCGATGATCGAGACCACCGAGATCAGGGCGATCACGGCCGCGCTGCGCTCCTCGGGGAGGTGGTCCCGGGCCACGCCCATCATCAGCGCCGTCAGCCCGAGCCCGACGCCCTGGGCCGCCCTGCCGGCCAGCAGCCACGCGAACGGCAGTGGTAGCACGGTGAGCGCGCTGCCGGCGACGACGACCGCCAGCGTGGCGAGGATCGTGGCCCGCCGGTGCGGGCCGGCTCCGAGCCGGCCCAGGACCGGCGTGGCGACGGCGCCGCTGAGCAGCGCGACGGTCAGCGTCCACTGCGCGCTGCCGAGCGGGACGTGGAACGAGGTCGCCACGCTGGTGATGAGCGGCGTCCCGAGGCTGGCGACCGCGGACACGACCAGAGCGATGAACATCAGGGCGGGGACGAGCAGCCGCGCCTCGGAACGCGCCGCCGGGAACGCCTTCGCCGCGACCCCGCCGACCGGCTGCCCGGTCACCGCTTCGGCCCTTCGCGGTCCTGGCTTTCGAGCTCGGTCAGATGCCTCAGCGCCGGAAGGGCCGCCACCAGCGCCTCGACCTCGTCGCCGGTGAGCTTGCCGATCAACCGCTCGAACGCGTGGACGCCCGCCTGGCGCCGCGTCCGGACATAGGAGGCACCGGCCTCGGTCAGGCACACCAGCGTGACCCGCTTGTCGGACGCGTCGCCCCGCCGCTCGACCAGGCCGGACTCCTCCATCACCCGGACCAGGGTGGTCATCGCGGGCTGGGTGACGCCCTCGACCGCGGCCAGATCGGTGATGCGCCGCGGGCCCGTCCGGTCCAGGGTGGCCAGGGTGGCGGCGGACGTCAGGCTCATGTCCCGGGGCAGGCGTCTCGCAGCCCTGGTGGCCAGGGCGTAGAGGGCCGCCCCGATGGCGGCGGACGCGCCAGGAGCGGTGTCTTGACGACTCATGCTCGAAGCATAGCATTTTTATATTCATAGTTTATGGAAATGGTCGACTGGCGCGGGCGGCACCGCCTGTTGCGGACCCGAGGCCATCGAGATCGACGACAACTTCGGCTCCACCCTGTACGCCGAAGACGAGCGCGACACCCTGCCCGCTGAGGCCCTCGCCGCCTCCCTCGGCTGCGGCAACCCGACCGCGGTGGCCGACCTCCACGAAGGCGAACGCATCCTGGACCTCGGCTCCGGCGGCATCGACGTACTGCTTTCCGCTCGCCGCGTCGGTCCCACCGGCAAGGCGTACGGTTCGACATGACAGAGGAGATGCTCGCCCTCGCGCTCGAGAATCAGCAGAAGGCCGGCGCTACCAACGTCGAGTTCCTCAAGGGCACCATCGAGGCCATCCCGCTGCCCGCGAACACCATCGACGTCGTCATCTCCAACTGCGTCATCAACCTGTCCACCGACAAGCCCGCCGTCTTCGCCGAGATGATCCGGGTCCTCAAGCCCGGCGGCCGGATCGGAATCTCCGACGTCGTCGCCGACGACACCCTCACCCCCGATCAGCGTGCCGAGCGCGGCGACTACGTCGGCTGTATCGCCGGAGCCCCCTCCTTCGCCGAGTACCGCCAGGGCCTCGAAGCCGCCGGGTTCACCGACATCGAACTCAGCCCCACCCACGCGGTCGCCAAAGTTCTTTGTACGCGCCGTGGCTCAGACGTATCCGACCGCCCTACGCTCGCCTGAACTGCCCGGCCAAGGGGCGGTGCTCACGGCGGAACAGAGCCAACGTCTGCGGGACGCCGCTCGTAGGAAACCGCCACGGGTGCTGGGAAAAGACGCACGCCCCGGCAGCACCGCCCCGACGAGAGGCTCGGGCGCTCCCGGGGCTGCCTGACGTGCAAGATCCACCTCGCCGGTGAGGGTGGACGCCGCCCCCTGGCCCTGCTGATCACTCCGGGCCAGTGGGGCGACGCTCCGCAGCTCATCCCGGTCATGGACCGCGTCCATGTCGCGCGCCTCGGCGGCGGACACCCGCGCACAAGGCCCGACCATCTCGGCGGCGACAAGGCGTACTCGTCCCGCCGCAACCGCCGCTACCTGCGACGGCGCCAGATCAAGCACACCATCCCCGAACCGAAGAACCAGCGGACCAACCACCAGCGAAGGGGCAGCAAGGGCGGCCGGCCCGCAGGCTTCTTCAAGACGATCTACAAGCGAAGGAACGAAGTCGAGCGAACGATCAACGCGTTGAAGAACTCCCGGGCCGTGGCCACGAGGTTCGACAAGCGCGGCTACATCTTCCACGGCACCGTCACCGTCGCGTCGATCCGACTCTGGCTCCGTCCGTGATCTCCGTCGGATCTAGTCGCCGATCGTGCCGTCGAGCATCTCGCGCAGGATATCCAGGTGGCCGTTGTGGCGGGCTGTCTCCTCGGTGAGGTGGAGGAGGATCCAGCGCAGGTCGACGTGGAGGCCGTTGCGGACGGCTCGCTGGGCCTGCTTGTCCAGGCCATTCCCGGTGACCAGTTCGCGGTAGCGGGCGCTCTGTTCCGCGTATTCGTCGAGCAACTGCGTGAGCGGGAAGTCTACGGCGACACGCATCTCGCGGTCGGGGTCCTCCTCGGTCCAGGGACCCCGGTCTTCCTCGCCGAGGAAGACCACCTGGAACCAGTAGTACTCGACCCAGCGGAGGTGGTTGATCACTCCGCTCATGGTCATCAGCGGTGAGCCCGGCAGGAGCGCCTTGCGTGCGTTCTCCGCCGAGACGCCATCGCACTTGGTGCGGGCAGTGTCACGTGCGTAGTCGAGAAACGTGGTGAGCTGGGTGCGCTCGTCCCACGCGGGCGGCGTGTCGTCGATTCTTGTCATCGCGCGAAGCGTCCCCGATCACCGCGCTCGATGTCGAGGTATTTAACGACGGGCCCAACCTCCCCCACCGAGCTCCTTGTCCGGTGGGTCGCTACCGCGATTCGCCGCCGGTGGGCCGCCCGGCACGATCCGCCGGACAGGCCCTAGTGACCTGAGTCAGAGGTTTGTCGTTAGTTGGGTATGAGTCGTCCTGGACCGAGGATTCCGCCGTTGTCGTTGACCGATGCCCAACGGGCTGTTCTGGAAGGGTGGTTACGGCGCCGGTCGACGGCGCAGGCCCTGGCGCAACGGGCACGGATCGTGTTGGTGTGTGCGGAAGGCCACTCCATCATGGAGGTGTCACGGCTGCTGAAAGTCGCACCGGACACCGTTCGTACCTGGCGCCGACGCTTCCTCGAGCACGGCCTGGACGGCTTGTGCGACGAGCCACGTCCGGGTGTTCCGCGGAAGATCAGCGACGCGGATGTCGAGCGCGTCATCGTCAAGACACTGCAGGAGACACCGAAGAACGCAACGCACTGGTCAACCCGGTCGATGGCGGCGGCAACCGGGATGTCCCAGTCGGCCGTCTCGCGGATCTGGCGGGCGTTCGCCCTGGCCCCCCACCGGTCGCAGACCTTCAAGCTGTCCACGGATCCGCACTTCATCGACAAGGTCCGTGACGTCGTCGGCCTCTACCTGGATCCGCCGGAGAAGGCTCTGGTGCTGTGTGTGGACGAGAAGTCACAGATCCAGGCACTGGACCGGTCCCAGCCGGTACTGCCGATGATGCCGGGGGTGCCCGAACGCCGCAGTCACGACTACGTCCGATCCGGCACCACAACCCTGTTCGCCGCACTGGAGGTGGCCACCGGGAAAGTCATCGGCTCCCTGCACCGACGGCACCGGGCCACCGAGTTCAAGAAGTTCCTGGCCAAGGTCGACAAGACGGTGCCGCCCACACTCGAGGTGCACCTGATCCTCGACAACTACGCGACCCACAAGACACCCAGTGTGAAGAAGTGGCTACTGGCCCACCCGCGGTTCCACCTGCACTTCACGCCTACGAGCGCCTCATGGCTGAACCTGGTGGAGCGGTGGTTCGGTGAACTCACTCAGAAGAGGCTCAAGCGTGGTGTTCACCGCTCCGTCCAGGCACTCGAACGCGACGTCCGGGCCTGGCTGGCCGACTGGAACAACCACCCCAAACCCTTCGTCTGGACGAAGACGGCCGACGAGATCCTCGACAAAGTCGCCGCCTACTGCCACCGAATCTCTGACTCAGGTCACTAGTACGCGCCGAACGACCAGAACAGGCCGACCTCGTCGTCCGATACGGCGACCAGGCCGACGTCGTCCAGGATGTCGAGTCCGCGGTAGTACTCCGAGGTGGCAAAGCCGTGGCTGCGGGTGTTCGCCAGGCCCGCGGTGACAAATTCCGCCGCCGGGTCGGCGGCCGCCGCCTCAGCATTGGTCCAGAAGCGGGTGTGAGGTCCGTAGCGGGCGAGCAGGCTGCGGGCGTCGGTCAGCACCGCCTCGCGGTCAGGGCGGGATCGTACGGGGGCAGGTTCCGACTGCCACTCCTCGGTCATGACGGCGAGCAGTCCCACCGCACTCTCGGGCGTGAGGGGATGGAGTTGACGGGGGAACTCGGAGACGGCCGGGGGATCGAACGGATAGGCGGGCTGGATCTGCCGGACTTCGTTGTCGCGGTCCCAGTCCAGCGCGGTCCAGCCGCGGGGGTCGCGGACCGTACGGTGCATCACGGCAAGGGCGTCCGAGGCCCAGTCCCCGTCGCTTCGCGGACCCGTCGCGACGAAGACGTAGACATCGCCGAGCAGGCGCAGAGCAGCCGCGTTCCAGAGATGGTCCTCGCGCGTTGACACCCCGCCACTGCAGAAGACCGGCTCGAAGAGCGAACTGCACCCACTGCCCTCACCTGTACGTACGGCCTCCTTCGCCAGGTTCTGCTCCTCCGTCACCGGGATCGCGGACTCTTCCTGCCACCTGGGTCCGGGATTCGGGAGACCGCCGTGCATCACTGGCCGTACAACGCACCCCTCCGCCCACTCCGCGTCCGCCGAGGATGCCGATTCCCGGTCCGGTGGTCGGCCCCGCCCGAACCGGTGCTCACATCGGCTCGATGACGTTCTTCCGCAGGTGCCCGTAGATCACTGAAGTGCGTACGTCTGCGAGTTCCTGTCGCTCGGTCAGCTTGTCCAGAACGACGGAGTGCAGCTGGTCGGTGTCGCGAACCGCGACGTGCAGCAGGAAGTCGTCGGTGCCTGTCAGCACGAAGACCGCGATCACCTCGGGCATGCGCGCCACGAAGGCTTTGAACTGCTCAATGACCACACGTGTCGGCGGCCGCACCCGAACGGCGATCATCGCTTGCAGCCCTCGGTCGAGCGAGGGGAGGTCGACCTCAGCGTGGTATCCGAGCAGCACACCGCGCTCGCGGAGGGCGCGCACTCGCTCCAGGCAGGTGGAGGGCGCGATTCCCAACTCGTCTGCCAGGTCCCGGTTGGTGCGCCGACCGTCTTGCTGCAGAAGCCGCAGCAACGCCGAATCTAGTTCGTCCATATTCCGCCACACCTCTCAGGATCCGAATTATCTTCGGCAAGCTTGCCATTCTTCCGGATTGTTTTCTAGCGTACTCGCCGTAATCCCGTTCATGATTCGCCTCTTTGTTGCGCGGTCAGGGCGGAGTCGGGGGTTCCGAGCGAGAGGGCATCAGCGGTGGAGGAACGGAAGACGAGGGCGTGGGCGATCTGTTCAGTCGTGGCGGCCGCGCTGTTGTGGAGCAGCTCGTACGCGGTGACCAAGGAGGTGCTGGCGGACGTCGGGCCGCTGACCATCGGGGCAATCCGCTTCACCATCGCCGCCGTACTGCTCGCGATCATGGCGCGGATGCGCCGCAACCCGGCCGCCCCGCCGGATGTCCGCCAGCGGCGGATGATCTACCTGAGCGGCCTGCTCGGCATCACGGCCTACTTCGTGCTGGAGAACATCGGCGTTGAGCTGTCGACGGCCTCGGACGCTTCCCTCATCGTGGCCACCTATCCGCTGATGACCATGCTTCTGGAGCTAGCGCTCCTCCGGACCAGGATGCCGCTGCTCAGGGTCGGCGGCGTGCTGCTCGCCACTCTGGGAGCCTTCCTGGTCGTACGCAACGGTGCAGAAGTCGGAGGCAGCGCACGCTGGTTCGGCGACGTGCTGCTCCTGCTCGGCGGGCTGATGTGGGCCGGATACAACGTGCTGGGCAAGTACGCGGGTCGAGGCCAGGACGCGGTGAACCTCACCTACCACCAGACAGTGGCCGGCGCCGCTGGCTTCCTGCTCGCCTCACTCCTGGAGATCGGCGAGTGGCGGATGCCGGACGCATCGGCCTCTGCGATGCTCACCTATCTGGCCGTGGCGTGTTCCGTCGGCGGTTTCCTCCTCTACAACTACGGCCTGCGCAGGATGACTTCGAGCGTCGCGGTCAACATCCTCAACCTGGTACCAGTGTTCGGCGTGCTCGGTGCCGTGGTGATCAACAAGGAGACACTCCGGCTCGCACAGGTCCTCGGTGGCGTGGTCATCGTCGCCGGTGTGGCCCTCGGGCTGGTCGAACGCCGAACAGTCGTCGAGAAGGCCGCGGTTCCTGAGCCGAGCCCGGTCACCGACCTGTCCCGTCTCGAACCATCTGGTCCGAGCGGCCAGCCGTCACCTGCGACGACCAGGTCAGATGAGACGCCAGTTACCGGGAATCCCAATTGATCTGGTCACGGGGTCGGTCAATCACCGGGCCAGATGTTGGACGGCTGGCAAATTGCCAAGAGCAGAACCGTGATCATCCGCGACACATGCTGTGGTCGGCTGATGACACCTGGGATCGGGTACTCCAACACGTCCAGGCCCGGGCAGACGCCGACGGGGACATCGACTGGAACATCAACGTCGACTCCACCTCGGTGCGTGCACACCAGCATGCCGCCGGAGCCCCGAAGAAGGCGCCGCCCGCACCGTCGGCCGCCTCAAAAGGGGCTACAGGAAGATCAGTTCACGTGCGCGCTCAATTGCGCTACCTGCTGGCGGAGTGGGTGCGGCAGGCGAAGGACTCGGCCGTTCCCGCGGCGGGCTGACCTGCAAACTCCACCTCGCCGCTGACGGCAGGTGCCGTCCACTGTCGTTGGTCATCACGCCAGGCCAGCAGGCGGACTGCACCCAGTTCGAGGCCGTGCTGGAGCAGATTCGGGTGCCCCGCACCGGATCGGGCCGCCCTCGCTGCACGCCCGACAGCCTGAGTGCCGACAAGGCGTACAGCAACCGCGCCATCCGCTCCTACCTACGCCGACGCAGCATCCGACACGTGATCCCGGAGAAGAAGGACCAGCATGCCGGACGCCGGCGCCGAGGCACGCAGGGCGGCCGGCCACCAGGTTTCAACTCCGTGCGGTACAAGAAGCGCAACACCGTGGAGCGGGCAAGCTGAAACAGTTCCGGGCCGTCGCTACCCGCTATGACAAGCGCGGATACGTCTACCTGGGCACCGTCACCGCGGCCGCAGTCATCATCTGGCTCCGGGCGTGAGCCGACCGGGGCTCACCCAACCTCGGCCATGACGATCATGGCCGTCTCAGTGTCAGCCTCCGCCAGGAGGGCGCCGCCCGGGGCCCACACCGAGGAACGGCCGCAGCCGGTCCACCCTCCTGCCGGCCCGACATGGTTGGCCAGCACGACGTACATGTTCGAGTCTTTGGCGATGCCCGGATAGACCGTCGCGAGTTCATCAACTCCACCGCCCGTGCCGTACAGCGAACTGGCCAGGTGCACCTGGCACCCGTCAGCAGACCCACGCGAAGTCAGGTCGGGAAAGTGGTTGTCGTTGCACGTAGCCAGCGCGAAGCGCACTCCTCCGAGCTCGAATCGTCCATCGTGCCGCCCTGACATGAACGCGTCCTGCTCATGCTCGAACAGGCGCTGCTTCTGGTAAGTGGTGAGCAGTTCACCGTCGGCCCCGAAGACCAGAGTCTCGATGGCAGGCCGTGGCCCCTCTGTGGCTGCAACGCAATTGACGACGGTGGCAATACCGCTCTCCCGGATCATGTCCAGGCGTGGGTCTTCTGCCTTCGCCCACAAACCCGGATCGGCGAGTACGACCTCAAGCTCGTACCCGGTCAAAGCCAGCTCCGGGAACACCACCAGCTCTGCATCCTGTGCGCGGGCTTTGCCAGCGAGGACGGTCATCTGTCGGACGTTGGCGGCCACATCAGCTGGAACGCAGGTGAACTGACCTGCTGCGATCTTCATGGAGTTTCATCCTGCCACTCCACGACCTTCCGGCTCACATAGGGTGCCCCAGCTATATCTCATGATCGGAGAGGCACTGCCTAACGCCCGGGGTGTAGCCCGGATCGTTGATGTTGCGGGGAGTGGTGCCGCACTGGCCTGGGTTGTCGTCACACCAGTTGCTCGGTAGCGACTTTGACGTGGTGGTCTGTGCCGGAACCTGAGGGGCCGCCTGCGCCGTTGGCGCAGCTATCGAAAATGCAAGCGCTGAGGTAAAGGCGGACGCACACACAAACACTGGGATTCGTCTACGCACAGTTCTGGTCATGATGACTGCGTCCTGTGGAGGCCCCCGAGTTCTGTTGATCCCCTATCTCTACCCTCCGCCCCTTGACACCTGTTGCCAACCGGAGCGGGAACGGGGTGCGGCGGCCAGATTGCGGCCGCGCGACCCCGCATTCGTCCACGTCGGCGGCTGCCACATGGCGGGCAAGCGCAGACGAGGCGTCGAGATTCCGCACTTCGCCCGAGCTGGCAGATTCCCAGCTCGCCGGCGTCGTCTCGTTGATCCCCAGGTCCTCCGCGACCTCGGGGACCGGCTTCCCGGCCTCCGTCACGATGCGTACCGCCCCCTCACGAAACTCCGCCGTGAACACTCGACGCTTCTCCGCCATGACAACCAACATCCCCTGCTGTCACGGACTCCACGCTACGAGGGGAACCTCAGCAGGACGTCTCCCTCGCGGTACCCGAACCGCGTCCTCGCACGTCGGGGAGCGGGGACACACGAGCGGTACCGACCGGGCGTGCTTGGATGGACCCGTGGCCCAGACAATCGATACACCGTTCGTCGGCCGGGCAGACGAGCTCACCCGGCTCACCGGCGTGCTGGAGCGGGCCGCGGTCGGCGACCCGCGCGCCGTCCTCGTGGCCGGGGACGCTGGCGTCGGTAAGACCCGCACGCTGACGGTGGCTGCGGCGCACGCCGCAGGCACCGGCATGACCGTCTTGACCGGCCGCTGCGTGGACCTCGGGGACGTCGGCCTGCCATACCTCCCGTTCACGGAGATCCTCGGCGCTGCGGCCGCCGACGAGCGGTTTGCCCCGGCCTTCGCCGCGTACCCGGCGGTGGAGCGCCTGATCGGCACGGATGCGGCTGCCGGCCCCGCGGCCGACGCAGGCAGCCGCCTCCAGCTCTTTGAGGGCATCGCTGGACTCCTCGCCGACCTGACGGCCCTGGCCCCGCTTCTCCTGGTCATTGAGGACCTCCACTGGGCGGACCAGTCTTCTCGCGACCTGCTCCGCTTTCTGCTCAGCCGGGGTGTCCTGCAGCGGCCCACGCCTGGCGGCCCGCGCCACCGGCTCGCGGTCTTCGCCTCGTACCGCGCGGACGATCTGCACCGCCGTCACCCGCTGCGGCCTCTGCTCGCCGAGTTGGTCAGGCTGCCCGCCGTCGACCGGCTGGAACTGCACCCGCTGGCTGACGCGGACGTGGCCCGGCTCGTGTACGCGCAACGCACCGGCCCTGTCTCCGACAGCACGGTTCGCCGCATCGTCGACCGCGCCGAGGGAAACGCCTTCTACGCCGAGGAGTTGCTCGCCGCGCTGCCCGAGGACGACGAGGGCGCGGACTCAGCCGCGCTGCCCAGCGGCCTGGCCGACGTCCTGCTCATCCGGATCGAGCAGCTGACCGAGACTGCCCAGCAGGTCCTGCGCACGGCGGCTGTGGCGGGGCGCCGGGTCGGGCACGACCTGCTGCGTGGCGCCGTGCAACTGCCGCAGGAGGAGCTGGAGTCGGCGCTGCGCGAGGCGGTCGGTCACCAGCTGCTGGTGACCGACGACGACGCGACGTACTCTTTCCGGCACGCTCTCACCCGCGAGGCCGTGTACGCGGATCTGTTGCCCGGCGAACGGGTCAGGCTGCACGGGGTGTTCGCGGCGCTCCTCGCTGGCGAGGGCCGTTCGACGAACAGTGCGGCGGAGCGGGCCCATCACTCACGCGCGAGCCACGACCTGGCCGACGCGCTGGCAGCCTCCCTCGAAGCCGCCGACCATGCACAGCGCCTCCGCGCACCCGCCGAAGAACTGCGGCACCTGGAGACCGCGCTCGAACTGTGGGCCGTGGTGGACGCCTCCGCGCACCCCGAGCACAGCGACCCCGTCACTCTCACCCTGCGTGCCTCGGCCGCCGCCGCACACGCCGGCGAACCCCATCGCGCGGTCCAGCTCACTCGCTCCGCGCTCGCGCGGGCGGGCTCGGAGGCCGACTCCGAACTTGCCGCCCGGGTGCGCTACACCCTCGCGGGCAACCTGATGCGGATCGACAATCTTCAGGCTGCGTTCGCGTACAGCAGCGAGGCGCTCGGGCTGATCCCGGCCGAGCCGCCCTCGCGCACCTGGGTGTGGGCGGCCGCGACGCACGTCATGGCGGCCCGTTACGTGGGCCGTGACGAGGACGCCGAACGTGTCGCCCGCCAGGCCCTGGACATCGCCGAGGGGCTCCGACTTGCTGACGCCCAGGCCGATTTGGTGATATCGCTGGTCGGTCTCGAGGCGCACAACCGGCGTACTCCGCAGGGTCGGGAGCAGCTCCTCAGAGCCCGTGAGCTGGCCCGCACCGCCGGGAATCTCCAGGTGGAGATGCGGGCGCTGTACAACCTGGCGATCGGTTGCTACGAGTGCGGCGAAATGGACCCGTGCCTGACCTGGATCAGCGACGGACTCGACCGCGCCCGCCGTGCCGGCCTCCTCTCCTCGCCGTACGCCGTGGAGTTGCGCTATCTGCAATCCCTGCTGCTCTACACGCTGGGCCGCTGGGACGAGTGCACGCGAACGGCCGCCGACGACGTCACCCTCCTCACGGCCACGTCCGGGTTCGCGACCGCACCCGCGCTGTACGTCGCCCTGGCGCGCGGCGAGTTCGACGTGGCGGTCGGTGGCTCCCGTGCACTGCTCGACGGCCCCCCGGACTGGATGGCCTCGCTCGTCGCGAGCATCGTGCTGACCGACGCCGCGGCGCTGCGCGGTGACGCCGAGGACTGTGTACGGCAGATGGGCACCGCGGTCGACGCACTCACGGAGGGCTCGGGCTCCGACAGGCCCGACGCCGTGGTCCGGCTGGCCGCGCTCACCTTGTCGGCCGTCGCGGACGCGGCGGAGGAGTCCCGACTGGCTGGCGACGCGCCGCGCACCAGTCGCTGGACGGACAGCGCGGCCGAGCTCGTGGAGCTGGCCCGGACCACGGCGGCCCACGGCGAAGACGGCACTGAGCAGGGACCCGAGGGCCTGGCCTGGCTGGCCCGCGCCCAAGCCGAGGGAGTACGCGCCGCCACCGGCCCGGACGTCGCCGCCTGGGAGCGGGCCGTGACCGCGTTCGGCTACGGCGAACCATACGAACTCGCCCGGTGCCGACGGCGGCTCGCGGAGGCCCTGCTCGCCGCCGGCCGCCGCGAAGAGGCGGCCGAGCAGGCACATGCGGCCCGGGACACGGCCGTGCGGCTCGGCGCCGTCCCGCTGCGCGAGGCGCTCGACACCTTGGTACGACGCGGCCGTCTCGCCAAAGCACCGGCCGCCGGGGAGATCGCCGACCTGACCGCCCGGGAGAGCGAGGTGCTGCGGCTGCTCGGCCGGGGGCGCACCAACCGCCAGATCGGCGAAGAGTTGTACATCAGCGGCAAGACGGCAAGCGTCCACGTCTCCAACATCCTCGCCAAGCTGGGTGCCGCGAGCCGTACCGAGGCCGTCGGCATCGCATACCGCGAGGGCCTGATCGAGCCGGAGACCAGCGCGTCGGGCTGAGTAGCCACAGCGCGATGCGCGATGCCCGGTCCAGCCCCACGCACATCCGGGCCGCCTGGGCGGGACCGGGAACGTCGAGGAGGCGTCCAAGGCGTTTGGATACTCACGAGCAAAGGGCCACGACCTGGTTCACCAGGGGCAGTTCCCGTGCTGTGTGCTCCGCAACGGCCGCAGCACTCGAGTCATCACGCCGACGTCTTTCAGCGCGTCATTCTCGAGGTCGACGAACTCATGCGCGCCACAACACGGCCGCCAAGTGCACCACCAACGCCATGCACACGACGACGTGGGGCGCTTCCGACAAGTGACGGACACAGTCCGCGGCGTGGTCGTCACGCTCGGCGCCACCGAGGCCATACATGGGACTCCGATCCCCGCATTGTGTGGTTCTCGACGACCACCGATCGCATCAAGGTGGGGCACCTACGCCGCGACCTGCGAGCGGCGCTGCATGTGCAGGGCGGCGATGTGTGGGGCACTACACCATCGACGCGCGTATATGACTATTTGGGTCGAATGAGAAATTGATCTGTATTTCCTAAGAGCTGGTGTTCTGCGGTGATTTGTCAGTGTCGGAGGGTGAGGATCAGTGCGTGCCCGGCCACAAGGTCCGGGCAGTGCCGGGGCATCAGCCACGGTTCGTACGGAAAGGTCTGAACATGATCAACGGATTGAAGAGGGCCGCGGCCCTGGGGGCGGCGACGGTGGCCCTGGCCGCGGGCGCGGTCGTCGGCACGGGCGGCACCGCGTCGGCCGCTCCTCAGGACCATCGGCCGCCGGTGGCGTCGCACCACTGCGTGAAGGTAGCCGGCCACTGGGCACGGCAGTGGCACCCAGCGTTCCGGGATCGGCATCACCGCTGGCACCCCGGCCAGTGGACCCGCGTCTGGCAACCCGCCCATCAGGAGTGCCACCGCCACCCCCGTAGCTGACACCAGGCACCCGCCCATAGGGGTGGCGGCGATCCGAACCGGAACCGGCCCCGACGCGCCCTCAAGGGCGTGCCGGGGCCGGTTCGTCATGCCTCACCCGCTCTTCGGGCTGTGCGTGCCGGAACCGCGCCTGGCCTGCGAGGCGGCGTGTCGGCTCTCATGGCACGAGGGTGTCCCGGTCAGCGGTCTCCCTGATAGGCGTTCCAAGCAAGCAGATCGACGGGCAGTCGGGCGAGCGCGAGCGATTCTCCTCGGCGATCCTGCCGCACTGGTGCCGCAAGCCCCCGAACATCAGCGAGGTGCTGCCTCTGCTCTACCTGCACGGCCTGTCATAAAACCCTCCACGTGCTGGTCGATCCGCAAGCTCGCCGACCATCTGCGGCGTAATTTGGGTGAGCGCTATGAGCAGGTGGTCGGCGCGGGCCGCCCGGCGAACCGGTCGGACAGCCAGCTGACCGCAGCGGGTAGGCCGGCGGTTTCGCCGGCGATGTGATCTGCGGGTACGACGGTGAAGACCGTGCGGACGCCTGCGGTGCACCAAGCTTGGTTCAGGGCGCGAGCTTGGCCGATAGGAATGATTTCGTCTAGGGCGCCGTGGTATTGCAGCACGGGTACGGTCGGTGCCGGCCGGGTGATCAGGTTGTTCTGCGCGTACACGGAGGCGACACCGGGTTGTGCGTCGAACTGCTGAATCGTCGCGCCCGTCGAGTAGTCGCTGAACTTCTTCAAGGGGTAACCGGCGAGGGTCTGCACGACGCATTGGGTTTTCAATGACGCCTCGGTGGCCTTGCCTGCAGCGCTGAGGGAGTCATCCAGTGGGAACTGGCCGGGGTAGGCCTGCTGGAGGCCGATCAGCGCGTAGAGCTGCAGGCCCTCGCCGGTGACACTGCCGTCCAGGGATTCGGCCACGTTCCGGACGTCCGCCGGCACACCGCCGGACACATCGGTGATCAGCTTGAGGTCCGCAGCATAGGAAGGGGCCAGCGACGCCGCCCAGCCTGACGCGCCGCCACCCTGCGAGTAGCCCATCGTGGCCCAAGGGGTTGCCGCCGAGACGCCCGTCCCGGGGATCGAGGCAGCCGCGCGGGCCATGTCCAGGACGGTGTGCGCCTCGGAGACTCCGGCAACATAGGTGGGGGTGGAACCGGTGGTGTAACCCTCGTAGTCGCTGACAACGACACCCCAGCCCTTCGCCAGCAGCGCCGCGACCGGTTCGAGTTCCTGTTCAGTGCCGGCGACGAACTGTTTGGACGGCGCGCACTGTTGCCCCAGACCCTGGGTGCCGACCGCGAGATCCACCCACGGCCGGGACCCGGCACCGAGCCACGGCAGCGTCGGTTTAAATACCGTGCCGGTGACCGCGATGTCGGCGTTCTGGGCGTTGCGGGAGTGGTACATCACCGTAGTGGCAGTTGCGGTCACCGCGGTCGCGACAACCGTCGCGGGCTGGGTCCGGATGACCGCGCCAGGTTCACCGGCCGGCAGTGGCGACGGCGCCTGGTAGAAGTCTGCTGGCGCGGCAGCCTTGGCAGGCGCGGCGGAAACCGCGGCAGGAGATAGGACCGCCGCTGCCAGCGTGGCAATGCCGATCAAGCCGGTGACAACAGAACGACGCACCGCAACCCCATTCCATAAGGCGAGCTTGTCCCGGTTTCCCGGGCGGTTCTCGTGTAACGGTCACGCCGCGCGTGCGGTCGTTGTGTGGTGCATCCTCTCGTCATCCTCCGGGATGGGAGGAGGACCAGCACGACGATCACCAGAAAGGCTGATGTCGCGTAGGCGGCCTGGCCGCGTTCAAGCCGAGCTGCCGCGCCGGACGCATGGCGACATCACGGCCATTCGTGGCCTCTCCTCGGGAACACTTGCTGAGGTTCGACCTATCAGGACGTGAAAAGCGGCGGTCAGGATGGCGGCGACCGAGGCGTCCGCCAAGTCGAGGCGGTGTGTCTGGTTACGGTGCACCAGCACGCCGGTGTCGGTGTCCACGCCAGCCGAGTACGCGCGGCCGGGGCACGTCGATGATGCGGTCGTGGACGAGATCGCGACCTGGCTGACCGACGGCAGATGATCTCAGCACCCATTCCGGGCCAGGTTTTGCCCGCCAGTCAGTGTTCTATCTAGTACCAGTGCTGCCAGAGGGTCATCCGCCGACCAGCATGAGGGCGGACTCGTTGAAAGCACGGACACGGGCGGTGGCGGCGTCGGCGCGCCATTGGAGGGCCCACTCCAGTGGTGGGGCGTCGCTGAACGGGACGTAAGTGACGTCGGGGCGGGCGTAGTAGCGGCGGACCTGCGCGCCGACGGTGAAGGCGCCCTGACCGGCGCCAATGAGGGTGAGCATCTCGTTGAACGTCGCGGTCGCGGGGCCGTGCTCGATCGGGTGTCCGGCCGGTGTGGCGGAAGGCGTGCAATTCCGCTGCAGGGAGTCCGGCACGTTTTCGGGCAGTCGCAGGAGTCTCACCTGGGCAAGATCCTCCAGGGACAGCGACTCGCGACGGGCGAAGGGATGTCCCGAGGGAACGGCCAGCATGCGTGCCTCGCGCACGAGTACCGGGCCGCAGACGAGTCCGGGTTCGTCCACGGGGTGGTGGGTCAGGGCGATGTCGACCTCGCCATCGCGGAGCCAGGGGAAGACGTCGGCCATCTGCGCCTCGCGCAGTCGTACCTCACAGCCGGGATCGCGCCTGCGGAACAACTCGGCGGCTCCTGCCAGGAGCTGGCCACCGGCGGCGCCGACGAACGCGACGCGCAGTGTTCCGGTGACGCCGCGGCCGGCATCGACCGCCCGCTCGAAGGCGGCGGCGATCTTGATCCAGGCCGGCCGGAGCTCCTCCTCCAACTGTCGGCCGACCGCGGTCAGTTCCACGCGGCGGCTGGTGCGGTTGAACAGCGGGACCCCGACACGGCGTTCCAATTTCGCGATGGTCTGGCTGACCCGGGTGGTGGACAGGTGCAGACGCTCGGCGGTCCGGCCGAAATGCAGTTCCTCGGCAAGGGCGAGAAAGGCGTCCAGTTCGTGTCGTTCCAACATCGCGCCCCCCTGCACCGTGAATCCGGACTTCACGATCGTTGCACAGGTCGGCGTTGATCGGACCGCTGCGCCCAGCGAGGGTTGATGCAGCTCGCACGCCCAACTGACCTGCATGGGAGCATGCAATGTACGTAACCGAGGCGCACGCCCTTTCTGCCCCGGCCGCCGAGACCGAGAAGGTTGTCGCGGAGCTGCGCGACCGTACGGAGATCCTCGACGCGCTGTACCGGTTCGGCCTGGGCCAGGACCTGAAGGATCCGCAACTGTTTGCCTCCGCCTTCGCCGCCGACGCCGAGCTGGACTTTGCCCCGGCGGCAGCGAAGTGGGGAGGCAAACCGGCGCTGATGGTCGGCCGGGACACGATCGTCACCACGATCCTCGGTCTGTTCGCCGGACGGGTGGACACCACCCACCAAGTCACCAATGCGCGGATCGCCGTCGACGGCGCCACCGCGCGTCTGACCGCGCTGGTGGAGGCCCAGCACCTGCTCGTTGCCGACCGCCGAACCTTCGCCCTGCTGAAGAACCCTTACGCCGTCGATCTGGTCCGCGACGGCGACCGCTGGGTGATCCGCAGGATGCGCATCGACAACGCCTGGTTCACCGGCGACCCCACCACGATCTTCGCCGCCTGACCATCGAACGGGAGGAACCTGATGACGACGGCCCTTGCCCGGTCAACGAACACCGGCGACTCGCACAAGGAAGGAACACGAGACGTGGCAGGCACCGGTACACCGCTGGTTCGGGAGGCGACCGCGGAAGACTGGCCCGCGATGTGGGCGTTCATGGAAGGCATCGTGCGGGCCGGTGAGACCTTTTCCTGGGATCGCGAAACCACCCAGGAGCAGGCGCGGGTGATGTGGTTCCCGCAGCCGCCCGGGCACACGTTCGTCGCCGTGGGCAGCGGTGGCGAGATCCTCGGGACCGCCAACAGCGTCCGCAACCATCGCGGGGGCGCCTCGCACATCGCAAGTGCCAGCTTCATGGTGGATCCGGCGCACTCCGGGCGGGGCGTTGGACGGGCGCTCGGGGAACACGTCCTCGAGCAGGCGCGGCACGACGGGTTCCGGGCCATGCAGTTCAACGCCGTCGTGGAGACCAATACGCGGGCGGTCGCCCTCTGGCGCTCGCTCGGCCTCAAGGTGGTGGGGACCCTCCCGGAAGGCTTCCGCCATCCGGTGCACGGATACGTGGGTCTGCACATCATGCACCGGGCACTCTGAGCACGCCCGTGTACTCCGACCAGGCCAGACCGGGCTCCGGGGCCCGGCGGCCACCACCACCGAAGCTATGCCTTCGCGGGCTGTCTCGCCTTCCCGGACTGCACCCGGTGCGGAACCCGGCGCGCAGTCTCAACTCATTCCTCGTCGCTGTCCTGATCGCCGAGTTGGAGGGTGACTGGTTCGCCCAGCGGCCGCTATCCCTGGAAGGGGCACGACATGAAGATCGCAGCGACCGGCGGACGGCCTGTGCTGACCCGTCGCTCCGAGGCCGAGACCTGGGTCCTTCAGGCGTACGACGCCGCGCACCAGGCGCCGGTCCGGAAGGCCAGCTGACCATGGCCGCCGACGACGCGTTAGCCCTGACGGGTTTCTGGACGGAGAGGCCTTGCCCGGCGACCTGCAAGGCAGCACGGATCGGTTCCGCCTCGCCGTCTCCCCCAGCGCACGAACGAGATGATCCTGCCGTGCAACGTCGCCGACTCGGCCTCACCACCGCCCACCTCAACCACCAGCCAGAGGACGTGCGAGAGGAAAACCTCCTCGCCGCCCGCGCGGCCGCCGCCGGGCAGCTCGGACTCCTCCCCCAGACCGCGCTCGTCCGCACCCAGCCGATCACTGTGCTTCGGGGAGCAAGCGGCACGGTAGGGCTCGCTCCGTGGCTCCGTCTTCCCCATCCGGCTCGACCTGATACAGGTGGGTCTGCGGCGTGCGGGTCACCGTTTCGGTCAGGAGGCCGTCCGTGAAGAGGGCGCCGACACCGTCCTCCAGCGCCCACCCGGCGGGGAGCGCGCCGGTGGCTACGGCTGCTTGGTAGGAGGAGCGGCGGCCCGGTTCACTGTCGTAGTGCGGGCAGACCGAGCCGGACAGCAGGCCCAGCCCGTCCGGCAGAAACGTCAGCGGCCCGAAGGAGTCAGTATGCGAACCTTCGGCCCAGCAGTTGGCGCCAGCGCTGATACCGCACAGCAACGTGCCGCGATCGTAGGCCTCGCACAGTAGCCGGTCCACACCGTGCGCACGCCAGACTGCCAGCAAGTTCGCGGTGTTGCCGCCCCCTACATACACGACGTCTTGAGAGAGCAGAAACCTGCGCAACGCGGCGTCATCGAGCTCCCTCCGGAACAGTGGCAAGACACTGGGCTCACAGGCGCGTGACTGGAACGCGGAGAGAAATCGGTCGAGGTAGGCGGGGGCATCACCGCTGGCCGTGGGCACAAAGCACACCTTGGGCCGAGAAGCGCGTGCGTGACCAAGCACCCAGTCGTCCAACAGGCCATCGTCGTCCATGGAGAAGCCACCCCCGAGGAGAGCCAGACGATGCACGGGAACGACAGCCACGGAAGCGCCTCCTCAGCACGCGGGCCCACCAGAGCGGACGATGCCCCGAACAATGCCGGGCCATCGACTGCCCCCGCAAGCGATTAGAACCCCGCTACGTGCGCTGCCTTGTCCACTCGCTGTCACGCGGAGCCAGGTCAGCCGGGCCACCAATGGCTTCAAACACACCTAGTGAGTTCGATGAGAGGCAATGTCTCAGGTGGTCTGCGGCCAGGCGCGCAGCAGGTCGGCGATCTGCTTGGCGTTGCAGCCTGGATCCCGCAGCAGGTCGCGCAGGGCGACGGCGTCCTCTTTGGTGGGCGCGACTGAGACACCCGAGGCTTCCAGATATGTAACGCCGGTGGCTGCGGCCACTGCCAGATTGGAACGTTCGAGCCAGCGGCAGCGGCCGAGGATGTGCACGAGGGCGGCGGCACGGGCGTACGGGCCGTCGTAGACCGGTGTCTCCAGGAGTTCTGCCCGGTGACAGGCGACCGCAGCGACCGGCACCCCGTAGTCGTCCGGTGCGGGATCTGCCGCGCCTGCGATCTCCGCGACCTGCAAGACCCAGGGGACATCGATGTAAAGGTCCATTACGCGGCGTGTACCCCCGGAGCATGCCGGTCGCCGTCCTCGGCCTCGTCGAATACCTGCTGGTGCTCGTCAAGGAAGCGCTGCGCCGCGTCCAGTCCTCGCCGACGCAGCCCTTCGGCGTCGTCTAGGACCAGGGACGCGATGTAATCGCCCAGGTTAAGGCCGCGGTCCTTCGCGCGGGCCTTCGCAAGCTCCGCGATCTGACTCTCGACGCGTGCGCCCAATTGTGTCTTCGCCATACCACCGACGGTAACAGCTGTTACCAGTGGGCGGGAGTCCCTGGTAGAAGACAGGGCACTCGCGCACCGGCGCGCGAGGCCGACAGCTCAGTTCTCCGAGGGGATGCGCGAGGCAATCTCCCGGGCGAACCACTCGGCTTCCTCACTCAGCTCGTCCAGGCCCTCCGCAGCCATCAACTGAAGAAGGCGTAGCAGGTCGTGGGCTTCGTCGAGGGTGAGCATTTCCAGACGGCACGCCGTGGTGTCCTGCGCCGGGATCAGGCTGGTGGCATCCGAGTTCATGTCCTGGAGAACGACGGCCAGGGCCAAGAGGATCTGGGAGAGCTGCCCGAGCACCCGCACGGCCCTACCCAAATCCGTACACCTGCCCGGCTGGGCCCTGACGGCGAGGGTCAGCTGTCGATCGGCCGAACCTGGTCCAGCCCGGTCTCGCGCACGATGCGCGCCACGGTCCCCTCCAGCGTGCTGCTCGCGTCAATCACCGTCTCGATTCCGCTGGGCAGCAGATCTCGCTCCCGGTACCAGCCCTGAAGGTGTTGCTCGGTGACCTGGGTCAGATAGTCGAGGTCGGGCTTGGTCGCATGCCGCGCGAACGTCTCCGCCAAGGGCACGTCCAGGTAGTAGCAGCGGGAGACACCCCGATGCTCGCCGACCAGGTCCTCGAGCATCGGCCCGTACCGGTCCGCATACATGATGCCCTCGACCACGACGTGGTAGCCGGCATCGAGCGAATAGCGGGCCACCGTATCGATCAGCCCGATGTTCTTGCCGCCGGCCACATCCCGCTCACGCAGCACCATCCGGCGCAGGTTGTCCTGACCGACCAGAGCCAGGCCCCGGCCGAAACGGTCCCGGATCCCGGCCGCCACCGACGACTTGCCCGACGCCGAGTTCCCGCGCACGACCACCAGCCGGGTCTCTTCACTTCCCACGATCACCCGAGAACCGTAGCCACCACGACTGACAACAGCCCGCCTGTCGGTCAACACGGCTGCGGGTCCGAACTGGCCCCCGCAAGGAAGGCCACCCCTCTTACAGTGCCGACCAGCCGGAGCAGAACCAGCGACCTCGGCCGGTGGATCGGCGGGCAGCACCTGCGCGACTTCCTCATGGAGACAGACCTCGCCCCCGATCTACAACGCCGCTGGCACAGCCCTGCTCGACCAGGCCGCCAAGCGGTGCGGGAACCGTCTGGAGAAAGCCCTAGTGGACCAGGGCTTCAAGGACGAAGTCATCATCCACGGTGCCCTGTTGGACATCTCCGTCGAGGTCGTCCGCCGCAGCCCCGCTGCCCCGGGCAAAGGATTCGTCCCGCAGCCGACGCGGTGGGTGGTCGAGCAGACGAACGGCACCTTGATGCTGCGCAGCGCCGCCACCTCGGCGCGGCGCTGTCCAGCGTGGCCGAGACTGTGCGGCGGGAGGCTGCCGGCGGACCCACCGGGTGAGTCCGCAGCTGTAGGGTCTCGCCGCTCGTGACATGTCGATCTTTCGTGACCTGGACGTTCTTGGCTGTCTCACGGCCTTGTCACCCATGATCAGTCTCAAATCCGTGGCATTCCCTCGCGAGGGCGAAGTCGAGATCAGGCGGCTTGTCCGAGTCGGCCGAGTACACCACGCTGAGCCCCGAGCACGAGGACTACCGGCGAGCCCAGATCGCGCACCGACGAGTTTCCCGCGCCGCGCTGGTCTATAGGCCGGACACCCACGGACGGAAGGCTGCGCCATGCGGAAACTGATCTACGGCATGAACCTGACCCTGGACGGCTACATCGCCGCGGCCGGCGACGACATCGGCTGGAGCGGACCGCCGAGCGACGAGCTGTTCCAGTGGTGGCTCGACCACGAGCAGGCGAGTGGCCTGTCGCTGTATGGGCGCAAGCTGTGGCAGGCGATGAGCTCCTACTGGCCGACCGGCGATCAGCAGCCGGGCGTCACCTCGGCGGAGATCGAGTTCGCGCGGAACTGGCGGGACACGCCGAAGGTGGTGTTCTCCTCGACGATCGACAAGGTCGACTGGAACACCCGCCTGGTCACCGGCGACGCGATCGCCGAGATCACCCGGCTCAAGGCCGAGGACGGCGGCCAAATGAACATCGGCGGCGCAACGCTCGCCGGGGCGGCCATGCGCGCCGGGCTGATCGACGAGTACGCGATCGCCGCGCATCCGGTCCTGGTGGGCAGCGGCACGCCGTTCTTCACCGCGCTGGACAGCTGGGTGAACCTGGACCTGGTGGAGACGCGGACGTTTCCCGGCGGCGTGGTCCTGACCAGGTACGAGACGAGGCGCTGAGCAGCAGCACCCACGCGCTAGTCCCACGGCGATGTCGTATACGACATCGGTACGACACGGCCCGTGAGATTGCGAACGACATCAGCGGCGAGCCCCTACATGGATGTAGGGGCTCGCCGCTCGTGGCATAGAGCAATGCCGTGAGCTGCGGTTTCTCCGGTTGTCTCACGACTTGACCGGAGGGTTCTGTCTCACGGTCGTGTCATTTCCTCAGGTGCCGTCAGCTCACGCGTTGTTCGGCGAGATCCAGCCAGTGCTCCACGTCCGCCGGGGTGAAGTGTCTGATGGCCCAGTCGACCATGCGAAGGCTCATATGAGCCCATGCGGGCCGCAGGATGTCCTCGGGCAGCGAATCGAGGACAGCGTCGAGATGTTGTGTCACCCGCGAGTCGGCATCCTTGGAGTGGATGCCGAAGCGCAGGGTGACCAAGTCGAATCGTCGATCACCGCGGGCGGCACCGTCCCAGTCGATGATGCCGGTGATCGAGCCGTCGGTCGCCAGGATGTTGCCGGGGTGGAAGTCCATGTGCACGGCGTCGTGCCCGACCATTCGAGCGGGGTGGTCCGCGCCGAAAGCGGCGATCCAGTGTTCGAGCGCGGCACCGCGGCGGTTGTGCTGGCGCAAAGGCTCGTGCAGGCAGTAGCCAGGCCCGTCCTCACGCAAGTGAAACTCCACCGTCGGGGCGCACCCACGACCTGACCGCAGCACGAGCCCACGGCATCGTTCAGGCGTGCCTGACCCGTCAGATCCTCGTGCTTGCGGACCGGGCCTATCAGGGAGCTGGCGCCACCGTTCGCACCCCCTACCACCACCGCGAACAGCCCAAGCACTACCAGGACTTCAACCGTGATCACGCACGGCTGCGGGCTCCTGGAGAACGTGCCTTCGCGCAGCTGAAAACCTGGCGACTGCTCCGACGGGCCAGATGCTCCACCCGCCGCATCGGCACCATCGCCCAGGCCGTCCACACCCTCCTGACCTGCATGTATTCAGGATAGAAGAAGTTCAGTGCTCACAGAGGGAGAATTCTCGTTCGTAGAGCTGGTCGTTGTGTTCGTCGACGAAGAACTTGCGTTCCTGCATGAGTTGTTCGCGGTAGTTCTTGGCCTGTTCAAGCGTCATGGTCGAGCTGTCGGACCATGGTTGTTGCGGTGGCACGTCGGATGTCGAGACGATCTTTTCCGACGGGTCGACCAGGAAGAACGCGAGAATTTTGCGATATCCGGGGTGGGTGGGGTCCATGAGGCGGAATGAGCCGACGCGGTGTTGCAGGATGTTCGGGAACGCCAGGCAGCGGCCCGCTGGGGTCGACGTCGATCCCAGCATCTGGTTCAGTGCGTCTTCGTTCTCCAGGCCGTAGACCTCACGCAGGCCGTTGTCGTCGTTCTGTTCGTAGTTTGGGTCGTCGAGTGCCGCCCGGAAACTCAGCTGGCTTTCGGTGATGTTTTCGCTGTCCCAGTAGTAGATGCCGGTCGAGACGATCCGCTCGTTCATCATCCCCTCGACATGCCAGGAACCGCCGGGGTATTCGGGCTTGTCCGGGGTGAGATGAATGGTGGCGAGCTTGACGATGACCTGGAGACGGCGGCCGCGCAGGTCGACTCGGGCGGATTCATCGGGCAACTCGGGCGGTGTGAAGGCCGGGGCGTCCGGGATGACCGGGCGGCGATTTTCCCACCAGTCGTCCTGGGCCTCTTCCCATGCACGGAGGGCTTCTGCGTAGGCCCCATCATCACTGTAGGAGGATTTGGGCGGATACTCCGGCTCCGATTCGTACCACCCGTAAGGATCGGCCTCGATCCGCAGGGGCCGCGGATGGCACAAATCGGTGAGCACGTTCTCCAGCAGCGGGCGCAAGCGCGTGAACAAGTCTGGCAGGACGGAGGCTAGTTCGCGATGAGTCTCGGGGTGGACATTGTTGACGTACGAACGGAAAGCGACATCGCCGTCGTCACTGACGTCGACGTCCGTGGGTAGCCACTGGAATTTCTCCGAGAATTCGTACCTCGAGTAGCGGTCCGTCGGGTTCTGCCAAGCCCTCTCGGGCGCATCGCTCACCTCTCTCACCAGGCAGAACAGTGAGGGATGAACCAGATCCAGTACCTGGCCGTCGGATCCGGGATGCCAATCCTGTTCTGCTTCGGGGACCTGTTCCAGAATCCGAACCGCTTCGCGCAGCCGGGATCTGAGCTTGTCGTCGACCAGTGTGTCCGACTGCCACACCCCATCGACGGCGGCCACCTCGATGCCGGTTCGTCCGTCCCGCAGCGCGGCGTAATGCAGGAGTTCGGCAAGCACGTAACGAACCTGCGCTTCGGTGAGGCCCTGGGTGACCGCTTCTTGCGTCCACCTGGCGACAATGTCGGCATCGTTCATCTTGTCGAACCACCCCGGCTTCGCCCGAATGAGTGAGCTGCACTGCATCATCTGAAGTTCCCGCAGCGTTCGGGGTGTCGCGAACGATATGGAACGGGAAGCATGAAAGGGCAGCGGGAAAGCAGACAGGCCAGTCAATTCTCTTGGTCCTCCCAGTCGGTGTGCGGTGGCGGGAAGGATACTTCAGCAGACTGACACCGCAGCCGTGGTCCCTGTCATCGCTGTTCCGGGAGCCAAGGCTTCGACGTAGTCGCATGATGTCCGGTTCGCGCTCATTCGAAGCCGAGGAGTGCGAGGGGGAGGCGGGGGTTGCAGGGGTTGCGGCGCAGGCCGGCCGTGATGTCTTCACTCCGGCTGTGCGAAGGGCCCCGATGGCGAGTCTTGGAGCTTGAGCGGGTCTGGCTGTAGTCGACCTGTCACACCGTCACAGATAGCGCGAGGAGGGCGAGTCGGGTCCCGGACACAGGAAGCCCGCAGCCGTGGGTGATCACAAGCGGCGGATTTCTACTACGGCGAGATGGAGATGCGCCGCCGCGACCGTACCGGCACGACGCGGGCCGAACGCGGCCTGCTCCACGACTACTGGTTGCTGTCCGGCTACGGCCTGCGCGCGGTGTGGGCCCTGGGCTGGCTCACGGTGGCGATGACGGGCACGATCGTGCTGCTGATGGGGCTCGGACTGCCGAAGAATGATCCGCCACAGGAAGCAATCGGCACGGTGCCGGCGGGCGGCGGCACCGTCACCTTCGATATCGAGAAGGACGATCCGCAGTACCCCACCGGAGACAGGTTCACCGGCGAGCGTTTCGACAAGGCCCTGAGCGTCACGCTCAACTCGGCGGTATTCCGCTCCTTCGGCCAGGATTTGACCACTTCCGGCACCTACATCGAGATGGCCTCCCGAGTCACCGAGCCCGTCTCCCTAGGCCTGGCGCTCCTGGCCGCCCGCAACCGTGTCAAACGCTGACTCAACGGAACAGAAGCTGTCGGTGAGGTTCACGAAGCCGATGAAGGCCAGAACTTCGATGGCGGGAGCGATCACATTGACTTCCACGCCGAAACGTCCTTGGTGCCCTGTTACTCGGCACCGAACTGCCCAAGCGCCGGCCCATGCGCAGGAGCGGGCGACGGCCGGGGTGAGGTCTGAGTCCCGGGCTCCCTCCGACATGCATTGACCAGCGGGTTCGTGTGGCTGAGAGTGGCCCTACTGATCGACTGGGGCGGGAAGCATGACACACGACGAATACGCCGACCACTGCGAGGAGCTCTTCGCGGTGGGCGGATTCTCTAAGGTTCGGAAGCTGGCCGAATCCGGCCTGGAGGAACTCGGACCCGATCCGGTGCTCTACCGGTGGCTCGGCCTCGCACACGCGGCGGAGGACGAGGACGACCACGATGCCGAGGCGGAGAAGGCCTACGAGACCGGGCTCGCACAGTGGCCGGACGACCTCGGACTGCTCGTCTCCTACCTGGAGTTGTGCCTGCGGGCCGACGAGTGGACATACCCCGGGCGCAGCGGTCGAGCGCGCCTGCTCAAGGAGCGGATCGCCGTGCTGGCTCCGGCCGGGTCGCCCGAGGCGGTACGGGTGGAGGACGCGCTCGGCTGGGCCGGCCGGGGCTACTGGCAGGACCTGCGGGAGAGGACGGCCACCGCGCGGGCCGAGCGTGCGACTCTGGCGTCCCACAGCGCCGATGTCGCCGAAGCGCTGGAACAGGGTGGCCAGGCGCCCGCGCATCCCGAGGACCTGCGGGCAGCCGAGGTGGCGGCCGCGCTGGAACTGCTGGCCGGCCCGTGGCGGGCCCCGCTCCGGCTCATGGTCCGCCACCGGGTGGCCACGTACGTCGCCACCTTCGTGCTGGTCCTCGCCACCAACAAGGCACTGGTTCTGAGCGGGACCGTTTCCTACAGCGTGTGGGGCTGGATCTGGTTCGCGCCTCTCCTGCTGGCCGACTCGAAGCTCAAGCAGGCCCGGCGGCTGGCCCGGCAGCGGGTGATCGCCGCGATGGAGGCCCGGCACGCCGACACCGCCACCGCCACCGCCGACTAGGTTCCAACAACAGACGCCGCAGCCTCTCGTGTACAACGTCCACACCATGGATTCAGGTTCGCCGACCAGGAGATTCCCTATGCCGCACCGTCCCGTTGCCCCGCCGGCCGCGCTGATCTGCCGCCGTATGCCGCCTCACGAGCAGCGCTGCCACGGTCTCGCGCGCCGACCGCGAACCGCGAGTGCGCTGTCCGGCTTCGGAGCCGACGGGCCCGCGGTGCCCCTGCGCGGCGCGTGCACGGCGGTTGCCCGATGAGGGCCGTCCTGGTGACCGGCGGCTCGCGGGGCATCGGCCGGGCCGTCGCGCTGGCGTTCGCTCATGGCGGTGACCGGGTTGCGGTGCAGTACGCGGGCAACCGCGCGGACGCCGAGGAGACACTGCGGCAACTGCCCGGCGAGGGACACGTGCTGCTGCAGGCCGACCTCGGCGAGCCGGACGCCGCCGAACAGCTCGTCTCCCAGGCGGTTGCCGCCCTGGGATCGGTTGACGTCCTGGTCAACAATGCCGGTGTGGCGCCGACGGAAGCCAACCGCCACCCGGTCGCCGACACCCCGATCGCCGACTGGCAGCGCGTGTGGCGGCGCATGGTCGACGTGAACCTGCTCGCCCCGGCCGACCTGTGCTGGTCCGTTGCCCGGCACCTGATCGGCCGTGGAGCAGGGGGCGCCATCGTCAACGTCGGCTCCCGCGGCGCGTTTCGGGGGGAGCCGGACTTCCCGGCCTACGGGACGACCAAGGCCGCCCTGCACGCACTCGGCCAGTCACTGGCTGTTGCACTGGCACCACACGGCATCGCGGTCACCTCCGTCGCGCCCGGGTTCGTGGCCACCGAGCGCCAGGCGGCCAAACTGGCGGGGCCGGAGGGCGAACGCCTGCGCGCGGAGAGCCCGTTCGGCAGGGTCGGCACACCGGACGAGGTCGCCGCCACCGTGCACTTCCTGGCCTCGCCCGCGGCGATGTGGGCATCGGGGACCATCGTGGACCTCAACGGCGCGTCCCACCTGCGTACCTGACAACGGAAGGCACGTGCTCATGCGCACTCTTTACGTCGTCACCCATCCCGAGGCGACGCACCACCTCGAGGGCGTCGTCGGCGGATGGCACGACTCGCAGCTGACGCCCGCCGGCATCCGCGCGGCGGTCTCCATCGCCCAGGCGCTGCGGGCCCGGATCCCGGACGGCGCCGAGGTGGAAGTGTTCTCCTCCGATCTGCAGCGCACCTCGCGGACCGCCGAGGAAGTAGCCGAACTGTTCGGCGTGAACCCGATCCTGGATAGCAGACTGCGGGAGAAGTCCTACGGTGAGGCAGAGGGAAAGCCGCAGGAATGGCTGGACCGGCGCTTCGTCCCACCGCCGGCTGTCGGGAAGCGAATGGACCACGACGAGGGCGTGGAGGGTTGCGAGACCAAGGCCGCGTGGGCGCAGCGCATCTACGCAGCCATGGACGACATCCTGCAGAGCTCGTGCGCACACCAGATCATCGTGACGCACGGCGGCTCCCTGACGTTCGTCGTGGCGTCCTGGATCATGATGCCGATCAAGTCGGCCGGCTTCGCCAGATTCCGGGCGCCCTCGGGCAGCATCACCACGCTGAACGAGGATGACTTCTTCCACAACCGCCAAGTCGTCAGCCTCGGTGACACCCTCCACCTCGACTCCGCCCAAGCCGATTGACCTCAACTTGGCCTACCTCGACGGCCCCCGGCACCCCCACGGGCCGCGCACTGGGCCTTGCACCCGCTCCCCCGGTTCGCCCCTGCGATGCTGCCCGGCGGTTCAGCTCGCCGCGCTCACCGTGGCCGCACACCCCCGCCCCGACGGCACCGCCAGCGCCGACCTGGACCTCCTCACGCACCTGCGCGGACAGACTCCCCAGCAACTGACCGACCTGCCATATCAACTGGCAGGTCACAGCTGCCAGCCTCCTGGCACCAGGAAGGGGAAGTCCTGTGGCAGTTTCCAGGCTCCGGATGAGCCCCACGCCGCGCAAGCCTGTGAAACACAGTGCTTCAGACTCTCGACGTCACATCGAAGGATCACTCGTGCCGCGCAGGAGGGTTCCCTCCAGTGCGGGCAGCGGCCCACTCGACCGGACCGCAGAAGTTGCGCAGCAGAGGAAGACCATCCCCGGGGTCAGAGCCCGTGCTCTGCTGGCCTTGAGGCCGTCTCACGCTGTGGCCAAGCTGATCGGTCTCAGAACGGCGGCAGGTCCCCGCTTCAGATGGCCCCGGACTCCTACCTCGGACACCAGGCGCAAAGTAGGTGCGTCTTCGCTGGTCAGCGGTTCCGCCGACGGTGAGGGAAGAGCACTGTCACCAGCTTCGATGAGCCGGCGCACCGCCTCGACGGCGGCCCGCTCGTCCCAGTCAAGATCGGCGAGCGCCTTCTCGGCCACGTCGCTGCAGAAGGCGTGTGCGTACTCATAACTTTTTGTTGCATGCCGGCCGGGCCGGCCGAAGCCCGTGCGCGTCTGACTAGACGGGCGCGGAGGGTTGCCCAGAAGCCGGATTCTCCGGGTGCCGTACGTCGCCGCTGCCGAGCAGGACGCGGGCCCGGACCCGCATCGGCTCGTCACCGCGCCGGGAGAGCACAACCAGCTCGTCGACCCGGGCCGTCATGGCGCCGAGGAGGGCCTCCACCTTGCGTGCCAGGAGGTGCGGGTCCGGGGTACGGCCGAGGGACAGGTGCGGGGTGAAGCCGTGCGAGTGCGATCCGCAGAGCGGGAAGCGGAGCTCCAGGGACTCCCGCAGCCGCACCCAGGGCTCGTGGTCGGCGGCGGCCGGGTCGAGCCAGACGGTGGCGTCCTCGCGGTGTTCGAACCAGTGGACGCCTGCCAGACGGGCCAAGAACGGCGGCGTCTCGGCGAGCGCCGCGGCGACCAGCGGCAGGGCCCGGGCGAACTCGGCCTCGGGGACGAAACCGAAGAGCACGTTGACGTGCGGCGGCCAGCGGCGGATCTGCCGGTCGTGTTCGCGGCGAATGTGCTGGATCGCCGGCCACAACTTTGCCGGCGGCAGCCAGGCGACGGCGGTGCGGTTCGTCGACGGGACGGCGAGGACGTCGCCGGGTGCCGGGGCCGGCACGGGACCGACCGGCTCGACGAGGGTCTCGTCGAGCCGGTCGACGCCGGAGGCGCGGTCCCAGACGACCTGGCCGTCCGCCTCGAAGAACACCACCCGGTGCCACGGGATCTCCCCGCCCGGCACGAAGTCGCCGAGCAGGATCCGCTTCGGCGGGGCACCGCGCTCGGCGACTCCCATCACGAACCGCTCGGGTTCGAAGCGCGGGTCCCAGAGCACCCGGTGGTAGATCTCGTCGCTGGTATGCACGTCAGCACCTGCCCTCGACTCCCAGGGTGACGCGCGCCCGGTCGACCCTGCAAATCATCGCCCGGCCCGCCCACCTCGCTGTGGTTACGGCAAGAGAGCGGGCGACAACGGCGGTTTTCGCCCCGGACTCCCACCTCGGACAGGGGGCAAGTAACCCGCGAGTAGGACTGTTGACGCCGCCGTTTGCCGACACTGCCGACCTACTGACGCCCTGGACGCGGAGCTCGGCGCGGCCTGCCTTGCTGTCGAGATAGTGGATGCGGGCGTCCTGGCCGCGAGTTGAGGTGATGGGCGAGGAAAATCCGGACTCGTAGACAATGCGGTTCAGTTCCAGGATCAGGGCCTCGCCGCCCTTCAACCCATGGGCGTCATATTTCCTCCAGTCGCCCCAACGTGCCCACAGGTCCGACGACCCAGCCATTTATCGCTTACCCCCGAGCGTGTAGAGCTCTCCTCAAAGAGGAGATCGGCACCCGCCACTGGCCCGACCGCGCCACTGCCCGGTCCGAAATCTTCGCCTTCATCGAGAACCTTCTACAACCGCAAACGGCTGCGCAAGCACCCGGTCTGGGGCTACCTCACCCCGCTGGAGATCCGGCAACGACACGAACAAGGACACGCCCTTGCGGCGTAAGTATCGAGTATCCGACATCACGGGGAACTTCAGGTGATCCCGTCGACCAAGTTTCGGTGAGAACGCTCAACCTTCCTCCTTCGTCACCGAAGGTTGAGCGCGCCGTTCAGGGCTGGGGCCCGGCTGGGTGCGGTAGTCAGCGTGCGCGGAGCGAGCACGTCGCCGACTTCCGAGGCGGCCGTGCTCCCGTGAGCTAGAGAACGGTGGTTGACACCTGCGGGCCTTGGTGACCTGGCCGTTGTGGGATGGCAATGCACGTTGGTTGTCACCGGGCTCTGGTCAGTTGATGTCGAACTCGTTCCCTTCGGGGTCCTTCATTCCGACCGCGTAGTGGTCGATTCCCTCCTCGTGCATGACAACCGTGATGAGGGCGCCCAAGCCCATCAGGCGGTCGGCTTCGGCGTCCACTCGCCTCTTCCGCGTCTCGATCGGGTCTGTCCGGTCGCCGCTGGCGTGGATGTCGATGTGCAGCCGGTTCTTCACCGCCTTCGCGTCCGGGACCACCTGGAACCAGATGGCCGGTCCACCGCCCTGCGGGTCACTGATCCGGTCCGCGCCGCCGGTCAACGCTTCTTCAGGCAGCCCCAGGTCACGGTAGTAGTCGTCCCATGTGGCGAAACCGGATGGGGGCGGCGCGAGTTCATAGCCCAGTGCGGCGGCCCAGAAGTGGGCCTGGCGGTCGGGGTCGGCGCAGTCGATCACCAGCTGGTAGCGAACGGACATCGGGATTCCTTTCTCAGCCGCACAACTCAACCCGCCATCCTGCCAGTTGCGAGACAAGAGCCGCGGCCCTGGAGAGCCACGCGCCGACGCGAAGTGACAACAAGCCTGCCCGTGTGACAACCATCGCGCTTCGGATCATCCCGCACGGGGCAGCGCTCAACCTTCAGTGAAAACGCTCAACCTTCGCTGCGCGAGGACAGACGGGTGCCGCAGCAGCCCGTCGGCTCACTACGGTCGGCCCATGACCAGTGACGGTGTAGTGGTGGATGAGGCAGTCCGCGCGGCATGGGACTCGTACCGGATCTTGGAGAACAGCACGTCGGAGGAACGGCGGCAGGCGCAGCAGTGGGTCCAGGCTGCGATGGACACCTACGGCCAAGAGGAGGTGTCGCGGTGCGCGGTCTTCCTGGTGGGTGCACTGACCGCGACATCGTCGGCCGACAGGACACGGTCAAAGAGAAGAACCGTCTCGATCCGCTGAGGGATCTGATCCTGGCGGTCGTCGGCAAGCTGTCGGGCTTCGAGCTGGCCGATCCCGCACCCGTTCCGATGATCGCCGCAACCCTCCTGGCGGCCGCCATGGGCAGAGCCGCCGTGGCCTGGCGCGACCAGTACGGCACGATCCCCCCGCAGGAAGCCCTGGCGCACACCTTCGTGCTCTGGCACCTAGCCGACCTCTACGACCTCGTAGCTGAACAGCCCGGCGCCACGGACCAGCTCATGCGGGAGACCTTCAAGGCGTTGGCCCCCGGCGCCGGCTGTCCCGGGTGTGCCGTACGCCGGGCCCAACCACGGCGGCGTACGGCACCCTCTTCATACCTCAGCCAGCCACTCCGACGTCTCCGCTGCGGGCTGGAGCTTGCGGGGAAGCGGTGCATGTGCGGGTCCATGCCTTCCAGCGGCTCCGCCATGACCTGCTCCCCCGAGAGCCACCGGATCCCTTTGAACTCACCTTCGTCGTACGACGTGATGCGCTCCCGGTCGCCCTAGCAGGTACCAGAGGGGGACATCCGTGCCGGTGCGGACCGCGCGTCGGCGTCACGGTCACGAAGAACGGCCGCTCACCGGTCGGGGGCGCGGCGACGGCATCGGCATGCGGCTCCTCACGGCACTCACGCCTCACCGTCTCCCACGGATCCTCGCCCGGCTCCACATGGCCTCCTGGCGGCAGCCACAGCCCCACCTTCCGGTGCGCCGCCAGCAGCAGCTGTCCGCGTGTCGAGTCGCGGAGACCGTCGAGGCCCATCGGGCCTTCATCGCCCGCCGCAGGGCCACCCGACCCAGCGATGAGTATCGGACTCCCACCGAGGAGGAATGGGACGCATTCCGTGCACACTTCGAGAAGCGCAAGGTCTCCATCGGTACCTGCGCTCGTGCCTTTTCAAGTCCGTGTGTTCATGAACACGCCTGCGTTCGTTGCTCGCTGCTCCGGCCGGACCCGCCCCAGCGCGGCCGGTTGGAGGAGATCCGCGACAAGCTCGTCGCCCGCATCACCGAGGCCGAGCGCGAGGGCCGGCTCGGCGAGGTCGAAGGACTCCGGGTTAGCCTGGCTGGCGCCGAAGACAAGTTTGCTCAAATGGACCGACGAACTCCCGGCGGAACAGCGATCAATCTTGGCATGCCACGGATAGCCCGAGCCAACCCGTCCGGGAGGAGGGAACGGCTCTGCTGAGACAATCCTTGGATGATCAGCAAGGAGATCCGGTTCGACTGCCGGCACCGAGGCGACGGCGGCCCGCTCGTGATCGTCCCCCGCATCGACGGAGCACCACTCACTGAGCTGATCGACGGGTTCGAGATCGCGGCCGGGATGCAGCCCGCAGGCGATGCCTACGGCGGTCTGATCCCGGAGTTCTTCCGGTTCGGCCCGATGCAGGACCACTTCCTCGGACGGTCCACCAACGCGATGGGGCCGAAGACACCTGTTCTCGGTTGTGAATGCGGAGAGTGGGGATGTTGGCCCCTCATGGCCCGCATCACCGCAACAGCCGACCTCGTGACCTGGGACGCCTTCGAGCAACCGCACCGCGAGACCCGCGACTATGTGGCATTCGGTCCGTTCCAGTTCGACCGTCACCAATACGATGACGCCTTGCGGGCCCTGAGCGCGTTGATCGACTCCGACGTCGGCAACACACGCGCATGAGTGCTACCGGGCGCGGCCTGCTGGGCTGAAGGACGGGGAAGCAGTTCATGGAAAGGTTCGAGACAGAGAGCCTGGCGCTTATACCTGGCCAGAACGTTCGGGCCAGAATCCTGAGCCATCACCCATGGGGTGTGATCGTTGAGATTGCCGGTTACGAGGAAGCCGGCCTGTCGCCCTCCATCGACATGATCGAACAGTTTTCCCGGACCACGAGCAGCCACGACGAACTACTCGCGCTCTTTCCACCCATCGGTTCGCAGATCGATGCAGTAATTGAGCAAATACACCGCTCGCATCCGCCGGTATCAGTGCGGCTCAGCATCCGACCTGCCGACCTGGAGTCACTGGCCTGGCGATGCGACTTCTGTGGTGAACCAATCACGTTGAGCCCAGGTGGAGACGTCCTCGTCCTGGACTCGCGGAGCAACGACGGTCCAGGAAGCCACACCATCATCTCTCACCGGCACTGCTTGGCCGAGCAAATCCGCCCAGAGAACACCGGAGAGCGGGCGCGAGCATTGAAGATCGGGAAGATGTGCTGAGGGTCGTACGGTGCGCGCCAACTGCCTACCGGCATGGCTGAGCCCGACAGCTCATTCTGCAGGAACCAACCGGTAGTTCAGAGAGGCTTGTGTCAGATGCTCGCTCCCGAGACCAGACCGCGCCCAACGGGCACGGCTCGTCGAGATCCGCGTCAACCTCCTCGCCCGCATCGCCGAAGCCGAGCGCGAAGGCTGGCTCGCGAAGTCGAAGGACTCCAGGTCAGCCTCGCCGGAGCCGAGGAGAAACTCGCCCAGCTCGACAACCTCATTGCTCGCCGCAACACGACCGTGAACGTGGGTATGCCTACCTTCCCCGGCAACGTCGGACGTCACGTCACCGCCGGTCCGCAGGCTCCCACGCACGACCCAAGGCCCCACAATGTCGGAGATCTCGGATCATGGAGGACTTCATGAGCGTCATCAACGCCTACCTGGCCGCCGCGAGCCAAGCAGTATCACTGCTGGGGAATCCGGAAGTTGACGCGGCGTGGGAGCGACCCAGCGCGCTGGCCAAGATGACGGTCGGCGGTCTGGCCGGCCACCTCGCCTACCAGATCTTCAGTGTCAGCTCGGCCCTGGAAGAACGCGAGTCTCAACAGGCGCCGATCCCGTTGCTGGAACATTACGCGCGCGCTGCCTGGATCGACGCACCACTGGACGGGGATGTCAACGCTGGAATTCGGGCGAAGGGCGAGGGCATCGCATCCGAAGGAGTGCTGTCGTTGACCAAGCGCGCCCGCACCGCGCTCGCTGAGCAACAGACCAATCTTGCTGGGCGTGCAGGCGACCAGGCCGTGTTCATGCCGCAGACGGGATGGGCGCTACGTCTCGACGACTATCTGGTCACGCGGATGCTGGAGCTCGCCGTGCACATGGACGATCTCGCTGTCAGCGTGGGAGTCACCACGCAAGATCTTCCGAACGCCGCCTTCGATCCCGTCCTCGTGCTACTGGCTCGACTCGCCGCCGGACGGCACGGCCAAGCCGCGCTGCTAAGAGCGTTGACCCGTGCGGAGCGAGCACCTGCAGCGATCAACGCAATCTGACCGACCTCGACACACGACGCTGATCACTTCGTAGTTCAGAGAAGCCTGCGTCCGCTGCCCGCTCCTCATCGTCTCCCCGTCCGAAAGGCCCAGGCTCGTCGAGATCCGTGACAACCTGGCCCCGCCCGAATCGCGGAGGCTGAACGCGAGGGCTGGCTGGTGAAGTCGAAGGACGCTCCACCAGCCTTGCTGCAGCCGCCGAGAAGATCGCCCAGCCGGATGCGAGACAGGAACGTAAGAACTCCGCCGTCTTCCTGGGCATCCCCACGTTCGACCAGATCATCGCCCGCACAAGCGACGTGAAGGAACTGTCAACTGCCCGGTCGTGAAACGACCGGGCTTGCTGCTCGAGTCATCACTGGCTGTGATGGGTTCGGCTGCGTCCAGTTCTCACGCGATGAGGGTGAGTTCAGGGGCCGTTGACTGAGCCCCGCAGACCCACACCATCCAGCCGCGTTGGCGGATGTTGTGGGACGCGTTGTGGTCCGCGTGCTCAACGAAGCCGCAGACCTGGCACGCGAAGACGGCCTGGGAGGGCCTGTTTGCGCGTTCGGTGTGATGGCACTGGGAGCATTCCTGGCTGGTGTAGGCCGGATCGACATAGACGACCGGCACCCCGGCCCGCTTCGCCTTGTAGGCGATGAACGAGCCGAGTTGCGCGAAGGGCCAGGAGTGGAGCGTGGTGCCTTGGGGCTTTCTCAGCCGTGCCCGCTCGCGGATGCCCGTGAGTGTCTCCAGGGCGATCCCGCGACCGGTGCGTTCAGCCTCCGCCACGATCCGCTTGCTGATCTTGTGGTTGATGTCCTTGTTCCGCCGGGCTTCCTTGCCCGCGTACTTCTTCGCCCGCCGCTTGGCGGACTTGGTGTTCTTCTGCTGCAGCTTGGACCGCAGCTTGCGGTCCTGTTCCCGCTTGCGGTTGATCCGACGCCCGCAGTGGCGCTCGCCGTCGGAGGTGGCGGCGATGTTCACGATCCCCAGGTCGACGCCGAGGAACCCGTCCGGATGAGAGTTCGGGGCGGCTTCGTCGATCTCGCACGTCGCGATCAAGAACCACTTCCCGCCCTGGCACACCAGGTCGGACTCACCCTTGCGGTGCGCAGCCAGGACCTCCAGCTGCCCGGCCTGCCCGGTGAACGCCACGCCCTTGAGCCGGCCCGCGGTGGTCCAGATGGACACCGTGCGTGCCTGGTGCTGCCAGGACAGCATCCGGTCGTCGTAAGGCTGCGCCGCCTGAGGCCGGAAGACCACCGGCTTGCCCAAGGCGCGAGTGTGCCGCCTGGAACCGGGCCGCCCGTACCGGCCGTTACGCAGGTTCGCCTTCAAGGTGGTGTAGGCATCGCAGGTCTTCTTGATCGCGTGCTGGGCGGCCTGCGCGCCCAGCCCCCACCGGAAGCGGATCTCGGCATAGGTGTGCTTGCGGAGCTCAAGCGGACGTCGCGCCTCTTCCTCGAATGCAACGGACGCGGCCCACGTGGCGGCCTCGTTGCAGGCGTGCAGGGTCGCCTCAAGTGCCGCCGCCTGTACGGGCGTCGGCAGCAGCTTCACCCGCACCACCAGCTTCACGAGCAGCGAACCTACACACCCGGACGAAGACCCACCACACGTTCGCCCCACCTCACCCGAACGAGCGAAACCCGCTCCGACCCTGACCGCACACACCGCCGAAGCCCGGCTCCGCCGGAACGCCCCGGGCCGCTCCGCAGCCGTCATGGCCTGCGGCACATCACGGCGACGCTCCGCGTCACACCCCGTGGATGCGATTCCTCCCGGGCGTAAACGCCCAGGGTTCCTCGCAAGAATCCGCTGAACTTCGAAGGGTACGACGAGCAGCCGTCGACTGATGCGAGACGACGGCCTCGCCATTTATGCAGGCAGCACACCTGTCATATCGACAGCCCCTCTCCGAGGCGGTGTGCAAGGTGGAGCAGGTCTGTCAGGTGCAGCACTCGTCCGTCGAATCCTGGGAGGGGGACATGCAGCGGCTGGGTCCAGTGGGCGGGGATTGCATCCAGCCCGTAATACGCCCCTGCGAGGCCTCCGGCCACCGCGGCGACGGTGTCCGTGTCACCGCCGAGGTCGATCGCCGCGCGTATCGCGTCTTCGAAGCTGGTGGTGGTGCGCAGGGCCCAGACGGCGGAGCCCAGACAGGGCCAGACGGCACCGTTGAACTCGGTCGCTTGATCGGGGTGCCAGTCGGGCGCAAGGACTGTGGCGTAGCGGTCGCGGTGGTCGGGGTGGACAAGAGCCAGGACGTCCGGGAGCGCGGTGAGGGGGTCGGTGTCCTCGAGCGTGACGCGGATGAGTTCGTGGAAGATCGCGGTGCCTTCCCAAGCCGCGCGGTCTCCGTGGGTGAGGGCAGCGATACGGCGGGCCGTGTCCATGGTGGCTTCTTGGCCGGCGGCCGCGAAGTGGACCGCGGAGGTCGATGCCCGCATCAAGGAGCCGTTTCCCGCTGCTCGCCGGTTGACCTGGGAATGGATCGCGGCGGCGAGGTCCCAGGGCATGCCGTTGGTCAGAACGTCTTCGGTCTGCAGGCCGATGTCCTTCGGTTCTGATGCTGCCCACCGCTGGAAGCGGGCGAAGATGTCCGGCAGATCGAGTCCGCCCCGCTCCAGCAGGGATTCCGCGACCAGGACGGCCATCTGCGTGTCGTCAGTGGCCTCGCCGGGGTCCCAGCCACCGCCTCCGCTCATCTCGCTACCGGCACCTGGTGCGGGAAACCGTGCGGAGAACGCTCCCGGAGGACCGAACTCGAAGGGGCCGCCCAGAGCGTCACCCGCCGCTGAGCCGACGACCGCGCCAGCGGCCCGCTGAATCCGGTTCATTCGCGCAGGTTATCGGCGTTGTGCCGACGGCCGCGCGGGCTTATTCCTTCTTCGGCTCCCCGAGCCAGCGGCCTCATCTCGTAGTTCAGAGAAGAATTCGCCGTGTCCGTGGTGCTCCCCCCATCGACCGCGTTCGCGGAGATCGCCAGCCTCCGTGAGCAACTGCAACAGCCCCTCCAGCACGAGCAGCTCACGCTGCGCCTGGAGGTCTTTGAAGGTCGGTCAGGAGGCCGGTGTCCAGTGGGAGAGCGTCCAGATCCTGGTCGGCACGGCACTCAGCGGCTCCGAGGTCGACGTCGTCCGCGAGAACGCCTACCTGGTTGTGCAAGAGCTGAAGGACCTCTTTGCCGAGCAACTCGACAAGCTCACAGGCATCGGCCACCGGTGGACCAATCACGAGGAACACGGCCCGGTACTGCGGCTGTTCGAAGAGTTCGGCGGCTTGACGGCGATCTTCGACGACGCCGTCAAGCAAGGGATCGTCAGTTGGATGGTGCTCTGCTATATCGGCGAGCCGGGCGGGTACGGCGCTGGCATCAATGGATGTAGTGCTGGCTCTCGATGAAGCCCATAGCCCGATAGCAGCGCAATGCGTCCGGATCGTCCCTGGTCCAAGCGTCCACAGCACACCCAGCGCGCTGACACAGGCGCGTGCCCCGGCAAGAAGCGGCGACCGAGGCCCTGGTTCTGGTGGTCGGGGTGAACGGCGACGGTGTCGATGGTCGCCAGTTCGACTTCGACAGTGACGTCAATGATCCCGGTGACGGTCCCATGCTCCCCGGCTGCGACCAGTCCGAAGCCGGGGCGGCTGTCTCGGACTTGGTCGCATGGCTCAGACCAGATCCTTCTTGTAGAAGATGCTGGAGCGCCGGTCGCCCTCATCGCCGGTGGCGAAGCCGATGAAGAGGCGGGCCTCACCGGCGTCGGTGCGGTAGATCGCCAGGCCCTCGGGCTCGCGCCACTTGAGAGTGGAGCCGGCCTTGGTGAGGACGGGGCCCTGCGTCACGGTGCCGGTGTTGATGTCGATGCTGGTGACGTAGGTGTTGCCGTCGCCGACGGGGGTGCCATCGCCGGGGTACGGGTCACCCGTCAGGAAGTACATGTACGAGCCGTAGAGGGTGTAGCCCTGCGCAGTGCCGGAGATCGTCGGCTGCTGGAAGTCGACGAGCGGCGACCCGAAGCTGCCCGTCTGGAAGGCGGAGAGGGGAAACACGGCGACGCGCTTGCCGGCGCTGGTGTTGTAGCGCACGATCATGCGCTGGTAGACGGGGTCGGCGGAGCAGGTGTACTCAGTGGCCCCGGAGATCGGCCGGTAGGCGGCCGAAGCAGCCGGCGAGGCCAGGGTGGTGTTGGCGGTGTAACGGATGGGGGTGAGCGCGGTGCCGTACCCGCTGGTGTTCGTGGCGCACTCGATCCACAGATCGGTGCCGGAACCGCTCGGCAGCGCGGCGAAGGCGACGCCGTGGCCGAAGCCGTTGAGGTGCATGTACGAGATGTAGTTCCCGTCGAAGTCCATCTTATTGATGCACAGGTCACCGGCGGACTCGGCACTTCCATCCCGCTTCGTTGCCACGAACAGGAACTTGTTCACCCAGTCGAAGGCGAAGCTCTGCTGGACCCGCGGACCGTGCAAGTCCTTGGACCGGAACAGGTCGTACGACGGCTGCGTGAGGTCGAATCGCTTGGTGGTGGCCACCGCAGCGGAAGCGGTCTGCGCGCCGACGCCGAGACCGAGCGCGGCGAGCGAGGCGCCGGCGCCGGTGCGTATCAGGCCGCGGCGGGAGATCGAGAGGCCAGAGGTGCGCTTCATGGGGGGACTCCAGCGACATGAGCAGAGGACAGGGACACGTGATGCTATCCGTGGAAGGGGCAGTGTGACGGACCAGGCTCCACTGAGCAGTTGGGGCTGGCCGACCTCCCGAAACTGCCCGGTCACCCCGCCTTGCAGCATGATGCGGTCGCGGTCATCTGGTGCACGATCACATCAGGCCGGCCTCGGCCACCGCCTCACCGACCGATGGCGCATCCAGATCATCCATCACGACCCCGTCCGCACCCAGCCGCGCCAGCCGGTCCTGGACCCGACCACGTCCGTGTCGACCGTGTCCGAGTGGCGCACCTTCTGCCAGATGTGCCCTGTCCGGTACGGGGAAGAAGCCCGCTTGCGCACGACGCCCTCGACGCCCTGGCTGATTGCGCAGTGGTGTGTCCCGCACTGGTCGCGTCTCATTGAGTTGGATCAGCGCGGGATCCAACGTCCCGCTGAGGCGGGCGTTCGTGTCGCTCTGCAGGGCTGCTGGAGGGCTGCACCCGCTCCCCCGACGCCGACCGCCACACCGCGGCGCGGTCACCGTCGTTCTCCAGACTGAGCCATGTCTCATGAGACATCTGTGCGCAGCTTCGTCGGGCAGAAGGCCCGACATGTACTGACGTCAGGATCCGGCAGCGGACGCGTGGCGAGCCAACTCGGTGGCCAGGCGTCGCATGACCGTCCGGTTGGCGCGTCTTATCGTGGCCCGGACGACGAGTGTCAGCAGGCGGTCGGCGAGTGGGGTGTGGGCCCAGGCGTACGTGAACGACACGTGACTCCCGCCGGTTCGCAGCGGCTCGATGGTGTAGGTGCCGTGGGCCAGGCGTCGGCCGGCCGCGCTGACGTTCCGTTCGACGATGCGCCGCGGCGGGTCTGCCTCGACGACCTCGATGGCGACGTCGGTCTTCGTGCCGCCCAGCGCGGCTGTGACCGTGGCACACGATCCGATGCCGCGGCCGGGGCCGCTGTAGCGCCAGTCGGTCAGGTAGTGGTCGGTGAATCGCTCGTGGTGAGCCATGACATCGAGGAAGTCGTAGACCTGCTCGGGCGTCTGCGGTACGTCGATCGACACGGTGACAGACTTCATGTACCACACGGTACACAGGGCATGTACCAATTGGTACACTCGTGCGGTGGTGCATATGGTCGGCTCAGATCCTGAGGGCGAGGCAGTACCCGGCAAGGACGGGGACCGGCGCGCTCAATTGGTGAACGCGGCCGTCGACCACGTCGCGGCACACGGCATCGCAGACCTGAGCCTGCGCGGCCTGGGCGCCGCGATCGGCGTCAGTCACCGCATGCTGATCCACTACTTCGGCTCCAAGGAACACCTGCTCGTCGAGATCGTCCGGACATCGGAGCAGCGCCAACGCGATCTGCTGTCCCAGCTGCGCCTGCAACCCGGCCTCTCGCCCGTCGATACTGCGCGTCTCCTCTGGCAGCAGCTGACGGACCCCCGACTGGCCAGCCAAGAGCGGCTCTTCTTCGAAATCTACGCGCAGGCGCTGCGAGGCCGTCCCGAGGCCGCCCCGGTCCTCGAAGGGCTCGTAAACGACTGGCTGGAGCCGCTCGTGGCCGCCGAGGTCGCCACAGGGACGGACCCCGCCGCGGCCCGGAACCGCGCCAGACTGGGACTCGCCACCGTCCGCGGCCTGCTCCTCGACCTGCTCGCCACCGGTGACCGCGATGGCGTCAACGCGGCGATGGAAGACTTCCTCCGGCTGTACTACGGCTCGAAGTGACCAAGACGCCGATCGGGCCAAGCGGCCGGGCCGGACGGCGACCACCGCTCGAACATGGGTCGCCGAAGCAGACGTACGCCTCGACCTGCCTTGCAGACTTTCCGAGACACATTCGAAGCGTCTGGAGAACCCTGGTCCCGGAGCGTGACATACCAAAGCTGCGCGACATCAGGATCGTCGGCAGCCGGGACGGCTTGCATCGGAGGCGGCACATCGTGAAGCAGATCAAGAAGCCGGGCCCGGGCGCTCGGTGTAGGGATGCCCGCGGACGTCCTGGCCGTCGCGGGCGAGGACATCGAACACGGCGTAGGAGGCAGGGAGGAACGCAGCGAGCTCCCTCGCACGGGCTAGCCCTGAGTTCGCGCGGGACTGCGCAGCGGTCAACTTGACCCGGCCCTAAAGGACCGGGCTTGGAGGTAGCGTCCAACTGGCTGCTGGGTGGGCTCCTCCGTCCAGTCACCCTTATGGGGTGGCAGGGACGCGTGACTCACGCCCCGCAGTCCACACAGCCTCGCCCTTGCGGGCGATGTTGTGGGAAGCGTTTTGGTCTGCGTGGGCAACGACCCCGCAGTTGAGGCAGGTGAACAGGGCTTGGCTTGCCCGGTTCTTCTTGTCGATGTGGCCGCACTCGCAGCACTGCTGCGAGGTGTAGGCGGGATCGACGAAGACCACGGGGACGCCGGCCCTGCGGGCCTTGTAGACGATGAAGTCTGCCAGCTGGGCAAAGGCCCAGGAGTGGAGCGCGACCCGTTGGGGCTTACGGAGCCGTACCCTCTGCCGGATTCCCTTGAGTTCTTCCAGGGAGATCCCGGCCGAGGTGCGTTCAGCCTCGGTCACGATCGTCTTGGCGATGATGTGGTTCTGGTCCTTCGCGTGGCGCTGTTCGCGCCGGCTGCGCTTCTTCAACAGCCGCTTGGCGGACTTGGTGCCCTTGGCCTGGAGTTTCCTGCGCAGGTCGAGTTGCCGCTTGCGGTGGCGGTTCAGGCCACGCCCGGCGGTCTTGTGGCCGGTGGATGTGGTGGCGATGTTGGCGATTCCCAGGTCCACGCCGATGAAGTGGTCGGGCTCGTACTGCTCAGCCTCGGGAACGTCACACGTCGCGAGCAGGTAGAACACGCCGTCGCGTTCAATCAGGTCCGACTCGCCCTGCCGGTGGTCCCGCAGCGTCTTGAGTGCGTCAGACGAGCAGGCGAACCGGACGTTCTTGGCCCGGCCGTCCACCGTCCAGATGGACACGGTCTGCGCGTCGTACTGCCAGCTCAAACACCGGTCGTCATACGGTTGCGCGGCCTCGGGCCTAAAAGCGATGGGCTTGGACTCGGCCTTGGTACGGCGCTTCGATCCAGACTTGCCGAGGTTCCCGGCGCGAATGTTGGCCCTGAGCGTCGTGTAGGCATCGCGGGTCTTCTTGATGATGTGCTGGGCTGCCTGCGCCCCCAGTCCCCGCGACCGCAGTTCACCGTAGGTGTGCTTGCGCAGCTCGTACTCACGCGGGACACCGTGCTCGAACGCCACCTCCGACACCCAGTTCGCGGCCTCGTTGACCGTGCGCAGCGTCACCGACAGCGCGGATGCCTGCACGGCCTCCGGCATCAACTTCACTTGCACGACGATCTTCACGCGGGCGATCGTATCGACCTATGTCACCATGCTGGGAGCCAAACCCCAATATTCGTAGGGGTCGCACGGTCGTCTACCACCTCCACGCCCACTTGGTCTTCACACCCAAGTACCGGCGCGGACCGTTCACCGACGAGATCCTTCGACGCTGCGAGGAAGCCATGCGCGCCGTCTGCGCGGACTTCGAAACAGAGTTGGTCGAGTTCAACGGCGAGACCGATCACGTGCACCTGCTGGTGCACTACCCGCCGAAGGTCTCCCTGTCCCGGCTGGTCGGCTCCCTCAAGGGCGTCTCCGGCCGCAGGCTCCGTCAGGAGTTCCCGGGCACATCCGCACGTACCTCTGGGGTGACAACTTCTGGTCGCCCTCGTACTTTGCCGCCTCGTGCGGGGACGCCACGCCCCGCTGTCGATCATCAAGGAGTACATCGAGAACCGGAAACGTCCCGGCTGAGGCCAACCGTGCGGACCCGTGGGAACCTGCGGGTCAGAGCAGTCCAGAGAAGCGCTTCCTCCCGAGGTGAACGCCCGGGGTTCCGCGCTAGATCCTGCTGAAGTCCCGCGCGGTTCTCGTTGTAGGTCACTGCCTCGCCGTCGAGGACCGTGCCGGGGCGCAGCGAGTCCATGCCGGCCACGGCGAGTACCATCCACGCTGAGGTGACCGTCCGGCCGAACCGGGCCTGCAGCAGGACGGCTTCGGCGTCACGCCACATGACGGTGCGGTGCCCGTCGCTCTCCAGACTTTGCCGTGTCTCATCAGACATGGGCCCCTCGATACGGACTGCGGCGCCTGTGTGCGTCTCGGCTTTGCTGCTCAGCAGCGGGGCGGAGACGGCCGGCCCGTTGTCGGGTCGTGGCTGGAGTAGTCGTGGCGGCTGAGTCCGCGGCGTCCGGACGTCGGGAAACAAACTCATTTCCGTAAACACATAACGCAGCGATCTGCACTTATTGTGGCTTTTGTGTGTTAACGCTCGCTGTGGTGATTCTCAGGCTGGTAGGCGGAGCTGGTGGAAGGGACTGCGGTCGTGAGTGGTGGGCAGAGTGGACTTTCCCGGTTGCTGACGGCAGCGGAGACGGCGGCGCCGGTGGATGCCGTCGATGTGATCGCGGAGGACCTGCGGCGGCGTTTCGAGGCCACGAAGGTCTCTTTCCTCATCGTGGACCTGACGGGGAAGGCGGTGGCGCGGCTGTCGACCGCCCCCGCGGAGGATGGGCGGGAGGTGGAACGGATCCCTTTGTTCGGCAGTGCCTACGAGGAGGTGATCCGTACCCAGCGGCTTTATCAAGAGGCGACCGGTCAGGGGCAGCGGGTGATCGTGCCGGTCACCAACCGGGGGGATGCGATCGGGCTGTTGGAACTGCTGCTGCCGGCCGATCCCGGCGAGGACGTCCTTGATGAGGTCGGGGAAGCCGCTCATATCCTGGCCTACATCGTGATCGCCAACGGGCGTTTCACCGACTTCTACACCTGGGGCAAACGCTCCAGACCGCCCACCCTGGCAGCGGAAATCCAGTACCAGCTGCTTCCCTCGTCTCTGTCGTGCGAGGCCGCGCAGTTCACGCTGTGCGGGAGCCTGGAGCCTTCGGAAGACCTCAGCGGCGACACCTTCGACTACGCCCTGGACCGGGACGCACTGCACGTGTCGGTGACCGATCCCATGGGGCACGACCTCGATGCGGCCCTGGCTGCCACGGTCCTCGTGAGCGCCCTGCGTGGCGCCCGCCGCGCAGGAGCCGGCCTGGCCGAACAGGCCCACCGGGCCGACCGGGCACTCGTCGACCACGGCCAGGGGCACGCCACCGGGCAGCTGCTGCGCATCAATCTCCACACTGGGCGGGCCCAGCTCGTCAACGCGGGACACCCCTGGCCACTGCGCATGCGCGAGGGCGCTGTGGAGGTGATCACCTGCGAGGTGGACCATCCCTTCGGGCTGTCGGAGTTCGCGAGCATCCCCTACCGTGTTCAGGACCTCGATCTGCGCCATGGTGACCGTCTGCTCATGTTCACCGACGGCATGGTCGAACGGCACGGGGAGGAGGTCGACCTGCCTGCCCTGCTGGAGCGCACCCGGGGCCTGCACCCGCGGGAGACCGCATTGATGCTGACGTCCGCAGTCCGGGACGCTGCCGGCGGGCGGCTCGAAGACGACGCCACTGTGATGTGCCTGGACTGGCACGGCCCGCAGGAGACCCAACGACACGTCAGCTCCGGCGCGGACGCCCAACAGGCCTCAGCCGGCCGCATGAAGCAGCAGCCGTGACCAGAGTTCTCTCCTGGACGGTGCCGGGCTGCCGCTGAGTAGCTCTCGCGCCGCGCCTCCTCCTGGAAGCCTCAATTCCCGCCCTTCCTCAGCTACGGGCGGCCCCGGGACCTACCCGAATGAGACATCGCGAGGTGTCTGGAGAACCGTCGAACTTGATCTCGTACCACCAGCCTGGGCCCTTTGGACCGCACGCATCTCATGGCACTGCAGGCTACGAAACGGCCGCAGGCTGACGGCTGACCTCGGGCAGTGCATCCCCGGCATCGGCTCGCCACCCTTCTGCGACGTTGCCGAGACTCTGGTCGACAGGATGTACTGGAACGAAGAAGGACGTTGAGCAATCTGGCCGTGGTTGCCTTGCTCAACGCCTTGGGCATCAGGGGCGTCTCCGGCATATCAGCCGTTCGAGGATCCGCCTGTGTCCCCCATCCCCATCTCCCACGGCTCCACTGGCTCGTTGCCTCCGCCGGAGGCCCAAACGGTGACCAATGGACCTGTCTCGACCTGCAAGAAAGGGTTCTCGGATCATGCGGCGGTACGTTCTCACTGGCACGCCGGGCGCGGGCAAGACATCAATCCTGCGGTGCCTGGACGAGCTTGGCTACGGGGTTGTCGAGGAGGCAGCAACGGCGGTCATCGCGCAAGCGCAGGCGTTGGGCGAGGACCAGCCATGGACACGGATGTCCTTCATCGACGAGATCGTCGCTCTGCAGCGACAGCGACAGTTGGAGGCCACCGGATCTGTTCAGGTGTTCGACCGGTCACCGGTCTGCACCCACGCCCTCACCACCTACTTGGGGTGGTCGGTGTCCCCGGCGCTGGCCACGGAGCTCGAACGGATCACCTCGGAAGGGGTCTACGAGCGGCAAGTGCTCTTCGTCCGCAATCTGGGGTTCTGCGAGCCGACCGCGGCCCGGCGGATCAGTTTCCAGGAATCACTGGCTTTCGAAAAGATTCACGAAGAGAGCTACCGCGCGTTCGGCTACGAGCTCATCGACATCCCTGCCAGCGACCTGGCTCACCGCGTCGCCACGGTGAACTCAATGATCGCGCATGCCCCGCCTCAGGCACCCACAGCGTGAGCCGCATCACATCGACTCTCTCGGAATGCAACACGCCCGGCGATATGCAGCGCGAAGGTGTCCCAAACGACGCACCTGCTCAATCGCACACGGGGTCACCCGCACACGGCCTCTGCGGACACAAGTCACAGAGCGGGTGGACGCCCGGTTTCGCCGGAGGGCGATGTCTCTGAGGTCTGACAACGCCCGGAGGCTTGCGGTGGGATCGTCATCGAAACCGGCACCGACTCCTACCGCCTCGCCAGCACCCGGGCCCGAGCCTAAGAGCACGTCGCCAACTGAAGATCTTCCCTCCCGGCCCCTGGACACATCTCCAGGGCCGGGAGGTCCAAGGTCACAGGGCGATCAGTCCTGCCGCCGTCTCTCTGAAGCCGCAGGCATCGAAGTAGAACGATCGCAAGTGCTCTTCGAAGTCGACATGCAGCCACTCACACCCTGCAGCACGGCATCCCTCAGCAGCTGCCTTGACCAGCGCGGCTCCCACCCCGTTCGAACGGTTGCGCTGAGCTACGACCGTGTCCAAGACGAACGCATGGACGCCGCCGTCCCAGGCGACGTTAACGAAGCCGACCAAACGATGATCTTCCCAGGCGCAGACCCAACCGAGGCTGTGACGTTGAAGCCTTGCACGCCAGTCCGCCTGCCCGACCGGATGATCGAACTCCATGCGAAGCCATTGGGCAGGTCGAGGACCTGCCTGCGCGGTACGCGGGTCTGGCGAAGGGGCGCCGGGGCGATGAACGGCATCCGGAGCTGGCCTGGAATGTCGCGGCGGGCACACTCCAAGTCCCCGGCTACGACCAAGACCTTCTGGCGCAGGCCCGCTACTACAACGACGTTTCCCTGGCTGGTGCTTTGGGGTCGCTCCAGCGGGCGGCCGACGCCTGGGTGAGCTCGGTGTCCGCCGCGCTGGAGGAGAACCTGGTTCGTGAGCATGCCGATCGTGGGTTGCAGCGGGCCGGGGATGTGGCGCGCATCAACGCGCACGATGTCGCCCACCACGCCTGGGACATCGAGCGGTTCTTGGCTCACGTCGATCAGCCGACCGAGAGCTGAGACAGGGCAGGCTGGCATTGTCCACGAGACGGGGTTCTGGCTCCGAAAGTGAGCCAGAACCGAAACTTCGTGGAGAAGGCTAGATGCCGGCGGCGCGCGACGCGCGGCTGCCTATAGTGGAGTCTGGGAGAGCGAGGGCCAACTACACCTCGCCCGTGGCGAACAGCTCAAGGTGCCCGCACTTGGGGCAGCGGAACGCCTCTATCTGCCGCCGGCGTCGGCCCATCCGCTTGGCGCCCCCGAGAATCCCCCGCTCCAACGCGCCCTCGATCCAGCGTGCGTACCCGCGTGAGTTCTGGCCGGCGTCCTCGACGAAACCCTCCACCAGACCGACAGTGCTGCACTGGGTGCATGTGTAGCTGTTCATCCCGTGAGTGTAGGAGGCGGTGCGACCGGGCCAAGCCCGTAGCCGTCGGCTCCTGCCGAGCTGAGGCGACGGGAGCCGAATCCGCGGCCCGTATGCCTGCGCGGCTCTCAAACAACGACTCGCTGCAGACAAGTCAGCGATCCCGATCCAACGAGACCACAAGCGAATCGGAGGAGATTGGGCGCTGTCCCATCTCGAACGATCTGGTCCCGGCCCGGACCTGTGTCCTGGGGCGACCAGATGAGTTGAGACGTGAGCTTGCCGAGGATCTCGGTTGATCTGGTCCTGGGTGACTGGATTCCGGAAGCTGTCTCGGGTGATCTGGTCAGGCTCCGTCGTTTCGAACTGCCGCCGATCCTGGGCGGCGGTCCTGGCGGAGGCGGGCTGGGACATGCCCCGGAGGTTCCGGACCAGTCGGCTCAGTCTGCGTCCGCCAGTACGGAACGCAGTGCTTGCGTGATCGCCGCGTCATCCGCGCCCAGCGTCCGGGCTTCATCCCGGAATCGCCGGGCCAGGGGCGCGAGTTCCTCAGGAGAAGGGTGCTTGGCCGAAGGGGGCAGGGGCGCCACCCGGGTCCCCGCACCACGCCGGGCGCGGATCAGGCCCGCGCCCTCCAGCTCTCGGTAGGCCCGGGCGACCGTGCCGGCAGCCAGCCCCAGATCGGACGCCAGCTGCCGGATGGTCGACAGCCGTTCGCCCTCTACGTATCGGCGGTGTCACCTTCCCCCTGGCTCATCCAGCCGGTGTTCGCCAGTCCGCTCGGCGAGCCATGTGGGGTCGCACAGGAGAAACCCGTCGTCTGGCTGGAGGGGCAGCGAGCCGGTGGTCGGTGCCGTGTCGGCGATGTGGTTTCCCACTTCCCCGCAGGGGCAGATCGAAGAAGGAGTTCAGCGCTGTGGGTTGGCGCCGCCCGTGGCTGCGACGAACTCGGCGCCGAGGATGGGGCCCAAACCGGGCATACTGACGATCACTTCAGCATTGGAGTGCTGCCGGAATCGGGCCGCGATGAGCTTTTCGATCTCAGCGACCATCTGCGTTGATGAGCATCCGCTACTCCGGCGAGTCTCGCCGCTTTTACGATCGCAAGCGCGCTGAGGGAAAGCGCCACACCCAAGCAGTCATGGCCCTGGCTCGACGCCGCGTCAACGTCCTCTGGGCACTCCTTCGCGACCGACGGTGCTATCAGCCAACACCGCCCGTCACGCTCACAGCTTGACAAAGCCATTAGGAATCCACGGGACCGTCACCCTCGCCTCTAGCCGGCTCTGGCTCCGCCCATGATCAGCCGGACAGGCCCTTGGCCTGCCCGGCGAGGGGATGCCTTCATGTCTCGGCGCGGCGGAACTTACGGTTTGTGGGTTACCCAGAGCAGTTCCGCCGGCCAGCGGTGTGCCCAGTCGGGTGGGTCGGTTTCGTTGTAGCCGTTGGGTGTTCCGAGTTCGGGCCGCGGCTCGATGAGGTCGTCGATGATGAGACCCGCGCCGCGCAGGACCTTGACCCAGTTGCCGTAGGTGAGCTGATAGCTGGTCGCGCCGTCGTCTTCGGCGATGGTGTTCAGCCCGAAGTAGTCCTGCTGCAGCGTCGTGGTCACGCGGCTGGCGGCTTCGTCGTAGCAAGCTTCGAACCATGGGCTGGCGACGTTGAACACCAGGCGCCCGCCTCGGCCCAAGACGCGTGCGGCCTGCGGGACGGCCAGGTGCGGGGGCGCCCAGCTGAGCCCACCGAAGTCGCAGAACACCAGGTCGAAGCTGTCGGCGGCGAAGGGGAGTTGTTCGGCGGCGCCTTGCACTAGCGGGTAGCGGGCCGCTCCCATCGCGTGGGCCGCTGCGGCGAGTTGGGCTTCGGACAGGTCGAGCCCGACCACGGTGGCGCCCTCGGCGGCAAGCGCCCTGGACCACTGGCCGGCGCCGCAGCCGAGTTCGAGGACGCGCTTGCCGGTGACGTCGCCCAGGGCGTGCAGGTGCGCGTCGGGGATGGAGTACATGCCCCACAGCCGGGGTGTGGCGCCGATTTGCGGGTCGTGCTCGTGCTGGTAGGCGCTGCTGATCTGGTTCCAGAGCCGCCGGTTGGCGGGGATGCTGTCCACGTGCCGACTCCAGCACTGCCTGCCGGGGGCGGTCAACACGATTAGGGCACTGGCCGGCCCTCGCCTCGGTCCTGCCCTGGCTCGGCCCATGATCCGCCGGACGAGCCCTAGGTGATGGTTTCCGCGAGGTGGGGCAGGCCGAGCTTGCCGGCCGCGGTGCGGATGCGGTAGCCGGCGGGCTCGCTCAAGACGATTCCTTCGTCGCTCGATGGGTGGTGAAGGGACGCGTGCCGGTCAGCTCGTCATAGACCGACAACGGTCGACGCCCGACCTCGATCCGGGTGGCCGCGGCCCTGTTCAGCGGATTCTTGCGAGGAACCCTGGGCGTTTACGCCCGGGAGGAATCGCATCCACGGGGTGCGACGCGGAGCGTCGCCGCGATGTGCCGCAGGCCATGACGGCCGCGGAGCGGCCCGGGGCGTTCCGGCGGAGCCGGGCTACGGCGGTGTGCGCCGGGAGGGCCGGGGGCGGGTGTCGCTCGTTCGGGTGGGGCGGGGGCGAACGTGTGGTGGGTCTTCGTTCAGGTGTATAGGTTCGCTGCTCGTGAAGCTGGTGGTGCGGGTGAAGCTGCTGCCGACGCCCTTACAGGCGGCGGCACTTGAGGCGACCCTGCACGCCTGCAATCAAGCGGCGACCTGGGCGGCCGGGGTTGCATTCGAGGAAAACGCGCGACGTCCGCTGGAGCTCCGCAAGCACGCCTATGCCGAGATCCGCTTCCGGTGGGGGCTTGGCGCGCAGGCCGCCCAGCATGCGATCAAGAAGACCTGCGATGCCTACACCACCTTGAGGGCGAACCTGCGTAACGGCCGGTACGGGCGGCCCGGTTCCAGGCGGCATGTCCGGGCCTCGGGCAAGCCGGTGGTCTTCCGGCCCCAGGCGGCGCAGCCTTACGACGACCGGATGCTGTCCTGGGAGCACCAGGCACGCACGGTGTCCATCTGGACCACCGCGGGCCGGCTCAAGGGCGTGGCGTTCACCGGGCAGGCCGGGCAGCTGGAGGTCCTGGCTGCGCACCGCCAGGGTGAGTCCGACCTGGTGTGCCAGGGCGGGAAGTGGTTCCTGATCGCGACGTGCGAGATCGCCGAGGGGGATCTGAACACTCATCCGGCCGGGTTCCTCGGGGTGGATCTGGGGATCGTGAACGTCGCCGCTACCTCCGATGGCGAGCGCCACTGCGGGCGTCGGATCAACCGCAAGCGGGAACGGGATCGCAAGCTGCGTTCCAAGCTGCAGAAGAAGCACACCAAGTCCGCCAAGCGGCGGGCGAAGAAGCACGCGGGCAAGGAAGCCCGGCGGAACAAGGACATCAACCACAAGATTTCGAAGCGGATCGTGGCGGAGGCTGAACGCACCGGTCGCGGGATCGCCCTGGAGACACTCACGGGCATCCGCGAGCGGGCACGGCTGAGAAAGCCCCAACGCACCACGCTCCACTCCTGGCCATTCGCCCAGCTCGGCTCCTTCATCGCCTACAAGGCGAAGCGGGCCGGGGTGCCCGTCGTGTACGTCGATCCGGCCTACACCAGCCAGGAATGCTCGCAATGCCATCACACCGCACGCGACAACCGGCCCTCCCAGGCCGTCTTCTCGTGCCGGGTCTGCGGCTTCGTTGAGCACGCGGACCACAACGCGTCCCACAACATCCGCCAACGCGGCTGGATGGCGTGGGTCTGCGGGGCTCAGTCAACGGCCCCTGAACTCACCCTCATCGCGTGAGAACTGGACGCAGCCGACCCCATCACAGCCAGTAATGACTCGAGCAGCAAGCCCGGTCGTTTCACGACCGGGTAGTTGACCAAGGCCTGCAAGGGCCCGACTTCCTCGCCCCGCGGCCGTTCTCGACGAGGCTGGACCGGGACACCGCTGATGGTGGTCGGGCGTCCCTTGCCGGTGGGCAGGCCGTCCCAATGCGAGCCATCGACGACACGGGCACCCCTGCCAATGGCCCGGGGATGGGCCGCCAGCAGTGTGCTGCCGTGGGCATCGGCCAAGGTGGCATGCAGCATGACCTGGGATTTCGTGGCCCGGATCTCGACCAGCCGGCGAGGACGTTCACGTGTACGTCGACACTCGGAGGCGATCGTGTCCGGTCAGGGCCGGGTCGGATCGTCAAGGCCGGTTCGGGTCGGGGTGCACCACGATGAAGAGCGACCAGGCGGGCGCGGTCGGGTCGTCCGGGCGGGCGGCGAACTCCTCGAGCAGGGCGCGGAGCCGGGTCTGGAACTCCTCCATCTCCGCCGGCGGCAGGCGTAGCCCGAGCCGGGTGCTGTCGACCTCGGCCGCGGGGGCCAGGGCCAGCTCCTCCAGGAACGCGTCGAGCATCGACCGGTCCTGTGCGACCGCATCGAGCTGCCAGGACTTCCGCGTCGCCAGATAGGGAATCTCGCGTGCGCCGCGCGCGCCGCGTCGTTCCTCCTGGGCCTCCAGAAAACCGGTGCGCACCAGCGTCCTAGTGTGGTGCAGCACGCTGGCGGGATCGCCGCCAAGGATCGCCGCGATCTCCTTGTTGGTGCGCGCCTCACCGAGGCAAATGCGCAGGATGCGCAGGCGGAGCGCGGAGGCGAGCGCCTTCGCCTCCGCGTCGGTCGCCAGCCGGCGTTCGGTCATGGTCAGCAGCCTCCTGAAGGGCTGGGAGGATAAGTGATTGACAAAACCCAATCACTCTTCCACGGTAGTTTCCCATGACTGCTCCCGAGCCCTCGCCCGACCGACCGGCTGACCGCGGCGGACTGTGGCGGCACGCCGACTTCCGTCGACTGTGGGTCGGTGAGACGGTCAGTCAGTTCGGGACAATGGTCAGCCAGTTGGCGCTTCCTCTCGTCGCCATCCTGGTGCTGCACGCCAGCACCTGGCAGGTCGGGGTGCTGGCGGCGTGCGAGACCGCAGCGTTCGTGGCCGTGGGCTTGCCGGCCGGCGCGTGGGTGGAGCGGATGCGCTTCCGCTGGGTGCTGATCGTCAACAACCTGGTTCGGGCCGCCCTGCTGGCCTGGGTTCCGGTGGCTCAGCTCCTCGGCGTGCTGACGATCGAGCAGTTGTACGTGGTCGCGCTCGCCACCGGGGTGAGCACGGTCTTCTTCGACGTGGCCTACCAGTCCTACCTGCCCCAGCTGATCGACCGGGAGCGGCTGGTCGAGGGCAACGCGAAGCTCCAGGCCAGCGAGTCGGTCAGCCAGATCGCGGGACCGAGCCTCGGCGGCGCGCTGATCCAGGCGCTCACCGCGCCCTACGCGCTGCTCGTCGACGCGGTGAGCTTCCTGTGGTCGGCCGCGTGGGTGACGCGGATCGAGGTCCGGCCGCCGCGCCCCAAGCGCAGCCCCGACCCCAACCTGCTCCGGGAGATCCGCGACGGTCTGCGGTTCGTGCTCGCCCACCGGGTACTCCGCGCCATCGCCATGTGCACCAGCTCGGCCAACCTCTTCGGTTCGGTGATCTCCGCCGTCTTCTACGTGCTGCTCGCCCGCCAACTGCGGCTCTCGCCGGGCGTCATCGGTCTGCTTACCTCGACCGCGGCGGTGGGTGGCCTGATCGGTGCTCTGGTGGCCGGACGGTTCGCGGCAAAGGTCGGCCAGGGACCGGCCATCTGGGTCGCGAGCGCGGTCGCCGGACCGTGCGCGCTGGTCACCCCGTTCGTGCAGCGCGACTGGACGGTGGGGCTGCTCGCGGCAGCGCAGATAGCGATGTGGATGGGCATCGTGGTCTACAACATCAACCAGGTCAGCTTCCGGCAGGCGCTGTGCCCGCCTGGGCTGCTCGGCCGGATGAACGCGACGATGCGGTTCCTGGTCTGGGGCACGATGCCCTTCGGGGCGCTGCTCGGCGGCCTGCTCGGCTCGACGATCGGCGTCCGCGGCACGCTGCTGGCCGGGGCGGTCGGCCAATCACTCACCTTCCTGCCCGTTTTCCTGTCGCCGCTGCGCCGGATGCGCGAACTGCCGTCCTACGCTGAGCTGGCGGCGGAGGGGGACACCGCTGTTGGCCCGTTGGTGCCGAGCGAGCCCAAAGAATGAGGCGCGTACATGCTCGGCACAATCAGCAGCCCAGAAGTCCGACAGCCTCGAACTCATCGTCGCTCGTGGTGTCGAGGCTAGTGCGTGTTTCTTTGATGGGTTGGTCAGTTGATCGGATGCGCCTGTCCGGTTAGTGATCACTGACGCGATGTGGGCCCGGATCGAGCCGCTCATGGCGGCCGATCCGGTCCGTGGCCGACGGTGGGCCGACCACGACCACCGTCGGACCCTTGAGGCCATCGCGTGGAAGTACCGCACCTGCTCCCCCTGGCGGGACCTGCCCTGTGAGCTCGGGTCGTTCCAGACCGCACATAAACGGCTGCTCAGATGGGCCGTTGACGGCACCTGGGAACGGATTCTCTCGGCGATCCTCGCCGCAGCGGACGCCGGTGACGACGTGGGCTGGACGGTGTCGGTGGACTCAATCATCTGCCGGGCCCACCAACACGCTGCCGGAGCCAGGAAAAGGGGGGCACCCGACCGTTCAGAACCGCACGATCATGCACTCGGACGCTCCCGCGGCGGCCTGAGCGCGAAAGTCCACCTGGCCAGTGACAGTCGAGCGCGACCATTAGCTCTGCACGTCACCGCTGGCCAGGCCGGTGACGCCCCGGCCTTCGAGGCAGTCATGGCCAGAATTTGGGTTCCACGAACGGGACTTGGGGACCAAGGACTCGACCGGCACTCGTCCTCGCCGACCGGGCGTACTCCTCCCGCGCGATCCGCGCGCATCTCCGCCGGCGCGGCATCCGAGCTGTCATCCCGCAGCCCGCCGACCAGATCGGTCACCGCCTCCGGCGAGGCCGTGCCGGAGGCCGCCCGCCGGGCTTCGACGGCGAGGCATACAAAGAACGCAACACCGTCGAACGCTGCATCGCCCGACTCAAACAGTGGCGGGGCCTGGCCATGCGAACCGACAAACTCGCCCTTGCCTACCAGGCCGCACTCCACCTCGCCGCCATCCTCATTTGGACCAGCAGCTGACCACGAAGACGATTACGGGCACGCCTCACAGAGGCGAAGGGCCGCGCGCGAAGATGAGCGCATGGACGACCTGCTGAAGTTCCTCCGCGCTCGCATCGAGGAGGACAACCACGCCTACGCCTACGTTGCCCAGACGTTCGGCGGAGACGCCCCGCTCGACAGCCACCTGCCCATGCTCGATCTGGTCGACATGCTGGCACGGGACTGCACGGCCATGGACCCTGCAGACTCGCGTCACCCGGGACGCAACCACGCGATTCGTGTCCTTGCCCAGTCGTATGCCGAGCATCCCGCCTACCAGCAGGAATGGCGCTCCTAGAAATCTCCGAAGAGACAGGCTCTAGTCCGATTTACTGATCGATCGGCCTGTCCCGGCTCGGCCGTCGGAACCCCGGGTGCGTCCCGCAAGGATCCGTCAGGAGGTGGTTGCCGGGTGCGGGTTGCCGAGGTACGGGAACCGGTCCAGGGTGTCGGTGTGCGGCGTCAGACCGGTGGGCGGCGCCTCGTTCTTGGTGAGGAACGCGACGCGGATGTCGATGACGTCTTCCGTGAATGTCCGGCCATTCGGGTACGCGGCAGGCTTGGACGGGTCGAAGTGCAGCACGTCCGGCAGGAGGCCGTGCTCGTCGAGCGCGGTGATCGCCTGCTCACGCGAGTAGCCGCCGGTGTGGCCCATCAGGTGGACGAACTGATCCGTCCACCTGGCCCGGTCGTTAACCGGCTCGCTGGCGTTGTACTCCTCCTTCGTGTCGTCGGTGTTGAAGAAGCTGCTCATTGAGGGGTGCCCGGCCCGGTCCGCGTGGACGAGTTCGCCGTCGCGCAGGACGCTGCACCGGCCCCAGATGTGCAGCTCGGGCTTGGGGGCCAGCTCCGCGGTCGGCAGTTCGATGGCCATGGAGAAGACGTTGGCCGTGCTGTTGGAGTCGACGCCGGTCCACGGGGACTTTCCACCAAGATGGGGCGCGGTGAAATTCCGGTTGCCGCTGGTATCGAACAGATTCTTGATGCCGTCGAAGTCGAAGAAAAAGGCATCACTGCGGCTACCGGCGGCCACCTTGTAGTCGCCGCTGCTGACCACCTTGGCCTGAGGGTCGAAAGAGACGGCGGCGTTCGACACGATCTTGGTGCCGACTGCCTCGGGCATAGAGGACTCCGCACCGGTTGCCATGAAGACGCTGTAGGTCTGGGAGCCGTCGGATGCCGGCGGGCTGAAGACCCAGCTGAAGGCGATGTCGGTCAGGTAGTCGCCGTCGTTGTCGATGTTCAGTCGGTATACGGCGTCGGGGTGCAGGGCATCGGCATTGGGATTGGCATTGAGGATGAGAACGGTCCTGCTCGGATCGCCGGGTGCCCCGAAGGCGTACAGGTCGCACAGATCGAGACGCTGGTCGCCCAGTGGTGGTCCAAGGCTGAGGCCGGTGAAGTGGTTGGACATGTCGGGCCCTTCCATTGCTCGCAGGTCGGAGAACCGCTACCGCCTGAACGGCCGTTCTGGGGCGAGTGAGGTACGCCCGCACCTGGACGATGCGTCCACGCTAGCCGCCACGGCACTCCGACCATCGAGGGCGAACGCGCAGCCGCCAAACAACGCTCGGATGGGTCACCGACAGGCGGGAGGCGATCGTCTCACGCTCCGAGAGCACGTCTTCAGGGGGTCGCCGATCAGTTGATCAACTCATAAAAGAGACACGCTCTAGGCCGAGTACCGGGCCGTGTGCGTTCGGACTGCGCTGAGCGTGTGAGTTCAGGCGTCCGCACGGTGTGGTGGTTTCGCCTCGGCACGGACGGCATCCAAGGGTAGGTCTGCTCTGGTCACGCCCGCACGCGCGGCACGGGAACAAACGTGCCTGTGTTGCCACCCATCGGCGCGGAGATCCCGTGCAGCATGCTCGCAACCAACACGCCCCTTACGATCCGGGACTCACGCATCACCGTGGACTTCAGGGGAGGTTGGAACCATCGGGTCGATGTCCCAATGACTATGAGAACAACGGACGCACAGTCCACTCGTAACAGATCTCAGCGGAAAGAGCGGACGCATGAGCAACATCATCGCGGGGGTGGAAATTCCCGAGACCTCAGCCGTGGCGGAGGCCACGAGCCACCTCCGGGAAACGATCACGCCCCTGCTCTTCCATCACTCCCGGCGTGTTTTTCTCTTCGCTTCCCTGCACGCGCGCGAGTTGGGCCTGCAGCCCGATCCCGAGCTGCTTTACATCTCCGCGATGTTCCACGACGCCGGCCTCCTGACCCCGTACTCCGAGGAGGAACAGCGTTTCGAGCTCGACGGCGCCGACCACGCGCGCAAGTTCCTGCTCGACCGCGGGTTCCCCAAGGGCGCCGCCGAGGTGGTCTGGACGGCGATCGCGCTGCACACGACGCCGGGGATTCCCGGCCGGATGGGCCCGGAGATCGCTGCCACCAACTACGGCGTTCTGACCGACGCGGTCGGCTGGGGCCTGGACGGACTCGAGGGCGACCAGGTGGACGACATCGTCGCCGCTCATCCGCGCGGAAACTTCAAGAAGGAATTCGTACAAACGTTCATCGAGGGGCTCAAGGACCGTCCGGACACCACGTACGGGACCCTCAATGCGGACTACCTGGAACGCTCCGTTCCCGGCTTCCACCGCACGTCCGTGATTGAGCGCATCACCGATGCGCCCTGGTCGCAGTGAGCTGGCAGCAGTCACGAGCGTGCCGACGAAACCGCTCGGCCCCTCCGCGGACCTCGTCCTCTTGGACGACGCGCCGCCTTCACCGTTCTGACGGTCACCACCGTCGTACTTCTTCGGCCCGGCCCGGCCGACCGACGTACGGACGGCCATCTCTGCGTAACGGCAAGGTCCGCGATTGATGCTGGGTGTAGCTCCGTCTCGGGGGGCAGCTGATCTGGGTGTTGCGACGAGCGTTGACCAGCCCGGGGTCTTGTGATGGGCGGTGCTCGGTCGGGATATTCGCTGGTCGCTGCTTGTTGATGGTGGTCATACTGCCGCGATGGATCCAGTGACTCTCGAGACCGACCGTCTGCTGCTGCGGGCCTTCACACCTGCCGACGTGGATGCGGTGTACGAAGCCTGCCAGGACGAAGACATCCAGTTCTACACCCCGGTGCCGGTGCCGTACCGGCGTGCGGACGCGGAGAAGCTCGTCGGCGAGGAGCTGCCCGCCCAGTGGGCCGAGGACAAGGACTACACCCTCGGCGCGTTCCGCAAGGACACCGGTGCCCTGATCGGCTCGTACTGCCTGACCCTCATCAGCCGCGGCGTCTGGGAGCTCGGTTACTGGGCGGTCAAGGAGCAGCGCGGACGCGGGTACTCGGTTGAGGCCGCTCAGGCTTTGTGCGACTGGGGCTGGGCCACACTCGACGCGCACCGCATCGAGTGGTGGGCCATGGCCGGGAACACCGGTTCGCGTGCCGTCGCCGAGAAACTCGGCTTCACCGTCGAAGGGACACTGCGCAATCGCAGCATCGCCAACGATGGCAAGCCGCACGACTGGTGGGTGGGCGGACTGCTGAGGCCCTGATGCTCGGGCCGATGCTTCGCCGGCTGCGTTTGCTCTTCTGTAGGGAAGTCTCCAGTTCGGACAGTTCCCGCGGAAGAGCCACACCCATTGATCATCGGCGGGCAGCCGTGACGTGACAGTGGCCGCACGGTTCTTCGAGTCTGACCAAGAAGTGGGCCCGTGCGGCATTGACCCACTCTGCCTTCTGCGGCGTCTCGCGTGCACATCTCGGCGATGTGATCGAAGAGTTGACCGATCTGACCGCGATGCGCACCGAGGGGATCGCCGAGCAGTTCCGGCTCCACCCGAAGGTGACGGCCGAGGTCGACGAGGGCTACCGGGGGCTGGCCAACGAATTCCCTGACCAAATCAGCGCCCCTCCGAAGAAGCCGAAGGGCGACGCGCCGCTCGGCGAGCGGTACGCCTGGCGGGAGATGCGCCGACGGCAGTCCTCACAGCAGATCTGCGTCGAGCACGCCAACGCCGAATTGCGGCAGTGGTGCCCGCTCCAGCGCTACACCGGCCCACGCGAGGACTACGCCGCGACCTACCAGGCGATCGCTTCTTTGGTTTCGGACCGTTCGGCTCGCCGACCGACCCGCCGCAAGCCGAGCACCGAGTTCGTGCTCGCCCGGCAGGCCGCCTGCTGATCAACCACCAGCCGACCCGCCAGGCCAGCACGCCGAAGCCTCAATCGCGGACCAAGTCGTAAGAGGTGAGCTGCCAACGTCGGCCGGCGCGGTCCGTGAAGCTGCGGATCCTCTCGTCTGCGAAGCGGCGCATGGCGTCCTGCGTGGCCTGGCGGGCGGGTGCCGGGGCCGGTCAGGGGCGTGGTGGTCACCTCGGCGACGATGCCGCGGTACCGGTCGTCGATGGTGCGCAGGATGCTGCGGTGCGTCGAGGTGATCCGGTTGACGGCCTGCGCGTTGGGGGTGACGCCGTCGACCAGGCGGCGGCCGGTATCGGACAGTGCTCCGAGCTCGGCGACTGCCGCGCGGTGCCCGGTGTTGTACGCCTGGGCTGCGACGTCGAACACGTCGAGGGTCACGGCCTTGCCGAGCTCGTCGAGAACGGCCTGTGAGGTGCGCCGTGCGGATTGTACGGCGGACAGGTTCGCTCGACCCAGCCGGGTGCGTCGAGGCCGTCGGCGAGCTGCCGGGCGACGATGCCCAATAGGCGTTGCTCGGCCTGCTCGTACAGGTCACGCGTACCGGCGGCGCGGTCTTCGACCGTGCCCGGATGGATGGGCATTGGTCACCTCCTCGCGGGCATTTCTGGTGAGCGGGGCTTGCCAACTGCCATGCTTCATCGGAGAGAAGGGGGATCAATGTCCATCGAGCGAGACCGGGCCGAAGACGACGCGGACCGTCGTGAGCCCGTTTACAACGGACCCGTTTTCAACGGAGACGTCACTGGTGCCGTCTTTGCTATGGCTACCACGATGGCGGCAGCGCCGTTCCTACAGTCGGTGGCGTCGCACTTCGGCAGTCGGCTGGCAGGAGCAATCGACAACGGCACACGGTCAGCGCCACGCCGGTTTCTGTTCCGTCAGATCTCTGAGGGAGGCCGAGCACCAGTACCTTCAGTCGTGTTGACGAGCGAACACGGCTGGTCTGTGACCGTGCGTGATGACCTGCCCGCGGAGGCGATTGCACAACTTCTTGCCCTACACGACGCAGACGCCCCGGATATCGTCATTGACGATGCCATGCCCGCACGGTTGACATGGGACCTGGGGCGATGGCTCCTTGCCGGACGCTCCACCAGCGGCGTGGCCATCTACCGATGGGATGCGCAATCAAATAGTTGGGCTGAGGTCTCTTAACAACTACCGCAGAGGGAAGGCGCCTACGGGGTCGGGCGCGACTGCGCCGGTCTCGGCGAGGATCGCGGCGACCTCGGCCCTACCGAGCTCATCGACCAACTGCCACGAGATGATCCCGAGATCACGAGTACCAGCGGCGAGGTCTTCGACCATGCCCGGATGGATCGGCACAGTTCCTCCCGAGCCTTGTAGAAGCTGCGGTCATGCCCCGATGGCTCTGGCAAGATCGGCGCCGTGTCTGATGCAACTGCGGCTCTTGTTGCGGCGCTTATCGGTGCAAGCGCCGCCGTTCTCGCCGGCGGCTTGGCTATCTATGCTGCGCTCAAGCAGGTCAGCAAGTCCGCTGTGACGCAGAGAGAGCAAGCCTTCTGGGAACTGCGGAGGGACGCCTACGCAAGGGCACTCGTTTCGTACCGAGGATTCAAGCGAGTTGCGTGGGAGTTCGGTGAGGCTGCAAAGACAGAGGAAGTGAGCAGCCTCAAGAGACTGCTCGACAAGATGGACAATGCGGCCTACAGCTTTGAAGAGAGCAAAGCGGTCTTGGACATCTCCGTGCCCGAGGATAGCGATGTGGCGCGCACTGTTCGCAACGTCAACGACTACATCGCTGACGCCATGATGGTGGTCGAGCTCTGGTACGAGGGATCGCCCAACCCTGATGGCTGGTCACCGAGATACGCGTCTTCCCTGTCGAAAGTCGGTGATTGCGGATCCGTGATGGTCGACGCTCTACGGGATGACCTTGCTAAGGATGTAGAGCCCGCTACGCGATCGGGAAGGACGCTACGGGATTGGGTGCCGCTGCTCCGGTCTCCGCGAGTATCGCGGACACCTCAGCTTTAGAGGTTGTCTCACGTGGCAAGTTTCGCGAGCTTCTTTTAGCAGGTCAGGGCGGCGGCCATGGCCAGGCCTCGGCTCTGCCAGTCGTTGCGGACCACGTACGGGATCTTGAGACCACGAGCAGCCCATGGCAGGCTCATGCCGCATGATCGATGAATTCGCGAAAGACAACCTGCACGGGAGACTGCGGCGGGACCGCAAGGCGCTGCTCTGGAAACTCGACGGCTTGTCCGAATACGACGCCCGCCGACCTTTGACAGCGACCGGGACCAATCTCCTGGGCCTGGTCAAACACGTGGCCACCGTCGAGGCCAGGTACTTCGGCGAGGTCTTCGACCGCCCTTCCCTGGAACCGCTGCCCCGGTGGCAGGACTCCAACGGCAGCGATCTGTGGGCGACCGAGGACGAGACCCGCGATCAGATCATCGGGTTCTACCGGCTCACATGGGAACACTCGGACGCGACGATCAACGAGCTTCCCCTCGACGCCCCCGGCCACGTGCCGTGGTGGCCGGAACCTTATCCCAACACGAACCTGTTCGCCATCATGGTCCATGTCCTCGGCGAGTCCATCCGGCATGCCGGGCACGCCGATATCCTGCGCGAGGGCCTCGACGGCCGGACCGGGGTGCGCGCCGAATACGAGAACCAGATCGACGAGGAAGCCCGTGCGGCCTACTGCGCGAAGATCGAGCAGGCCGCCAGGTCGGCCGCACCAATCAAGGCTTAGAGGTTGTCCCACGTGACTTGATGTTCGTGCGGCATGATGCCGGTCGTGGGTGCTGATTTATCGACGCGTCTGGTTCCTGACGAACTCTTGGAGCTGGCCGCCCCGTTGCTGCCGTCGTTCGCTGCTCGTCCGCAAGGTGGTGGGACCGCTCCGTGTGACGAGCGGGCCGTGTTCACGGCAGTGGTGTACGCGCTGACCAGCGGCTGTGCCTGGCGGCATCTGCCGCCGACGTTCGGCACGTCGCCCGCCACCGCGCATCGCCGCCTTCACGGTATGGACCGAGGCCGGCCTGTGGCGTCGGCTGCACCGGGCGGTGCTGGACGCACTCGGGGCCCGGGGCGAGGTGGACTGGACCTCGGCGATCGTCGACGCGGCCTCCGTTCGCGCCAAAAGGGGGGATCGCTGACCGGGCCGAACCCGGTCGATCGCGGCAAGAAGGGCAGTAAGCTGCACGTGCTGTCCGATGCCCAGGGCATCCTGCTCGCCGTCGCCGTGTCCGGCGCGAACATGCACGACAGCCTTGCCCTCAAGCCGCTCATCCGCGGCATACCCGCCGTCCGGTCCCGCCGGGGACCACGGCGGCGCCGACCCGTCAAACTCCGCACGGACCAGGCGTACTTCTCCGCCGAAGACCTGGCCTGGCTGCGCGAGCGCGGGCTCGTCGCGCGCATCGCGCGGCCCGGCATCGAGTCCGGCGAACGCCTCGGTCGGCACCGCTGGAAGATCGAACGGTCGATCGCTTGGCTCTTCGGCTACCGCCGCCTCACCGTCCGGTACGAACGAAAGGGCTCGCACTTCCTCAACTTCCTCGGCCTGGCCGCCGCCCTGACCTGCTACAAGAAGCTCGCGAAACTTGCGTTCGTGACCATGCTCGAATACAAGGCCGCCCGGTTCGGGCGCACCCTCGTAAGGATCGGACGCTTCGAGCCGACCTCTCAGGTCTGCTCGCAGTGCGGCGTCAAGGACGGCCCCGAACCCCTGCATGTCCGGGAGTGGACGTGCAGGGGCTGCGGTGCCGTCCTCGATCGAGACATCAACCCGGCGGTCAACGTCACCAAGGCCGCAGGACTTGCGGTGTCAGCCTGTCGAGCGCGGGTAAGACGGGGACTTGTCCCGACACAGCGCAAAGAAGCAGGAACCCACCCGAAGGCGAGCCGGGCATCCGGCAGCCAGTCGGGAATCGCCCTCCTCCAGGTGGGCGAGGATTTCAAGGTCAGTGGAAGCCGAGCATGCCGGGCGAGTTGACGTCGACGGTGACGACGCCGGGCGGATATCGGTTCTCGTCCTCGGTGAGCAGGATCGACATGCCGGTGAACTCCGCGCGGGGCAGTGCGCAGTACAGGGCGTGGCAGGTGTCGGGGCCGCCGTATCCGTCGCGGATCATCGTTCCGACGGTGGCGGCGGCCATGGTGTCGAGCGGGTGGACGACGACGGAGGAGAACGCCAGTACGCGGCGGGGCAGGTGTTCCTTGTCGGCTTCGGCCTGCATCAGGCTCAGGGCGGGGATGCGGAGCTGGTCGCCTGGGGTGGTGGCCATGTTGCCGGCGAGCAGGTTCAGCGCCTTGTGTCCGGTTGCGAGGGCCTTGACTGCGCCGGTGTCGAGGATGATCACGCGGCGGTGTCGCGGGTGGTGCGGGCCTTCTCGGCGTGGGTCATTCGATGGCCCGCCGGTAACGGTGAGAGCCCGGCTTGCCGAGATTCCCAGCCTTCAGGTTCGCCCTCAACGTAGCGATGTTGGCTCTTACCTTCCTCGGCCCACCGGCGCGTGAGAGACGGGGCGCCGGTCGCTCAGCCCACGGGGGCTGGGCCACCTCCGCTGTCGGGTCGTTGTCTTCCGCTCTTGTCCGTCTGGGAAAGGGGCCTCGCGATGTCCTCCAAGGACCGCTGCTCGGCGTTGACCGCGAGAAACGCCGCGACGAGTCCTGCCGCGCACATCAGGGCCGCCCCGATAGAGAAGGCGAGGGCCGTATCGCCGGGGACGCCCGATGCGGTGAGGTCGGCGAAGATGAGCGGGCCGCTGATCCCGCCGACCGCTGTACCGATCGCGTAGAAGAACGCGATGGCCATGGCCCTGGTCTCCATCGGGAAGACCTCGGAGACCGTCAGGTAGGCACTGCTCGCCCCGGCCGAGGCGAAGAACAGCACGACGCACCAGCACGCGGTGAGGGTGTTGGCCGTGAGCGAGCCCCGGTCGAAGAGCCAGGCCGTGATGAACAGCAGAATGCCGGGCACGATGTACGTACCCGCGATCATGATGCGCCGCCCGACCGTGTCGAACAATTTGCCGAGCACAAGCGGGCCGACGAAGTTGCCGGCCGCGATCACCGCGAAGTAGTAGCCGGTGTGGCCACTCTCGACGTCGAAGAACGTGGTGAGAATCGCGCCGAAGCCGAAGGTGATCGCGTTATAGAGAAAGGCCTGCCCGATGAAGAGAGACAGCCCCAGTACCGCGCGCTTCGGATAGCTGCGGAAGACGGTCTTCGCGATGAGCCCGAAGCCGATGCTCTTGCGCTCGTGGATCGTGATCTCGCTCGCCGGGGGCGGCAGTTCCTCGTGCTTCTCATCCTCGATCTCCCGCTCCACGGAGTCGACGAGCTTGTCGGCGTCCTCGCGGTGCCCATGGATGAGCTGCCACCGCGGGCTCTCCGGCACGTGCCGCCGCACGAGGAGGATCACCAGGCCCAGGACGACACCGAGAGCGAAGGTGAGACGCCAGCCGAGGTCCTTGGGGAAGTAGTCCGTGTTCAGCATGACGATCGACAGCAGCGCCCCGCCGACCGCGCCCAGCCAGTAGCTGCCGTTGATGACGAGGTCGACCCGGCCCCGGTACTTCGAGGGGATCAGCTCGTCGATCGCCGAGTTGATGGCCGCGTACTCCCCGCCGATGCCGAAACCGGTCAGAAAGCGGAAGAGGAAGAACCACCACGCGCTGAAGGACAGCCCGGTCATCGCGGTCGCGGCGAGGTAGACCGCGAGCGTCACCATGAACAGCTTCTTGCGGCCGAACCGGTCGGTGAGCCAGCCGAAGAACAGTGCACCCGTGCAGGCACCTGCCACGTAGAGGGCCGCGGCAAGGCCCGTGACCTGAGCGGACGTGATAGCCAGCCCCGACCCCTCCTCCGACAGCCGGCTCGCGATGTTGCCGACCGTCGTCACTTCGAGGCCGTCCAAAACCCACACGGTGCCCAGACCGATGACGATCATCCAGTGCCAGCGCGACCACGGCAGTCGGTCCAGCCGGGCCGGTACAGCCGTGGTGATGACGCCGAGCCCGGAACTCCCTGGCGCGGCGGCCTCGTCGAGCGGATCAGGTCGCTGGCCGCGTACCTTGCCCGGACCCCGGCTGCCATCCGGCGCGGTCCCACCGCCTCCACCAACCGAGCCCTGCTCCCTGCCCTCAGGTTCCTTCGGTGCGGCGGGGGTCATCACGACGGCTACCTCCTCGTCCGGGCGGCCGCACCCCGCGGGCCCCAGAGAATCCAATATCCGCCAGGTGCCCAGACGCCGCCGTCGCACACATGGTGCCGCTCGCCCACACGAGAGCCACGAACCTTCGCCCCGCTGCAACGGGAGGGGCGAAGGTGCTCCGTCACCGCACGCGGCGCGGCATCTGCCGGTATCCCGCCGAAAGAGTTCGGACGTCAGCGCCTCTGCGCCTCTGATTCCCGGGGCGTGAGCCGCCACTCGAGCATGAGGATCGTCGCGTCGTCCCGAAGACGGTTCTCCTGCGAATCCAGGATCGCGTGGATGAGGCGCCGTAGTGTCTCTGGCGCCAACTCTCCCGTCGCGGCGGCCCGGACGACGTAGTCCGCGAACCGTTCGAGACCGAACTCGCCGCCGTCCGCCGTACGGGCTTCCGTGACGCCATCGGTGAACATCATCACGCGGTCACCCGGCTCCAGTGCAATCTCGTGCACACCCCGCGGCGTCGGGCTGAAGACGGCCGACATCCCCAGCGGCGGGTCCGCGTCGCGGTCCATGGCACCAGGGACCAGGCGCTGGCCACGGATGAGGAGCGGTGCCGGGTGTCCGCAGTTGATCCAGCGGAGCTTGCCGGTGGCCAGGTCCAATTGAGTGAGGACCGCGGTGCAGAACTGGTTCGGCAGCCACTTGGACAGGGCCGCGTCGACGGAGGCCACAAGTTCTGGGAGGTCTGCTCCGGTGCGACGGGCGTTGCGGCAGGCAGCCAGCGCCACTACAGAAGTCAGACCCGACGCGAGATCGTGTCCCATGGCATCCAGGATCGCCGCGTGGAGGATCGAGTCGGTCAGCGCATGGTCGAACGCATCCCCGCCGACCTCGTATGCCGGTTCCAGGACGGCCGTCGACACGACCCGTGTGGTGCCGATCGTGCGGGGCGGGAGGTAGGCGCGCAGCATCTCGGCCGGAAGCCGCATCGGCTCCGTACGGGTCCGGCAGACGTAGGTGTCCTTGTACGCCCGCTTCGACGTGATCATCATGGCGAGCAGGGACGCGAGCGTCCTGCCGCGGCGCAGCGAGAGCGGATCGAGAGCGGGCGTCCGTACAGCAAGAACGCCGAGACGTTCCGCCCCGTCCACCAAGGGCAACCAAGCTGTCATCCCTCCAAGCTCTGACTCCTCGACACGCAGGGACTGGGTGCGGTAGGTCCAGCCGGCGAGCGAATCATCGATGGGAAGGTTCGGTACCACGTCGTTGAGCGGAGTCAGCTGCCGTTGCTG